>MGOM01000075.1:21198-23587 GCA_001797105.1 Chloroflexi bacterium RBG_19FT_COMBO_62_14
GGGGGCGATCATCATCCTGTATTCATTCGCCCGAGACACCAACGCCTTCTTCCTGGCGTTCTATGCCGTCCTCATGCTGGCGGGGCTGCTGCTCAAGTCGGTCCGCCGGCGGGTGGCGCTCAGGCCCTATGTCCTTGTGGCGTCGCTCTTGCTGGCTCTCTTCGTCGTTCAGAACTACACGTCGAACCAGGGCAAACGCTGGGAATTCCCGTTCTTCAACGTTCTCCACATGCGGATCGGCCCAGATCCCGCGGCACGAGAGTTCTTCGCCGCACGTGGGATGCCTGCCGACGAGGCGACAATCGACCTGCTGACCAAGCCGCGCCGGGGTTTCTTCGCCGCGCTCGAGACCAGCCAGGAAGCACAACACCTCGTCCAGTGGGTGGAGAGGGCAGGGAAAGTCACGTATTACCGCTACTTGCTCTCGAGGCCTGCCGCTTCTCTGATGGCTCCGATCGACCGCGCTCGGAACCTGATTAGCCCGCTCTCAACCGAGTATCGGGCGGATGATTACTCGATCCCCATCTGGCTCGGCCTGTTCTCGCAAGTGTTCTTTCCATTGCCGCTGGCGATCGTGCTCCCCTGGTTGGGGGTGCTGATCGTGGCCGCCATCATCCTCGGCAGGATTGAAGGGCTGGGTCCGGAATGGGCCATACCGGCATTGCTCTTGATCACCGTGTACCCGATGATGTTCGTCGTGTGGCACGGGGATGCGATCGAGGTCGAGCGCCACGCGTTCCAGATCAGCCTCCAGGTTCGGCTGGCGGGCTGGATGATGACCGCGTTCTTGGCTGATGCGTGGCTCCGCCGGCTCGGCACGCGCTCCGCCTTGGCCCCTCCAAGCACCCTGAGCGAGAGGCCGGAGTAGCTCGTTGCGGGTACATGTCCGACACGCGGTCTCCTGATGAAGATCAAGCTGGCCTGCAACGAGGCCGAAGTCGAAGGGGCGGCGTGTGCGAGTCCTCCCACGGCGTCCTTCGACTTCACTCGGCCTTGCGGGCCTCGTTCTCGCTCCCTGGCCTGCCTGTCCTAGTGATCTTCTAGGGCGCCCTGGGCAGGCAGGATGCTGTGCAGGGCCGGCCACCTCCCCGGGCCCCCTCCACGGCGCGCCGCGGCCAGCGCCCCAGGGATTGTCGTGTATCATGGTGGAAGCTGTTGGGATAAGACCCGGGGGGTTGACAGGCAATCAGGGGGGAGGGCCGTTATGATCAGCTTCCGCGAAATGTTGGACGGCATCCAGAGGATCGGCGACCTGCTCAAGGCTACCGAAGACGTCGAGGAAGCTGTTGAGCGCTCGAAAGCGTCGCTCGTCGATCTGCGCACGATGCTCGATACCGACAGACTCCGCCAGTTTGAGTCGATGGACGAGCTGGTCGACTACCTCCAGCGCGTGGCGATCCCGCAGCTCACCGGCGCCCAAGATACGCTTGAGGGCGCCACCGATCCGCATTTCAAGCGTCTGAACCTGGCCAGCGAACAGGCAAGCAAGCTCATGGTACGGCTTCAGATGCTGGACGACAGTTCGCTGGGAGGTCTGTTCTAAGGCCCGCCCAATCTCGATCCGATCGCCCCGGCGTTCCGCGGAGCCCACCGCAGTTCGTGAACCCATCAACTTCCATTTGACGATCCCCCTGACCCCGCTTGACGGTGGGGGCCGAATCGATACCCTTCCAAACAACGGCGTGAGGCAATATGACGAAGCGATTTGTTCTCGTGGCCGGGAACATCGGCTCAGGCAAGACCTCTCTAACGGAGTTGCTCGGCAAGCGGTTGGGCTGGTCCACTGCCTACGAATCGGTCGAAGACAACCCCTACCTGGCAGACTTCTACGCCGACATGCGATCGTGGGCCTTCCACCTTCAGATCTTCTTCCTCGGTCATCGGGCGGAGCAACACCTGGCGATCGCCCGCTCTCCGGGATCGGCGATCGTCGATCGCTCGATCTACGAGGACGCCGAGATCTTCGCTCGAGCCAGCCTGGAGCTGGGTAACGTCACGGAACGGGACCACAACGCCTACCGCAAGGTCTACCAGCTCGTCGTCGACAGTCTCCCGACACCCGATTTGCTCTTCTACCTGCGCGCCCCGGTCCCGGTCCTTCTGGAGAGGATCCGCGCGCGCGGGCGGGCGATCGAAGCCGGCGTCACCGCCGAATACCTGGGATTGCTCGAACGCCTGTACGATGAGTGGCTTGAGCGCTTTGACTTATGCCCGGTTTTGAGCATCCGCACCGACGACCTCGACTTCGTCCACCGTCCTCAACATTTCGAGATCGTCATCCAGCGCATGTACGATAAGCTGGCCGGCAAAGAAGAAGTCGAATTCCCCCGCGATTGACGTCACTCGCGTTTCAAAGTCAAGTGGTGGAGGTCGCACCAGAACGGGATCG
>MGOM01000075.1:23602-24005 GCA_001797105.1 Chloroflexi bacterium RBG_19FT_COMBO_62_14
ATGGCTTCCCGCCAAAGTTTTACAGACTGTTTACACCGCGACCGCATCCCCACAACTTCTCCGCCGGATGATCAAGGCAGTCTTGCAGGCAAAGGAGGATGGTCATGTGGAAGAAACGCGGCATTCTGATTGCGACCGTAGTGAGCATGATGGTGTTGGGCACAGGCGTGGCCTATGCCGCCGACGAGCAGCCGCCCGACAGCGTGCGCGCCGCGGGCAAGATCGTCGACGTCGATCTTGGGGCGAGCTCGTTCACGATCGACACTCTGCGGAAAGGGGAGCTGACGGTGATCGTGTCTGATACCACGCAGTTCCGCAGCCGTGAGGGCGAGATCGAGGATCTAGCTGACCTCGAAGCGGGGATGCCGGTGATCGTCGCCGGAAAACTCGGCTCATCGGGCGA
>MGOM01000075.1:24168-24384 GCA_001797105.1 Chloroflexi bacterium RBG_19FT_COMBO_62_14
ATCAGCCGGGACGACAGCATCGAGGGGATCGACGATCTGGAAGCCGGCATGCTGGCGCTTGTACAAGGGTTGAAGGGAACTGGCGGCGAGTTGAACGCGCTGCTGGTGGCGGCGGGGAATGCCGAAGATCGGCCGGACGTCAGGGCGATCGGAGTGATCACCGCGATCGAGAACCGGTCGTTCACGCTCGAGACCCGACAGGGCCGGAGCCTGATG
>MGOM01000075.1:24532-24662 GCA_001797105.1 Chloroflexi bacterium RBG_19FT_COMBO_62_14
AGGCGAGCGGCCGGTCCAGGCTCCAGCCGCTCCCGGAATCTGAAGATCAAGCGGAATGCATCTCGCGCCCATCTGACATTCGGCGCCGCCTACCCCGGCGCCGAATGTCGCGCGATTCGGGATCACGCCA
>MGOM01000075.1:24676-25248 GCA_001797105.1 Chloroflexi bacterium RBG_19FT_COMBO_62_14
TCCGACGAGCGTGGCCGTCGTCTCAAGATCACCCGAATGCTGGATCGCGGGCTGTCCTCGCGGGTTGTCGAAAGGGGGGAGCGCGCCATGTCTTGCCCGATTCGACGAGGACTGGAATCATGTCCGGACCATCGCCTCCCACCGCTGCCGCGACCCCAATCCTCGTCAGCGCAGGAGCAAAGAACTGTCACGAAGCCGCGTTGGGTCCGCCCAGCCGCTGTCGTCGGCGATGCCGGTCGGTCAATCAGTCTCTGACCGTTCGATGTCTCACTGTCAGGGCGGGCGGGAATCGCCCTCGGCCTCGTGCTCCAGGGTGAGGCGTGGATTGCATCCGCATCGGGAGGTAGGGAGGGGTGAATCACCCGAGCCCCTCCCGGGCTCGGATGACAAGCAAGGGGTTTGCCTGTATCCTTGTGAGCCTACCCACTGTTGAGCTTGTCAGGGTCCGGATCGAGTAGAAAAGAGGAGGATAGCATGTCCATCGAATCAGCCCAACCGCCCGATGCCATGGTAACTTCGTCGCAATCCTGGAACGAGGTCTGGCTGAAGGCGCTCACGAAGCCTTCGGAGGC
>MGOM01000075.1:25287-25585 GCA_001797105.1 Chloroflexi bacterium RBG_19FT_COMBO_62_14
GGGGCGAGCCTGTACGTGGATCTTTCTCGGCACCTTTATCGCTTCGATCTTCTCCTTTCTGGGGGTCTACCTCTCCGGGAGCCTCTCCAACCTCGGCGCGGAACAGAATCTAAACATCGCCCCCGGGGTCGGGCTCCCACTCCTCCTTTTTGTGTGCGGGGTGCCTTTCAGCGCGGTCTTTGGAATCATCGGGCTACTGATCACGGCGGGGATCAGCCACCTGGTGGCACGCGCCCTGGGCGGGACCGGGACCTTTCCTGAGCTTTCCTACGCCCTCGCGGCCTACCTCGCCCCTCTG
>MGOM01000075.1:25616-27970 GCA_001797105.1 Chloroflexi bacterium RBG_19FT_COMBO_62_14
CCCCTCTGGGGATTTATGGCTTGTTCCTCAACGTGCTCGCCGTCAAGTCCGTTCACCGTTTCGGCTGGGGCAAGGCCGCCGCTTCCAGTTTGGCGTTCTTGGCTTTGATCCTTGTGTTCGTTGCCTGCATCATGATCCTCTCCCTGGCCCTCCTGGGCCCGGCGATCGGCAACGTGTTCTCGAATGTCATGCAAGGCCTGATTACACCGATGCCCTGACCACGTGGGTTGCGCAGCAAGAACACGAAGGAGATCGACGGCCGCACGGATAGGCAAGGCGCTTCCGTTCGGTGGGCCCATCGTCATCGCTGCTCCGGTGAGCCCCAACAGCCGCTACTCGGACGTCCTACGGAGCCAACTCGGGAGGTTGAGGCGCTACCACAATCGCAAGGTGCGACTGGAGTTGGGGATCGAGTTCGTCCCGGTGGAGGAGACGATCGTCGAGACCGCCGACGATCTAATCCGGTGGCGCTGTCCGGGGCCGAGGAGTGATTGACGACGGACGATGGAGTGGGGACGACAGACGACGGACGACGGACGATAGCAGGGTAGCCCACCAACGGTGCCCCCTTTACAGGTGGGAAAAGAGAGCAGGGAGAGTACGTGGACTCTCCACTCGTCACAGCGAGGATCGCGCCGACGGCCTGGAGCCTGGAGGGGCAGGGTGGTTCTCGTCGGCCTCGTCCCCGTTACTGCCAGGCTGGGCTGATCCCGACGATCGAGCCTGCACCGGGGCTAGAGAGTGGGCTCTGTGGAGTGGAACTTCGCCTCCTCGCCGGTCTGGCGGCGGTCGGGAAGAAGGCTCCCGCACTGGAAGTTACAATGGTTCGCCCGGGGATCATCTCAAGGAACATCGTCATCGAATGAGGATCTAGCAACCCTGGCTCAGGCAGGACGCGCAGTGAGCAGGGGTTTGCCCCCGCTCGACTTCTGATTTGTCCTGATTGTCGATCAATCATCTCTGCCGAAGACGAAACCCGATTGGATGGCTTGAGCCCTTGAGAGCGACTATCTGTTCTGTCTTGCGATGGCTCCTTCGTGTGGCCTTCTTCGCCGCCGTTGTCGCCTCGCTCACGGCGGGCGGCACCGGACTGGATCCTGATCAGAAGTGGGGTCCATTCAGGCAAGCCCTTCTCGCCGTCGGCTTAGTTGGCCTTGGGTTTCCGGTGGCCTCACGCCTCATCCGCGCACTGGACATCCGGCTGACTCGGCAGACCCTTCCCCATCCCAAGCCGCCCCCGGCGAGCGGGAGCCAAGGCGACGTTATTGCCGAGCCATTCAGGCAGCCGGCGAACTCCGCTTCGTCCGCCGCTCCGCTCACCCATATCCCCGGCCCCCGTTCGCGCATCACGCCTCTTGGTGGATCTTGGACAAGGGCGCTTGCGGTTCGCCCCGCAGATTTGAAGTACCTGTATCTTGTTCCTCCGCTCTTGATCGCGGTATGGATTTCTTATGTCTGGTTCGTCAGCATGGGCCAGATGACGTCTTGGCCACGGACGACGAGTTACTACTCTTTGCTGGCTGAAGCATTCCTGGATGGGCGCACCGAACTTCGCGTCGACCCGCCAGCGGGGTTTGCCGAAGTGAAAGATCCCTACCGGCACGTAAAGCTTGGGCTCATGCTCGCCTATGTCGTCGATTTCTCGTACTTCAAGGAGCATTTCTACCTCTACTACGGACCCGTCCCCGCAGTCCTGATCGCGCCCGTGATGTCTGTGACAGGTCACGCCATAGGCGACCAATACATCACATTCGCGGGGGTAGCCGGCATATCTTTGTTCGCCGCGCTTATCCTGCTTCATCTCCATCGCGCGTTCTTCTCAAGCCTGCCGGCCTGGATGCTTGCCCTGGGGATCATTGTCGCCGGTACAGCGCATCCCATGCTCTGGGCGCTGAGTTGGGCGGCAATCTATTCGGCGGCGATCTCATGCGGCCAAGCGTTCCTCTTGGGCGGGCTCTTCTTTTCCCTGCCTGCGATCGCCGGATCCGAGACACGCAAGTGGAGGTTTGCCGTTGCCGGTCTTCTTTGGGCACTCGCCCTCGGATCCAGAATCAATCTTGCCGGCGGGGTGGCGGTCCTCACGCTTGCCTCAATCTGGGGGATTCTCCGAAGATACCGGCCGTTGGCGCGCGCGGCGGTCGAACGAGCGGCCTTGCTCCTCCTGCCGCTGGGGATGGCCGGAGTGCTGCTCGGCTACTACAACTATGTTCGATTCGGGAGCGTCCTAGAGACGGGGATCCGGTACTCGCTAAACCTCCGCGACCAATACTACCTCATGGAGAACGGGCAGTTTCTCAACCTGGCGTACTTCGCCCCGAACGTGCTCTACTACCTGGCAACGCCCGCCAGCAAGA
>MGOM01000075.1:28021-28377 GCA_001797105.1 Chloroflexi bacterium RBG_19FT_COMBO_62_14
CACTGTTCCTGGACCGGCTCGATGTCCCTGATTCGCACGTCGTTGAGGGCATCACCGGCCTGGTAGTGGCAGCGCCGTTCATTCTCTTTGCCGGCATTCTGATAGCGCATCTGGTCTGTCACACGGAGGATCGTCCAGACGAGCAAGACAAGTCCCTTCGAAGAATAGATATGACAATACTCCTGGCGGGGCTGCTTGTCGGTATGCCGCTGCTTCTGTACTTCTTGGTAAACAGCCGCTACCTCATGGACTTCAGCCCGATGTTGATCATCCTTTCAGTTGTTGGTTCTTGGGTTCTCTTTCGCGAGTCCATTCCGTATCCGATCCAGAGAAGCCTCGTCAAGATCCTCGTGGTT
>MGOM01000075.1:28468-28797 GCA_001797105.1 Chloroflexi bacterium RBG_19FT_COMBO_62_14
AGTGGCTGAGAAGGCTTGGTTCGTGGTGACCGCGCGACCAATGCGCGCGGCCGGGAGTTTCCCCAGTATCGCAGTCGGGCCCGTAACTTCCCCATCCTCGCGCGACATGCCTCGATCCGGGGCGGATCTTGAGTTCTCCGGCCATGGCCAGCAGGGAAGACGAGGTCAAACGAAGGGGCTGCAGACGAAGATCGCGCCATTCCAGATCTAATGCGTTTCGGGCAGAATACTCTAATGGGCCGCCGGCAGGAGCGTCCCAACCCGCTCGGCAGCTCATCTGCCTGACAGCCCGTCGGTCGGTGCCAGCTTGTTCTCCCGGATTGGCTCGG
>MGOM01000075.1:28837-29327 GCA_001797105.1 Chloroflexi bacterium RBG_19FT_COMBO_62_14
AATGGATCGGCCAGCGGCCGCTGACCCAATGAGTGAGGGGATCGAGGGTGTACGTGGGCAAGGTGAGGGCCTGATGGGTGAGTATCCGCCACGAGGATGCACTTGCCCCGGTCGATCTCGCAGATCTTACACAACCGCGTTCGACTGGGCGGCGATGAACGTTAGCCTAGGCGCAGTCGTGCTGGCCGATCAGCACTTCCTGCAAGTCGACCGCACGGTTTCCCTGATCACCGAAGACTGCTTGAATCTGATTGTGATCGCGCTGGGCGTGGTACTCCTCGCCTCGGCCGCACGCCGCGCCGGTCTGAGGATCTCCTGGCGGGCCGGTCTCGACGAGCATGGCGAAGTCGTGGCGCTGGCCGAATAGCGCGGTCGGGACGGCAGTCGGCAGACGACGGACGATGGTCTGCCGGTCCTCCGTCTCCGGTCTCCCGTCTAGCGTCTGTCGTCCACCGTCCGTCGTCATCCTCATGATGATCGGCATCTGAAG
>MGOM01000075.1:29345-29526 GCA_001797105.1 Chloroflexi bacterium RBG_19FT_COMBO_62_14
GCCTGTGAGGTAGTCATCGACTTGCCGCGCGAGCGGGTGATCGAGTTGTTCGATGATCCGGACAACCTGGCCAAGTGGCAGCCGGGATTGAAGAGCTTCGAGCCTCTCAGCGGAGAACCGGGCCGACCCGGCGCCAAGTCCCGGCTGCTCTTCGACGAGAGGGGACGTAAGATCGAGATGA
>MGOM01000075.1:29549-30292 GCA_001797105.1 Chloroflexi bacterium RBG_19FT_COMBO_62_14
CTGCCGGACGAGTTCTCCGGGATGTACGAAGCCAAGGGGGAGATGAACTGGGCCAACAACCACTTTGTGGCGTTCAGCCCCAAGAAGACCCGCTGGGGGGTCGAGACCGAATTTCAGTTCAGCGGCTTGATGCGGCTGATAGCACCCTTCATGCGCGGGGCTTTCCCCAAGCAGACCCAACAGCTCATGCAGAGCTTCAAAGACTTCGCTGAAGCGAGCTGACGAGTTGCCAGCCCTTCGAGTCATCGCCAATCGCACACGATCCACAGCCCGGAGGTGTCCATGAATCGCAGTTCATTGCTGATCGCATTCGTCGCCGTGAGTGCGATCCTGGCCGGCTGCGGCAGCCCCCAGGCCCCGCAGGGCGACCGGGTGAGTATCGACCTGGCTAGAATCGAGCAGGGCGTGGGGTCGCCCATCCCGCTGGCGGTCGTGGTCGAATATCGTCTCCCGAGCACGTGCTCGCAGCTGACCTCGATCACCAACACGGTCGAAGAAGGCCAGATCACGATCGAGATCCGGGGAGGGGAGTTCGGCGAGGACTGCCAGAGGGCGGAATTGGTGTATCGAATCTCGATCCCGCTCAACAGCGTAGGGTTCCTGCACGGTGATTACTCCGTGCGAGTGAACGGCGTCAACGCCGGCTCGTTCAGCTTCGAAAGCCGAGGCCCGTCCGAGTGAAGGACCGATCTGTTTCATGTCCCTTCTGACGCAGATCGAGGACGCAGTGGGAAGACTCCATC
>MGOM01000075.1:30382-30524 GCA_001797105.1 Chloroflexi bacterium RBG_19FT_COMBO_62_14
CACAAGGACACCCTTCACACGGGTTCGGGTGCCCCGGAAGGGCACCGGGACACCGGAAGAGCACCAGTGCAGGCAAGCAGGCAGGCCAGGGAGCCAAGCCGAAGGACGCTGTAGGAGGACTCCATCCCTCCACAGCACCCTG
>MGOM01000076.1:0-1473 GCA_001797105.1 Chloroflexi bacterium RBG_19FT_COMBO_62_14
AGGCGGATCGCCGAGAGCCGCGGCATCAGCCAGGCCGAGATCATCCGCAATGCGCTTGAACGTGAGATGGCGGGAGCCTCTCCGAGCCTTGGCCTTGACCCCTTAGCCTGGGAGCATGCCTTGACCTTTATGCGCGCGCTTCACCGCGCAAGGAGGAAAAAGAAGGTACCACGGAGCTGGAAACGCAAAGACCTGTACAAAGACCGGATGGACCGTCATGGCGGCCGTTCTGATTGACACCAATATCCTCGTGTACGCACACGATCCGGGCGAACCCGAGAAGGCCGCCCGGGCGATCGAAGTCATGGATTACCTACAGTCGACCCAGCAGGGGCGGTTGAGCGTTCAGTGCCTGGCCGAGTTCTTCGTCGTGGCGACCCGTGGGAGGAGGCCGCTCCTCGCCGAGCAGGACGCTTCCCGGCAGTTGGATTTGCTTTCGCGCTCATTCCGCGTGCTCGATCTCACGCCCATGATCGTGCTAGAGGCATCTCGTGGCGTGCGAGAGCACGGCTTCTCCTACTGGGATGCGCAGATCTGGGCTACGGCTCGGCTTAATCAGGTTCCCGTGATCTAGAGTGAGCACTTCCAGGACGCGGCATCCTTTGAGGGGGTGCGCTTCGCCAATCCCTTCGCGCGAAACGTCGCCATCTCGGACCTGGTCTAGCGGTCCCTACTCCTCCACCGTCGACTCTACCGGCACCTCGAGACCGGATTTTATCGGGTTGCTCTTATACCCCCAGTTCGCCAGCGCTTTGGACAACAACAAACCCTGCTATTCGTTGCCGGCATGTCAGACCGATGGGCACCGATGAGCCCCGCCATTTGATTCGCCCGATCCCTCGTTGTATGATGAGTCTCCTTTGGATGTGAGTGCCGTTCTCGGGCGTTTGTTCATCCATAGTCAACGGGGGAAGGCATGAGCTCAAAGCCACTTCGCACAATAACGCTCGGCATCCTCGCGTGTGCTGTGTCTCTCGCCTCGTGCAGAGGAGCTCAGTCTCCTGAGCCCCCGACCGAGATCCCCACCGCGATCCTCGACCAAGCCAGCGAGACAAGCGCGGGACCTACTCAGGGGCTACGCCCTTCGACAGGGACCTCACCGCCCTTCACGAGCCCGATCCCGGGGACCCTCTCTGCCCCCGATTGTTGGGACCAGGCGGCGCTGTCGCCGATCATGGATACTGAACTCCCGTTTGATGAGGCCGTTACGGCCTTCTTGAACCAGGGCGGGGGATTTGTCGAGCTCATGGAGATCCTCGCCAACGTGTGCGGCGATGTCTGGGGATTGACCAACGAGCCTCCATTCTCACAAGTCTTGGCGACCGACTTGAATGCGGATGGTGAGCTGGATCTTCTCGTGAGCATCACACTCCCCTATGGCGGCGGCTTCGGCGAGGCTCACGTGATGGCGTTCATCGAAGACGAAGGGAGGTTCGAGCCGCACGTCCTGTTTCGCCGTGCCGGTGCAGGGAG
>MGOM01000076.1:1483-8059 GCA_001797105.1 Chloroflexi bacterium RBG_19FT_COMBO_62_14
GGAGATCCTGGAGGTCAAGGACCTGAATCGGGACGGCATCGCCGATGTTCTATTCGTCGTTCGTTGGGAGACCTTCTCCGAGGTGTATCTTGCCGAAGATGTGGCCGGAGAATTCCGAAGCCTGATCGAAGTCTATGACGATATCTTGCTCACCACTGTCTACAATCTGACGCTGCAAGGGGCAGAGCCAAGCCTCGGCGACCTCGAGGGGGACGGTCTGTACGAGCTCATCCTGGTGAGCGGGCTGCCCAAAGCGGGCAAGGCCATCACCGAGCCCGTCGAGCGGCATGAGGTGTGGGCGTGGAACGGTTCGGTCTATGAACGATCTGCAATCGCCTACGTTCCGGATCCCACCTACCGAATACAGGCCCTCATGCTCGGTGATTTCGCCTTCGAACAGGGGGATCTGGATCAGGCGCTGGCCTTCTACCAGCAGGCGGTCTTCGATGAAGCGCTGTTGGGTTGGTATCCGGGATTTGACCCCGGCCCCGGCGCGACGCCCGTGGCCGACCCGGACGAGCGTTCTCGGATCGACGCCTACGGCCGCTATCGCATCATGCTGACTCATGCAGTACAGCGGAATAAGGCCGGGGCCCAACTTGTCTCCGACTCGCTCCTACAGCGGATCGCAACCGACTCCCCCGGCGGTCCATACGCGCAGCTTGCGGCTGCCTTCTGGGGCGCCTTCTCAGGCGAGGGAAGCTACTCTGACGGTTGCAGCGCGGCGATTGACTACGCTTCGAGTCGGGCCGGTGAGATTCTTGACCCATTCGGAACGGGCCATTACGGCGTATACGGCCGCTCCCTCGAGCCTCAAGACATGTGTCCCTACCCGCGGCAGGGCTACTAGAGTCGTCGGTTCTCACCCCTCCACCGCCAAATCCACCGGGGTCTCTGGGACGGCCCTTGATCAAGCCCAGCCCGCCTCCAAGGAACCACATCGCTCGCTTGGATATAGGAGTCTCCTCCGTGTGTCGGCTCCAGCATACAGATGACGTCGAGGAAGGGGAATAGCTTCCTGGGCGGGGAGGGAGACCGAACTGCTTGAAGAGGTGGAAGTACTCCGACCAATGTGTTCGGGACGTTGTGGCGACCCGCCACGGCTGCGGGGATTGCCGGGCGACCGGAATAGGAGCTATGATGCACCCGACATGAGCTGCCCTCAAGGCAAAACCACGAGGTGGCTCAGCTCCGCGCACGATCGAGCGTTTGTCGGTGTTTTAGTTGCCTTCGGCCTGGCGGGCGCAGGCTCCCCCCGGATTCATCTGTGCGGTGAAAGCCAACCGCTACCTCACCCACATCAAACGGCTGAAAGTCGATCAAGAGGCGCTGGAGCGCTTTCTCGGACGCGCCCGGCGCCTGGGCGACAGGCTGGGGCCCATCCTCTGGCAACTCCCGCCGCGCCGGGGATCGGCTTCCCGCCGCCGGCCTCCCGCCCGAGCACCGGTCGGCGCCGGAACAAAGCCCGCGAGGCGCAACCTCGCCTGAATTGACACAGGTGCCAGGTGTATCTAGCTATCTGATGATCAGTCGGCGGACGACGGCAGCCAGGCTGCGCGGCGCCAGGCCATCGCTCCATACCTGGCGGTAGGATTCATGCCCTGAGACAGCCCCCAGCAGCGCCCGGCGAAGGCGTGGTTCTTGGTCGGCGGCCCTGATGACGGCGTCCATCATCCCGGTGCGTGCCATGACGATCACTGCCAGCCGCATAGCATGCCCATAGGGAAGATCCCGCAGGATGTCAAGATTAGCCTTATGGTATCCGGCCTCAAAGGCCTGGCGCGAAATCCCCACGTCGAACATGGCGTCGGCGGCCCGGATGCCAGTCTGCACAGCGGAGGTCACCCCTTTCCCCTTGAAGGCGCGCACCAGCCCCGCAGAATCGCCGACCATGACGTAGCGATCGCCGTAATAGCCCTTTGCCTGCGAGATGGGGAAGCGGCCCTTGTAGAATCGAAGATCATGGGGATCACTCTGGCCGGCCTGGTCAAGGTTCGGCAAGACTGCACGCACCGTCCCTTCCTTCAGGAAGGCTCGCATGCGCACGGCATCGACGTCACGCCCGGCGATGTTGATCGCCAGGTGGTTTCCCTTAGGCGTGACGGCTGCAAATTCAATGGGCGCCTCGGCTGGCAGAAAGGCATGAATGCGTGGGCCGAATGCAGCCATGGCGTGATCACCGGGGTGATATTTGGTCACCACCGAGCTTAACGCCTCCGGTTGCCGATAGCTCGTGTGGCGGGCGAAGAGGGTGGCGGTGCCCTCATCCAGACCGAAGGCCCCCACGACCACATCCCCTTCGACCGGCTGACTGTCCGTGTAGACCAGGACAGCCTGAGCGTGAAGCTCGAGATCCATAGCCTGTGCCGGGACGATTGCCACGCAGCGTTGTCTTGCCTGCTCCATCATGTAGGAGTCGAATTGGACCCGGCGCAAGGCGATCGAAGGTGAGGCTTCGTCAGGCAAACGCAATTGATGGCGCGAGGCGTGAATCACGTACTCCCGGATCTCGCCGCGCGTCAGATGATAAGGGAAGTCGATGCCCAGATCTTCTTCGAGCAAGGCGGGCAGAGGCGGCGAGAGCACGCCAATGCACTGGTTGTAGTGGCTTTCGCTGGTGAAATCTTTGCCTTCAATGATTGTCACCGTGAGGCGGCGCCCGAGGGCCTCAGCCCGCCGTCGAAGCCTTAGACCGCAAGCGACCCCCGCGGGCCCGCCTCCGAGGATGATGACCCGGGCCCCGTCTTGTAGGGGGCCGAGGGATAGGTGGCGCAGGTCAGTCACGTGGCTGCCACAGTTCTTTCATGACACTCATGGCGGCCCTCGGACTGACCGCCAGCCAGAACAGCTCGCGGTAGGCTTCGTCGCCGGTCATCATTCCCCACAGCACTCGGGCGTGAATCCGTCCCTCAGGATTTAGTCTAGCTTCGCTTTGCGTGGCGCGTCGCCAGGCCTGGAGCAACCGAGCCGAGCGGAGCGTCAGTGCCCACAGATTGAAGAGTCTCCGACCGTAGGAATTGTCGCGGGAAATCGATTTGCAGAGGGGCAGGAAACCGCGCCTGAAGTCGGCGGCGGCAATCCCCTCGCCAACGGCGACCTGCATGGCGCGCTGGGCTGTATGGTAGGCGGAGCCGATGCCGTCCTTGTAGAGACGGGTCACGGCGGCATCGCCGACCGCCACCCAGCGATCGCCATAAAAGCCTCTGGCGCTGCCGACGGCGATGCGGGGCGTGCAGCCGCACAGGCTTCCCGGCAGCAACGATGCTGCCAGGCCCTGGGCTTCAAGGAATTCCGCCACGGCTTCAGTGCTCAGGCCGCGGCCGAGGAGCGAGATGTTGAGATAGTCGCCCTTTGGGATTAAAGCCCCGAAAGTCAGGCCGGGTGGGTCTCGGAAATAGGCGCTGACACGGTTGTCCGGCCATTCGGGGGGGCGCAGCACCTCGTCCTGGGCCATGATCTGCGTCGGCGGAGGCTGGTAGCCGAATGCTCGATCCAGCGGCGAACGCCCGTTGATGCCGGTGGCCAGGACCAGGAGGTCGGCGGGATAGGATTTCCCCGAGATCATGACGATCGGCCGGCCTTCCCACGTGATTCTGCGGACGAAGCGCGGGATCAGCTGAGCGCCCGATTCGATCGCCTGATCCAACAGGAAGCGATCGAAGCTGGCCACAGGCCCGTTGGGCGAAAGGCGGGGACCGCCGCCCCGGTAGACGCTGACGATCCCGCGCCCGGGATCAGGTTGCTCGACCGAGGTGGGCTCTCCGTCCAGGTACACGGTGTAAGCGTGTATCGAAGCCTGGACGACCTCCGCCGGCAGGCTCAATCCCAGGGTTTCAAGCCCGTGTAGCAGGCGCGAAGATAGCACCCCGGCACAGCGATTGCAGCCGGCCGGCCCCGGCGTCGAGAAGTTGCGGCGTTCGAAGATCAAGACCTGGAGATCGAGGTTCGCTTTGCGGGCCAGTCGCAGCAGGTGGAGCGCGGCGAAGCTGCCGGCCGGGCCACCGCCGACAATGCACACCTGATCACCATTCTTCAGGCGAATCCCCATCCCCCCTCCCATCTCCATCATAGCAGGATTGGGAAACGCGGCGCCAGCCGTCCGGCACACCTCAGCCTGACCAAGACCTTGTCCACCACCACTCAGGCCCGGCCTCGGACATGCCTCATGCCGCTTGGTCCAGAGCTACCGATTGACGTCGCCATTCGTTTTCCGCTAGAATGAAAGTGTCGGGGGATCCTTCTTTGGCATCCCAGCCAATCGATGAGGGCCTTGCGAACCGGGCCGGCCACGCGCTGAGGGCAGGGGGGTATCAGCGCGGCTGGTCGTCGGCGCATCCTGCTCATCCGATAGCAGCAGAAACCTGACAGGAAGGAGTGTGACATGAACTTCGGCGGCTACCGCAACCGCGTGGCCTGGGTTGATCTGGCCACCGGCGAATCCGAGTACAAACCGATCGAGGAGGAAAATGCTCGCAAGTACATCGGCGGCCGAGGATTGGGCGCCAAGTATGTGTTCGATAACGGACCGCAGGTGGAACCGCTCAGTCCCGATAACATCCTGTGCATGATGACCGGCCCGCTCAGCGGCACCGATGTGAACCTGAGCGGGCGCCTCGCCGTCTGTACCAAATCGCCGCAGACAGGAACGATCGTCGACTCGCACCACGGCGGCTGGTCCGGCGCGAGGCTCAAGTGGGCTGGCCTGGATGGCATTGTATTCAAAGGCAAGTGCGACAAGCCCATGTATGCCTATGTCGAAGGCGGAGAACTGAGCCTTCGTGATGCCTCCGGCCTGTGGGGAAAGAGCGTCCACGAGACCGTGAAGGCGCTGCAGGAGGTGCATGGCGAGAAGGACCTGTCGGTGATGACCATAGGCCGAGCTGGCGAGAACCTGGTCTCGTTCGCTTGCATCGTGAACGAGCACGACCGGGCTTCTGGCCGAGGCGGCACTGGCGCTGTCATGGGCTCCAAAAACCTTAAGGCGGTCGTGGTAAGAGGCGTGCACGACGATCGACCACGGCCATTCAACAACGAAGCCTTCAAAGAGGCTCACGCCAGGGGGCTGAGTCAGCTCATGAACGAAGCCGTCGTGACCTCCCCAAAGAAAGGCGGCCTCTCTGTCTATGGCACTAACGTGCTGATGAACATGGTCAATGCGATCGGAGGCATGCCCACTCGAAACGCCAAATCCTCCTACTTCGAACCACACGAGAAGATCAGCGGAGAGACCATCCAGGAAACCATCCTGGTTGGGGATCCCACCTGCCACGCCTGCCCAGTGGCCTGCAAGAAGGAAGTAGAAATCACCGAGGGTCCTCACGCTGGACTGCACATGGAGAGCGTCGAGTATGAGTCGGCCTGGGCGTTTGGGGCCAATTGCGACATGAGTGACGCCAGTGCGCTGGCGGCGCTGATCGATCGCTGCAACGACTTCGGCCTGGACACCATCGAGGCCGGAAACGCGCTCTCGGTTACCATGGAAGCGACAGAGCGCGGTCTGCTCGATGGCGATGGTCTGGCCTGGGGTGACTCAGCGGGGATGCTCGGGCTGCTGCGGAAGATTACCTATCGCGAGGGCATTGGAGATGACATCGCCAATTCCCCGGCGCGTGCAGCCGAGAAATGGGGCGCCCCGGAGATTTCCATGTCGGTTAAGGGCATGTCCATACCGGCCTATGACCCGCGCGGCATCAAAGGGATGGGCATCGCATACGCCACCTCCAACCGGGGCGCTTGCCACCTGCGCGGCTATACGCCGGCGGCTGAAGTCGTCGGAAATGTGCTTGGACCGGCCGAAGTGACTGATCCGCTCGAGGTTAAGGGCAAAGGCAAGCTCACCGTAGTCTTCCAAAACGTCCATGCACTAACAGATTGCCTGGACGTGTGCAAGTTCGCAACCTTCTCCGAGAGCCTGGATGCATTCGCCGAACAATACGCCGCCATCACCGGCAACGAGATGGATGCAGCCGGATTGCTGAAGGTCGGGGAGCGCGTCTACAACTTGGAGCGCCACTACAACAACCTGAATGGATTCGGTGAAGGATCTGACTATCTGCCACAACGCTTCCTGAAGGAGCCTTCCGACGGCCCAGGCTCCAAAGGTCATGTGTGTGAGCTGGATGAGATGCTCGTCGAATACTATGCCGAACGCGGCTGGGAGAATGGGGTGGTCCCAGAAAGCAAACTCAAGGAGCTTGAGATCCTCTAGCTTCAGAGCAAGCCAAGTCAGTGGAAGCTGGGCGACGGCGGAGGAACGTCTCCGCCGTCACATTTCTGTGCATTGAGATCTACTTTGACGGCTGATCTCGCCGCCGATGAGGTCCCAGGTGCTTTAGCGTCGTTCCCGGGGGAAGAGGCACTGGCGTCAGGACGCCGCCGCAGGCAAAGAACGTCACCGTCGACCCATCCGGAATCTTTGCCTCGGGTCCACCAACCAGATACGAGAAACGACCGTTGATCACTACCTGGACATAGGGCCTCAGTTCGTCGCCTGCCATGAGCCGATCGCCCAGGTCAAACTCCCTGACCAGCGCCGCCAAGAGCTGGCGAAGGGTGTTGCCTGGGAACGCGAAACGG
>MGOM01000076.1:8080-8373 GCA_001797105.1 Chloroflexi bacterium RBG_19FT_COMBO_62_14
CTGCGAAAGTCACCCGTAAGCCGGAGGGTTATTTCGGTAAGTCCAACTTGGTCGATCGAGCTAGAACTGCCCACTTGGGCACCTGGATAGAACCCCGCGCTGCGGGCACTGGGGAATCTGCCGGGCGGTCAGAACGCAACGACATAGGAGTGGATTAAAACCACCGTTGCCCCGTTGGGGACGGTTGCGTCCCAGCCGCCGACGAAGTGAGAGAAGCGACCGTCGATCGCCACTCGCACGTAGGGCTTGAGCTCACCCTGATCCAGCAAGAGGTCGGCGATGTCATAGTCTCG
>MGOM01000076.1:8390-14577 GCA_001797105.1 Chloroflexi bacterium RBG_19FT_COMBO_62_14
ACTCGCGCAGTGTGCTGCCGTTGAAGGAGAAGTCGGTTTCGCTTTGGCCCACTCGCTCGCGAAAGTGGCTCGTGAACTTGAGGGTCACGCGTGTGAGAGCAGGTGGGCCCGCTCCCCCGCCAACTGGAGGAAAGACATCCAGCCGATCGTCGGCGGAGACCTTCGTATCTACGCCGTCAAGATGACGAACATCCCGTCCGTTGAGCACCACGGCCACGTGTCCGGCCAGCGAACCATCGACGTTCCAAATGGCCTGATCGAGGCGTCGATAGCGCGCCACCAGCCTATGGAGCACGTCGCCTACGGTCTCGCCGGCCTGTACAGGAATATCTACCTGGCGGGTTTGTGCAATATCCCTGAGGGTGGCGTACAGGCGAACTTCCACGGGAGGCTTCTCTCAGCTGCTGCTATTAATCTATACCAGGGCGCGAAGAAACTCAATCCGACCGAAGCCATCCGGCCCAGGCTGACTCCACATGGCAAGCCGCTGTATTTCCTGGATCCCGGCCGACCCTCCCGCCCTCGACCGCACCTCCGAGCTGTTGAAGCCCCATCCCCTTGTGCCCTATGATGGATGGAGGAGGACGCGGGATCGGGGGCCCTCCGGTGAAAACCAACCCCATCGATTGAGCCTACCGGTTCCTGATCCGGATGGACGTGGCCGCCAGGCTGCTACTGGTCGGGCTGCTCCTGGCAGCGTTCGGCTCCAGCATACAAAGGGCATTTGGGAGGGGGAATAGGTTCCTGGGAGGGGAGAAGGACCGAGCTGTATGAAGAGGTTTGAGGATTCCGACCAGGTGATCAGGACCTTACGGTGACCTGCCCCGGCAGCGGGGGGATTGCCGGGCTACGGTAATAGGAGCTATGATGCAATCGATATGAGCTTCCCTCAAGGCCACTCCACGAGTTGGCTGGACTCCGCGCACGATCGAGCGTTTGTCGGTGGTTTAGTTGCCTTCGGCCTGGCGGGCGTGCTCGCGGCTTGTGTCGGGCCCTCCGTAGTCACACCCACAGCCGAACCGACGGTAACTCGCCAGCGCATCGATAGGCTGGCGACAAGTACTCCCTTTGTTGGGCCGATCCTGAGTGGGTCACCGATTCCGCCCGAGATCGGGGAGGCAAGAACCCCCGAACCGACTTCCACCCCGGGGGTGGAACGAGTCGTGCTTGATCCGGACGTCTGTCCCGTTCCTACTCGCCCAGTGATGCCTAATGGGGAGCTATCCCTGCAGGCCAAGATCGCGTACCTGTATGAGCCCATCCTGGTGGACTACCTGAATGGCGGCGGAATGGCCGAGGGGATTCCCGATCATCTGGCCCTGTTTCCCACCGAGGACTTCGCCATCGTGGGTCCCTTCGCCATCACAGGTCCTACCCTGACGTACCTGCGGGCAGTCGATCTCGCTGGTGATTCTGAGCCGGAGATCGTCGTGGGCCTGGATTGGAATAGGCTGGCTGGTGCGCTTTATGTGCTCGGCCGTGAAGCCGGATCATTCCGAGCCTTGCTCTCACTGCCAATCGGGGTGACGGGTTACCAGACAACTGGCCGAGGAGGCGGAATCCGAGCGTTGGTCGATCTCAACCGCAATGGCAGATGGGAGATCCTGTACTCGTATCTGGAGGAGGTTGAGATCACCGATCCGACGCGGCAGGACTACCAGTACTTCTCGCGACGTTTGGTTGAATTGCTGGAGTGGAACGGGACGGCTTTCGAGTATTTGCCTTTCTCCACCGATGGAACGGCTCCCTTTGCATGTCGGGCGGAAGTTTCAAGGGGAGACCTCGAGCTGCTGGATCGAGATGAGGATGGCGAGCTGGAGCTCATTCTGGAAAGTGGGACGATTTCTTATTCGTACACCGGTTCGCAGCGCGTTCGGCGCGAAATGTGGGAATGGAAGGAAGACCACCTCCAATTCACCTACCTGGACATCGCACCCCCCGACTTCCGATTCCAGGCCGTTCAGGAAGGCGACGATCAGGTGCGCCTGGGTGAGTTCGACCTTGCCTTGACCCGATACCTGGAGGCGCTCTTCGACCCCGACCTCCTGGCCTGGAGCCCGGATCGGAAGTGGGCGGATGACCAGTACCACGACGACATGTGGCCCGTGCCAACCCCTGATGCAGACGAGAGGCCTCGGCTGGAGGCCTATGCCCGGTATCGCCTGGTCGTGCTGCATGCAGCGCGGGGCGACGCCTATTCCGCTCGGATCGCTTACGATGAGCTTCTGGAGCGGGCCTCCACCGGCCCGGGCCGGGTGTATGCCGACCTGGCAACGGCCTTCTGGGAGGCCTATGAGGCGGGGCAAGAAATCGCGGCGGGCTGCACCGCCGCGGCGGAGTTTGCCCGGTCGCACGCCGGGGAGGTCCTGGCACCTCTGGGTGCGGGTTATTATGGGTGGGCGAACCGCAACTACGAGCCGGCCGACATCTGCCCGTTCGTGATGCAGCCTTGACGGATTTGTTTACTCGCCGGCGGCCGGCGCAGTCGCACTCGAGAACAACCTGGCACAACCCATGTTCCACTCGACGTCTTGTGGCTCAGAGGAACAAAGAGTCGTGACGCGTTCATCGGTCTGGTGGGGTTGTCGCACGGCCGCTAAGGTGATCGGTTGCTCCGTCGTTATGCTCCCTCGCGATACACGCCGATCTGCAATTCACTGAACCCCCCACAATCGACGCTCTCGTGGCCGGAGAACGACAGTCGGACCGACCGGCCGACAACGTTGGGTCGGACGGTCACTCGAGGATCGGGTGTCCCGGGGAGTCCTTCAGTTGTCTCGTAGACGACAGTACCGGCCGAGTCGAGCACCTGAATGACGACGGATTCAAAGCCGTAGTCTGTCCGAAAATCCTGCGTATAGTTGAAATCGTTCGAGACCAGCGTGATTTCGGCCATGAAGTCGTCCTGCAGTCCGGTCCACAGGTACGTCGAAGGGGCGCCGCCGGGCTCGGGACCCGTCGAGAACCAGGAGGTGCCAAGATCACCATCCGTTGAGAGCGAAGCGGGGTAGCCCGGATAAGTGGTCGAGGACTGCACCGTGCCCTCGCCAGAGGCATCATAGTTCGCCTCCGGCGGCGGTGTGTCGGAAGGGATCGGAGTCGGCGGCGAGGGCTGCACGATCATCTCACCCACCTGGCCGAGCGCGGACGACAACTCCTGCTCACTGTTGGCGTCCGTATAGGTCCCTTCCGCCACCTCGGCCAGGCGTTGAAGCTGAGTTCGGGCCTCGGCGTCCACCGCCAAGCCGATCACGTGGATCTTGAAGTCGATCCCCAGCTCTTGTAGGGCGCGCACGGCCTCCGCTGGTTCCTCACCGCAGGTTTCGATTCCATCGCTGATCAGCACAATGAAGTTGCGATTCTCAGGGGTGAAGGTGAAGTCCTCCGAGGCCAGGCGAATCGATGCCGACATCGGCGTCATACCCCGCGCCTGCATCCCCGGGAGCCAATCGACGATCAGCTCACCTCCCCCTCGCTGCAACGCGACGACAAGTTCGATATCCGCGCAACTCGCCTCCGTCTGCTGGAACGGAATGTTGTGACCATAAACACGCAGACCGATATTCACTCCAGGAGGAAGGGTTCGGACACGCGCATCTAGCACATCCTGTGCGATTTCGAGCTTCGTCTTCCCGCCTAAGAGCTCGAGCATGCTGCCAGATGCATCCAGAATGTACTCCACGTAGATGTTGCTTGAACCGACAGGAGGCACCAGAGTAGGTAGCGGGGTGGCCGTCAGCTCGTCAGAGACCCCCGCGTCGGTGGGTGCTGCTGCTTCCGGCGTATCACTGGAAACCACGGGCGCGATGCCCCTTAGGCGGTCGGCGAGCTGACTAATGCCCACAACGGCGGTTACCGCCAGAATGCCCAGGATCGCAATCGCGCCGATCGCACCGGCGATCCAACATCCAGTCCGGCGGCCGACCCCAGTTGGCCGGGCCGCGGGGACAGCCGACCCCTCCAGAATCCCGGGGGCGAGAGCGGATGTCGGAGGTTCGGCGTCAGTTCGCTCGTAAGGCGGGAATCCGCCTTCAGGTTTGGTGTCGTCCAAACCCCACACCTTGGGGCTCCCCAGCACTTGGCGGAGTGCGGCGGCCATCGCCTGGGCGGTCTGGAAGCGATCCGCCGGGTCTTTGGCGAGCGCCTTTTCAACGACCGCCTTCAGCGCCGGTGGTATTTCCGGGTTGAGTTGGCTGATGTCGGGCACCGGCTCGTTGACGTGCTTCAACATGATTGTCATGGCCGAGTCGCCGTCGAAAGGAGGCACGCCGCTGAGCATTTCGAAAAGCACAACACCCAGTGAATACAGATCGGCCCTTGGATCGACCTTTCCTCCGGTTACCTGCTCCGGGGACATGTAAAGGGCTGTCCCGATGATCGACCCTGTTAGCGTGTGCACTTTGCCGCCGATGATCTTGGCGATGCCGAAATCCGTCAGGACCGGATTTCCTTGATCGTCGAGCATGATGTTGGCCGGCTTCACATCCCGGTGGATCATGCCGCGCCCGTGAGCGTAGTCGAGGGCATCCGAGATTGCGGCCGCAATCTCCGTCGCTTGTTCGTTAGGCAGCAACTCCCCGGCCGCGCTCAGCCGCCTGAGGCGATTCTGCAAGGTCTCGCCAGGGATGAACTCCAGGACCATGTAGTATGTGTCTCCGTCATTGTCGAAGTCGAAGACCTGAATTACGTTCGGATGCTTCAGCTGGGCAACCGCGGCGGCCTCTTCCTCGAAGCGGCCTACGAACTCGGGATCCTTCGACAAGTGGGAATGGATCAGCTTCACCGCTACCGTCCGACGGAGATTGGGGTCAGTAGCCCGGTACACCGAGGACATACCGCCCTCACCGAGCAGCTGCTCCAGCTGATAGCGATTTCCCAATGTTCTACCGATCCAACTAGATTGAGACATCTGAATCCTCTGGCGCTCGATTCGCAACGATCCGTTGTCGTGTCTTTACGATCTGCGTCTCTCGCGTCCCGTGCGAGGACCCACCGCGGATCCGCGCGCAAGACCCAGCGGATGGACAGCGTTGGACCCTGACTAAGGTGCGAATTGCCATGCTGACGAAGCCCCTCAGTGGCCGTCGAGTCTTCTTCGCGCATCCAAAGTCAAGCATTGGCGTTCCGGCAAACTGTTCGTCCTGATTCGCTCGATCTGACCACGGCGACGAAACCACGATCGAAGAAAGAGATCGTTTGATGATGCTCATTCAGTGTGGTCCGGAGCTTCGCCGGCATCGACCTGAGCACCTGGTTGGGGATCTCCAAGTTTGCGGAGGACAGGACGCCTCCGTCCCCGTTCCGGATTGAGAGCCCCACGATCGTAGTCTCAGGATCAACCGAAGGACCGACCGTATTGAATGCTCCCCCGCTTCCATAGATGAAGGGGGCGTCTATCTAGCTCTCGTTGCCGGAAGTAAACGGCCCGGAGGCCGGGGTGATGGTCTTGCCGGAGGTCGTGAAGTTCTCGTTATCGGCCAAGGGAAAGACCAGGACGCGATCACCATCCAGGTCGGTGTTGGTAGCGCCTCGAATGGTCGGAGGATCTACGGGTGGCGAAGCGCGGTCCGGCGGCTCAGGCTCGTTCGGTGCTCAGGCTGGGGATCACCACGAGGGCAGGCGCCCAGAACGCCAGCCCCGGACGTATGAGGGAACGGCCGCCCGACCCGACCTTTTGAAAGTGACTAACACTCCCGGAAAGGTCAGGATACGGGATGTGCCCAGGAGGCGATCAGCCGCTGGGAGAGCCGTCGGACATTCCGGTCCGACGACTCGAGATTCGGATCCCCCTCCAGAGTGGCGGCGGCCTGAGCCCTCGGGTGATCCGGAGGGCAGTCGACCTGAATAATCCGATTCTAGCGACCAATAGTCGTGTGAATACCATCCAGCGGCGCTTCGACCCGACTGACATCCGGACCGTATTCGGCATACGCCCGGCTGGCTGGCACCGTGGCGGCCGCCTGCCCGGTTGCCACCTACTCGACGATCACCCTATCGCTGCCGCTGCGGCCGAACACCTCCGGCGAGTACATCTCCTCCGCCTTGGCCGGCGGAACGACGAACGTACCCGGCGTTGTCGCACGGGCGACGTAGGTGTAGTCGTAGACACCTTCCCACAGCAGGGAGGTGAAGGCCTCGGCGCGTTGGTCGCGCATGTTCTGGTGCTCATACCAGGTCCACCGCCACC
>MGOM01000076.1:14677-14921 GCA_001797105.1 Chloroflexi bacterium RBG_19FT_COMBO_62_14
CGGTTGTCGGCCACCATTGTGATCCGCACCCGCACCCGCGCCCCGGCCTTGATGTGCCAGACTCCGTCATCGTCGAGGCGCACATCCTGCGGATCGTCCACGGACTCATAGCTGCGCTGGACGACGAAGCCCTGGTCGAGTGGGTCGAGATCGAGGTCAGTCGGCGCGTAGCGCAACCCCAATCGGTAGTACAGCCTCCCGACGCCGTCCTTGCTCAGGATCAGATCCTGCGTCGAGCCGGCCA
>MGOM01000076.1:15112-16291 GCA_001797105.1 Chloroflexi bacterium RBG_19FT_COMBO_62_14
GCGGCCGCGCACGCGGTGCGCCATCAGCCCGTTGACCACCTTCGGGATCAGATCGCTCTCCGGGTTGTCGGCGATCATGGCGTCGAGCAGGATTGCGTCCGTCCGGCGGTCCGAGCGCAGCAGCAGATAGTCCTGCTCGCCGTACTCGGTGGTGAAGTTGGCCGCGCTGGCTGTCTCGACGGCGCGGTTGTTCACAAGACGGCGGATGGCTTCCAGCTCAGCGTTCGAGGCGGGGTCGTCGACCAACACCTGCCACAACCACCCTACGGCGTCGAGCGAGAACGCCTCGAGACCCTCTTCGTTCAGCAGCTTGCGCGCCTTGACCGTGTCCCGGTCGCCCATGCGGTCGCGCACATAGAGCGCGTAGGCGCTCAGCGTCCGGCGCGTGTCGGTGTCGTACCAGGAGGGGTAGTGGCTCTCGATGTCGCGCAGGTACTGCAGGACAGCCGTTTGCATCGGCTCGGCCACGTCGAAGCCCTTGGCCTTCGCCATCTGCAGGGCAAGGGCGACATGGATCGTGTTGAAGGGGCTCGACTCGCGGCCGCGCGTCCAGTAGGGGAAGCCGCCGTCGCCGTTCTGCATCCCTTGCAGTCTCTCGAGATCGCGTGTGACGGCCGCCTCCATCTCCGCCGGTGAGGGCAGCCCCTCGGCCGAGAAGGCCGTGAGCACGTCTCTCAAGGCCGCCACCGCCAGGATGCGCGAGGCGAGCTGCTCCGAGCACTCGTAGCGGTATGAGACCAGGTAGATCACGGCGTCGGTGAGCGCTTGCAGCGCCGTGGAGGAGGTGGTGATCTCCAACTCACCGAACTGGGGGAAGACATCCTGCGGCGCGGCCACGGGCTGGGACACGGCGCCTTCGTCGATCACGCCATAGACGGCGAAAGCCTCCGTCGTCGCCGGGGTGTAGACCGGCAGCTCGACGGCCGCGGCGTCGGCATACTCGCCCGACACCGCCGCGATCTGGAAGCGGGCCGTGCCCGGTCTGTCGGCGGCCGCCGGGAAGCGCACTTCTAGACGATCACGCGCCGGCACGGTCACGCGTAGACCGGCGCTGCCGGTGAGCTCGATGTTGCTTGCCTGAACGACCACTTCCACCGACAGGGGATCGTCGGTCTGATTCTGCAGCACCACCGGCAGCTCGAAGCGGTCACCGAAGTTGAGAAAGCGCGGCGCCGACGG
>MGOM01000076.1:16400-20347 GCA_001797105.1 Chloroflexi bacterium RBG_19FT_COMBO_62_14
AGCGACACCGCCACCTGGGCCTGCCCGCTTGAGTCGGTGCGCACCTCCGGGGCAAAGGTCGCCAGGGGGTTGAAGTCGGTTCGTAGGCGAATGGGAACATCCTCGGTCCCAAGCCGCGCCTTGACGAACCCGCGTTCCTCAGCCGACGGCGCCATGGTCGCCATGGGCGCGGCCATCGCTGCTTCCTGCACGTCGCCCCCGCCCATTCCGCCTGCGGCCGCGGCCAGGGCCAGCGGGTCGACCAGGATGATGCTGGCGCGGCCGTAGGTGCTGCTGAGATCGGCCGGGCGGTTCTGATAGAAGACGGCCACCGGGTCGGCCAGTTGGTAGTTGGAGAGGGCCAGGACCGCCTCGTCGACCACGACGACCGCAAGCTCAGCGTCGGAGACCGGCTGGCCGGCAGCGTCAGTCAAGACCAGGTCAAGAGTCGTCGTCCCGCCCGGCTCCAGCTCTTTCTCACGCGGCGTCGCCTTGAGGTTTAGCGTTCGCTGGAGCGGCGGCACGCTCAGCATGAGCTGGCCGGTGGCGTAGGCGGGCCTGGGCGGCGCGCCCGGGATGACCTCGCCCTGGTCGTCGGCCCGCGGCGCAGCGCCCACCAGGTCCACCTGGATGTTCAGGTTGGGGATGTGTCCGGCTTCGATGGGGATCTCGAGGGTGAAGCTGGCTTCGTCCATGTGGAAGCGTTTGGTGTACAGCGTGCCGCTGCGGCTCACGGTGAGAAGGCCTTCGGCCGGGCTGAAAGGCGCAAGCACCAGGACCCTGGCCACGTCGCCCGGTTGGTAGGTCTTCTGGTCGGGGATGAGGTCAATCGTCTCTTGCTCGACCCTGCGCGAAGGCGGTCGCTCGCCGCCGCTAACCCACACGGTGAGCTGGCTCTGGTTGCGGCGACCGGACGAGTCGGACACCACGGCCGTGATCTGGTATCGCCCGCCGATGTCGGTCTTAAAGGAACAGTGGACCGGTTCCATTGTCGATCCGACGACGCATTTCTGCACGTCGACTTCTTCTTCGTTCCAGGTCCCGGCGCGGGACTTCCACTCCAGCCGTGCGGCTCGGACCTCGATCGGCCGGTCGGCGACCGGGTTGCCGTCCAGGTCGGTGACGATCAGGTCGATGTCCAGCGGCTCGCCACGCTCGACGAACGTACGCTCGCTGCGCAGGCCGACGTACAGGTCGGCAGGGTGGACAAGCAAGCTGGTCGTGGAGCCCCAGGCCTGACGGTTCACATCGAACACGGTGGCCTCGGCCAGGACGCTGAACGGCCGCAGCCCGCGCCCTTCGTCGAAGTCCAGGCGCAAGAAGTGCTCTCCGGCGGCGTCGGTGACGCCGCTGAAAGTCTCGACATCCGCCTGGCCGCCAGGGCCGTAGGGGCCGAAGGCTTCGGCGATGTCATAGCCCCACCACCAGGGTTGCCAGGTCCCGAAGACGAAGTCGGGCCAGTTCGGCGGCGAGTAGCTGCTGGGGGATGAGGTCACCTGCCAGTTGACCTCGGCGTTGGGCAAGGGGCCGCCGGCGTAGTATTTGGCCTGAACGGCGACGACGGCGTGACCGTCGACGAAGTACGGCCCCGTCGTTTCGTTGCGGGCCGCCACCTCGAACTCGGGTCGCCGGAACTCCTGGATCTGGAAGGTGTGATAGAAGGAAGTGTCACCCAGCCCGGACGTGTTTCCCTGGGCGTAAAGCTGGATCTGGGCGTAGCCCAGATTGGCGTTCTCGGGCAGGGTGAGGGCAAAGTCGAACCCTCCCAGGGCGTTGACCTTGGCGCCGCCCTGGGCGATGGTGTTGCCCTGCGAGTCGATGACCTGATAGCTCACATCGGTCACCGCCGTTCCGACCAGCCCCACGTCGCCATTTTGTTTGCCGCCCACGCGCCGCATCCAGCCTTTGACATGCACTTCCTCGGCGGGGCGGTACATCTGCCGGTCGTCGTAGACGTACCAGCGCAGTTCATCCTGGACCGAACGGCGCTGCCAGGGGTCGGCGCCCCAGACGTAGGGTGAATGCGGCAGGATCGCAGCGTCGGCTCCCTTGCGCGCCACGAGCAGATCGATGCCGGTGTCAGGAATGTCGAAGTGGGCCGTGCCGTCCTGCGCGGTGGTAGACAGTCTGACACGCGCCGAGTTCTCGAGAGTGATCCCTCCCAGCGGGGTGCCGTCGTCCAGGGCGGTCGCCCAGGCTAGTATCTGGCTGTGATCAACGAATGCATCCAGACCGATGTCGGTCACTTGCACCCATGCCCGGACGACGGGTATGTAGCGGTCCGGATCGAGCAGGTTGCGCGGCGGTTGGACGATCACGATGAAGTGACCATAGTCACCGTCCATGACCCGGCTCAGCTCGATGTCCACTTCGGTCAGGGCGTCGGTCGCGGCTTCCACCCGCATCGTCTCATCCAGCACCAGACGACCGGGCGGTATCGGCGCCGGATCCTGCTGATAGAAGTCGGCGAGGTACTTGCCGAAGGCTTGCCAATCGGACGGCTGCACGGCGTAGATCTTCACCTCGAGTCGGTCGTAGTTGAGGGAGTACACGGTGAAGACGGGGTCCTTGGCGGCAGGATCGAGGGTGACCAGGACTGAGTCCGGGCCGCTCAGCATAGGCTCGGCGCGGCCGATCCGGAAGGTCAAGCGCGCGTCCTGTCCCAGGGTTTGGCCGAAGTCGTCGCGGATGTCTCCATCGACGGTGATGTGGTAGGTGGTGCTTCCCTTAGTCGCCCCGCGGATGCTGATCGTGTCCCCATAGTTTTCGATGATGACGCCAGGAATCTCCGGCTTGATCGTGAGCGAGGCTTCGTCGAAGGCCTGTGCGTCGAGGGGGTTGTTGAATCGGATGAAGAGCGGCGTCAACGGGCGGCACTCGTCATCCCCCCACGAGCAGCCGTGGTCTTCGATGCGCAGCGGGGCGTAGGTGCGGAATTCGAAGCGCTGCGCTTCGCGCGTGACGAGCGGGCCTTCGGCGGAGGGCGTGCCCGGGCCGACGACCACAACGATGGCCGCGTCGGCGGGGAGAAGTCCCTTCGCGCGGAAGGCGAGCCAACGCCCTTCGAGGGCGCTCTCCGCCATGTGCGCGACCTGCTTGTCGGCGGTGAGCTCTTCTGTGGTCAGCATTTGGATCTGGACAGCCTTGCCGTCGGCCGTCACTTCAATCGTCTCCAGGACGGCTGCCGGATCGATGCGTTGATCGAAAGCGATGAAGAACACGGGATCGCGCGGTTGGGGGTCGTAGGAGGGGGAGTAGTTCGTCATCACCGGCGGGGGCGTGGTGAAGGACCAGCTCACGGTCTGCGCCAGCTCTCCGCCGACCATCGAGCGTGTCCCGGCGGGGACCGTGACCTGGTATTCCGTCGCCTTGGGCAAGCGGTCGATCTCGGCCGAGTCGGCCTCGAAGACGAGCGTCTTGGTCCCCACCCAGCGCCATGCCCCGGGCACGGCGGGTTCGAGGGTCACGGGTACGTCTTGCGCGGCCAATTGGGCGAGGGTCGTGAGCGGCGCCATGGGCTGGTTGAATGTGACGTTGACGAACGGCGCCAGGGGGATTTCCCCTTCGGGGGCAAAGCGCAGCACCTCCAGCGGCCCGGCGTCGACCTGCGGGGTAGCGGCCGGGGCGGGTGGTGGAGGGAAGGGTTCTTCGATGGTCTCGCCCGTGCGCGGCGGGGGCAGCGATTCGGGCGGGAGGCGGAACTCCAGGCGGTCCTCAGGCGCGAGGGTGAGCGACGGCAGCCGGGCGAAGATGCGTTGCACCTCTTCGGCCGAGAGCGGCACGCCGGTCGCCGTGGGTAAGGGCTCCGGCGTTTGGAGCGCTGCCTGGCCTGGGCTGAGCGTGATCCCGAGATGCGGTTCGCCTTCGTCCGCGATGGCGCCGCCTTCAACGGTCGGGAGGGGCGTGGCGGGAGGGGCGGGGGTCTCGCCTGGCGAGAGGAGAGCCCACACGCGAGGCAGGACGAGCAC
>MGOM01000077.1:0-7778 GCA_001797105.1 Chloroflexi bacterium RBG_19FT_COMBO_62_14
GCCCGTGATCATCACTACTCGGATTCCGGCACCGCGCGCACGGGCGATTGCCTCTGCCGCCTCGGGGCGCGGTGGATCCACCATGGCTGACAGGCCGAGGAAGGTCAGGCCGCGCTCAACAGCATCGTCAACGACGGCCGAGTCGACCTCCTTCTGGGCCAGGGCCAGCACGTACCACGACTCGTTCTCCAGTCGCTCTGCCGCCTTTTCGATGACCAGACGTTCAGCCGCCTCCAACGGAGCCGGTCGGCCGTCACGCCAAACGGTCATGCAGCGGCCGAGTACGGCCTCCGCCGCGCCCTTCGTAGTGGCCAGGAAACGGCCGTCCCGCTGGTGAATCGTGGTCATCATCTTCCGCTCGGAGCTGAACGGAATCTCGTTCACCTTTTTCCAGCCAACACGCTCATCTGTCAGCCCGGCCGAATACGCCGCCTGACGCAGAGCGACGTCTACGGGCTCGCCGATCATTCGCAGAGTGGCCGCATCTTGGACGGTCGCTTCGTTACATAGCGCTCCAGCCCGGAGCACCTCGCGGACAGTGCCGACAACCGGGCCGTTTTGTGGGACGGGTACGACCCGCCCTTCGGCGAACACGCGCTGAACCGTCATGACGTTCTGCGTCAGCGTGCCGGTCTTGTCGGTACAAATCGTGTCGACGGATCCGAGCGACTCGACCACGGCCAGCCGTCGCACCACGGCCTTGCGCGCCGCCATTTGATGCGCGCCCAGAGCCAGCGCAAAGGTCATCACGATCGGGAGACTCTCAGGGATGGTGGCGACGGCCAGAGTCAAGGTGTTGAGCGCTACATCCACCAGCGGCTCACGCAGCAGGAACACCAGGATGATGGCAACAACCCCAGCCAGTACGCCGACGATAGTGGTCATCTGTCGGGCCATCTTCTGGACTTCGACCTGAAAAGGCGTGGGACGTTCGGTCATTTGCGCCAGCGTGGCCGCGATTTGGCCGACCTCGGTGCTCATCCCTGTCCGGACGGCGACGGCAAGGCCGGACCCGTGCGTGACGTAGGTCGAGCCAAACACCATGCTGGTGCGCTCCGCCAGCGGCGCATCGGGCGCGACCGGCTCCGCCGATTTGTCGACGCCGAGGCTCTCCCCGGTGAGAGCCGACTCGTCCAGGCGCAGGCTGTGAGACTCGATCACCCTGGCGTCGGCGGGAACCTTCTGCCCATGCGACAGAATGAGGATGTCGCCGGGAACGACCTCGGCTGAATCCAATTGGCGAGGGGTTCCATCCCGCAGGATGGTGGCATTAGAGATCAGCAGCTTATCCAGCGCATCCAGCTCCTTCTGGGCGCGGTACTCCTGGTAGAAGCTCAACAGTACGCCGAGGGCGATAATGCCGAGGATGAAGAAAGCCGTCAGCCGGCGCCCGCCCTCGCCGGGAAGGTAACTCACCGCGTACGCCAGCCCGGCGGCGAACAACAGAACCATCACGAAGAAGTTGGCGAACTGCTTGAAGAACAGCCGCCCCGGGGAAACCGGCTTGCGCCGGGCGATTTCATTGCGGCCAAAACGCAGCAGCCGGCCGGAGGCTTCGCCTGCCGACAGCCCTTCGGGGCGTGCGTCGATCGCACGGAACACCCGATCCAGTTCCAGGCTATGCCAGAGTGTCGTGTCCATTCGATCGTCAATTCTCACAACAGACGGGAGACAATGCAAGAGGTCAGGTCGCTGGCAGGATCGACGGCCTGCCCTGGATTGGTTGGGCCGGGGCGCAGTTCGACCCCGTTCGTAAGATGCCGGCTCGATACCGGGTCATAAGTACGAGTGAAGAGGGTGGGGGCGCTGATTTGTTACAATCTCGCCGAAGGGTAACCGGATCAAGGTAAGAGGAGACATGCGGATGGGCACGCAGGTTGAGTCAGAATCTGGAACGGAGTTCAGAATCCACCCCGACACGCGGCCGGGCCATGTCCACCACACGGTGGGCGACCTGGACCGCGAGCTCGAGTTCTATCAGCAAGTTATCGGGCTTCAGCTTCACTGGCGAGAAGGCGCCAGCGCCGGCCTTGGCGTCGGAGAAGCTGACCTACTTCGGCTCACCGAAAACCGACAGGCGCGGCGGTCTCGCGGCACGACCGGGATGTACCACTTTGCCATCCTGCTCCCCAACCGAAGGGAATTGGCGCGCGTCATCGCCCGGCTGTTCTCGACGCGCTACGTCAACTACCCGACCGATCACATCATGACCAAGACGACCTACCTCGACGATCCCGAGGGCAACAATATCGAGATCTATGCCGACACCCCCGAAGACGGGACGATGAGCTTCGCCGATGGCAAAGCCGAGACCCGGAGGGCAGACGGCAGGCTCAGCGACGGCCGTGAACCGCTGGACGTCGAAATGCTCTTCCGACTGCTCACGCCGGACGATCGGCTCGATCAGCCCATGCCCAGGGGGACGCGGATAGGCCACGTTCACCTGTACGTGTCCGACCTGGATGCCACACGCGACTTCTACCACAGCTTGCTCGGGTTCGACGACATGGGGATCGCCCGTGATTTCCGGATGGGGATGGTCTCCGCCGGTCGCTATCATCACCACATCGGTTTCAACACCTGGGTGGGCGAGGGCGCGCCGCCCCCGCCTGCCGGCTCGCTGGGGCTGCGTTACTTCACCTTCGTCTTGCCAACGAACGACGAACTCGAAGCGGTGCTGACCAGGGCCCGCCGGGCGGACGCGCCGATCGAGGAGACGGAAGATGGGTACCTGCTGCGCGATCCTGCTCAGAACGCGATCGTGCTGGCGGATCGGGCCAGGCATGAGGCGAGGCACTCAAGATAGCCGTCACCGCCAACGCGCATCAACTTACGCCTCGGGCAGGCAAAGTCAGCCCTCTCGTCCCCCTCCCCAGCCTGGATCGACGATCTCAATGAGATTCCCGCCCGGATCGTGGAACATCACCCACCGAGAGTCGGCGTCTACTTCAATCCCCCACGGCATTCGGATGCCCGCGCCCCCAAGTCGATCCACTGTTGCCTGAAAGCCGCCGACCGCAAGTGCGATCAACGGAAAGCGAGATGGCTCGGCAGATTCCGCCGGGCGGGGACGGCCTTGGAGGATAACCAGGTAGACCCCTCCGACAGCGAAGTGTGGTCGGTTGCCATGCTGCGCCGCCAGCTCCAGCCCGATGACGTCGCGATAGAAGTGGGCGGTAGCGATCACATCCTCAGCCCACAGGCTGACTACGGCCATCCTTGGTTCCTCGCGCTCAGCTTCGCCCATCGCGACTCCCTGGATTACCACGATCCCGTGCCCTGGATCGTGAAGACTGAAACGTGAGAACTAATGCGTAAATCGTAAAGCGTAAGGACTGAATCGTGATACTTGCAGCTTGAGGCTTGAAGACTCGGTCTTGTGTCTTGTGTCTTGTGTCTTGTGTCTTGTGTCTTGTGTCTTGTGTCTTGTGTCTTGTGTCTTGTGTCTTGTGTCTTGTGTCTTGCGTCTTGTGTGTTGTGTCCTGTGTCTTGTGTCCTCTGATTTGCACTTCACGTTTCAATCTTACGTTTTACGTTTTGCGTTTTGCGTTTCGCGTTCCCCCTCACCGTCCCTCCACAAACACGACCGTCTCTGCCAATCGATCCAACTGCAGCTCAACGGAAGGGTCCATCTCATGCAGGAGGACGCTGAAGCCGAATACTCCCTCGTCGTTGAGGCCGGTAGTCATGTACTCGTACAAGACATCACTCCCTCCGACCTGGGTCCGGCGGATCCACTTGAAGCCCGGTTTGCCTCCGATGGTGACGAGGCTTTCAACGATGATGAGTTCTCTCGGCGGACGAAAGCGCTCCAGCCCTGCGCCGCCGAAGCTGATGGTGGCGGATGCGGCCTCAGGGATCGCCAGGGCCCATGCATCGGAAAGGGCATCCGCCGGAGCAGTTCGAGTGGGATGCCAGTATCCCGGACTTTCGAACGTGACTGAGTTGCCCACGACGGTGACCCACCGGCCTGCTTCAGCCGTCTGTGATGCGGTTTCGGTCCCGACAAACCAGGGTGTTGGGATCATCCCCGCAGCAGCTGTCAGGGCCGCCGATGTCGCGGCGGCCGCCTCTGTCCCGGCAACCCAGGGTGTTGGGGTCATGCCCGCGGCGGCGGTGAGGGACGCCGAAGTCGCAGCGGCGGCTTCGGTCCCGGCAGCCCAGGGTGTGGGGGCCGACGCTGTGGCGGTCGCCAGGGCGGCCGAAGTCGGACCCGCCGCTTCGGTCCCGGCTGCCCACCGCGTGGATGCAGGCGAATTCACCGCAGTAGGAGTCGCCATCGCCGAGGCGCCGACGGCGTCAGCCGGCGTCGCCGATGGAAGGTTAGACGCGGCACCGCATGATGGGCTCAGCCAGCTCACCAGGGTGGAGAGCAGGAGCAAGCGTCGAACAACCCCGGCTCGGTTCATGACAAGAAATCCGTGGGTGAGATCCCGTGCTCAGCGGTCTGGCCGTAAATCGGTCGACGTGCTATCAGTTTACCGGCCGTGGCCGCCGACCGCCAGGCCTGAACGCCGACCGAGGATGATGGACGGCACGACGCTCCTCGGGGGTAGACTGAACCCTGGGATGCCGCCCGGTCCGGATCGGATGAGACCCCCAAGCCGTCCGACCCTTCCTGCTCCCTTGCCCCCTTCGGCCGAGCCTGGATCATGACCCATTTGCGCCAGCCTCGGCAACCCCGGGCAGAAATCCGCGGGGTGAAGTGGGCCACGCGCAACCCTCAATAGCCGCCCTCCGCCAGGATGGGGCGGGCTTTCCCAAACCCAAGGCCGTGGCTACTCGCGCCACGGTATAAGGCTGCAGGTGTTAGACATATCGCATATGCTAACGCCGAGAGAAGTAATTCTGAGATGGGGAACGAACCACACAGCAACAATGGACGGCCGCTCGTCCACCTGATCCGCATTCACAAGTCCTACCGGACCGCGGCTGGCGAGTTTCCTCCCGGCCTGGAACGCGATGCGGCTTACCGTGCGCGAGGTGTTGGCGTACGAATGACGGCGGACGACAGACGATAGACGACCGAACACGGGAGACGGGAGACCGGGGACCGGCGACGGGGTACAGGCCAGTCCTCCATCCCCCGTCGTCAGTCATCCGTCGTCCGCCGTCACCTCGGCCCAAGAGCGCGCCCGCAATCAATCCACCGCCGCGGACGCGACAGTCTGCCTCCGCCGCACGCGTACATTGACCATTCCGATCCCACCGACGACCAAAGCCGACCCCAGGACGAGACGCCAGTCGGCAACTTCGTTTAAGAAGACCACGCCCAGGAGCACGCCCACCACCGGGAAGACGTATGTCACCAGGGTGGCGCGCGTCGGTCCCCAGGTCTCGATCAGATAGAAATACAGCAGGTAGGCTGTACAAGATCCCAACAATCCCAACCACGCCAGCGCCAGCCATGTAATGGGGAGCGCTGGAAATTGCACAGGCCGTTCGAAAATCGGCGTGGCTACCCACATCAGTACATCCGCCGACAACACCACCATCAACGATTGGACCAGCGGCGGCTGGCCGCGCAGATGACGCCGGGCAAAGGTGGCCGCCCACGCGTACGATGCCGCCGCGGCCAGGACCGCCAGTTGCCCCAGCAGACTTGCGTGCAGAAGTTGGTCCGGATCGAGATCGCGCGCAACCAGGATCAAGACGCCGATGAAGCCGGCCACCAGCCCGGCCGACCGCGGCAGATTGATCTTCTCATCTTGCAGCCAGAAATGAGCGATCACGATCGTGAACAGCGGCACCGTCCCGTTGAGAATCGACGCCAGAGCTGAGTCGATTTGCGTCTCACCCCATGAGATGAGCGTAAACGGAAGGGCGGTGTTGAACCCGCCCATCACCAGGAATGCCAGGAGCGTGCGACGCTCGCGCGGGATGGCCTGCCGCCGGAACAACATGATGACCGAGAGGCCCAGCAGCCCGAACAGCAGACGGAGGGCGACCAGCATGAAGGGCCCGATCTCCGCCACGGCGATCTTGATCCACAGAAAGGATGAGCCCCAGATCAACCCAAGCAAAACGAAGGCACCCCATTCCCTCACCCGCATCGGCATGATCTCCTCATGGCATAAGACTCCATCCGGCTACCAATGTGAAATTCTTGACGGCGGACGATGGACGACTGACGACCGGAGACCGGAGACCGAAGACGGAGGACCGACGGCAGACTTGCCTCCCGTCTCCGGTCCCCGGTCTCCGGTCTTGCCGCCGACCATCGTCCACCCGTCGGAGTGAAGCGTCTCACTCCGAGGGCAATCCCTGGAGGAATACCAGCGCCTCGTCAACACTCGCGATCTGGACTACCTGGATTCCACCTGCCACGGCACTGGCATCGGCGTAATTGTCCACGGGACACAGGAAGTAGGTCGCCCCGGCGGCTTCAGCCGCGGCGACTTTCAGCTCGACCCCACCAATTGGCCCGACGCTGCCATCCAGGCTGATCGTCCCGGTGCCGGCAATCTTCCTGCCTCCGGTCAGGTCCTCCGGAGACAGTAGATCGTAGACGGTCAAGGTGAACATCAGCCCGGCCGAAGGCCCGCCGACGATCTTCTCCGGAACGATTTCAACCGGAAAGGGCAGGTCCAGGTCAAAGCCGGCGACCTGGATCACGATCCCGATCTTCGGAGAACCGCCTGGTTCGGACGCGGGGATGAGAGGCACGTCCACCTCAACCTGCCGTTGATCTCGCTCCAGCACCAGATGAACAGGGGAATTCCCGGTCTGAGCCTGGACCTCGGCCACAAGTTCGGAGGGCAAGCGGATCTCATTCCCGTTCAATTCACGGATTACATCGCCGGTTCGCAGGATGCCGACAGCCCGACTCTCCGGTTGGATCTCGACCACCTCGACGCCCCTGCCGACCAGGTCGGCCTCATAACCCGCCAGACGCAAGCCAACCACGATCGCCGTGGTCTCGCTTTCATCGAGCATCTGGTAGCCCTCTCTGGCCTGCTCCTGCGGGGTGGTGTCCTCAGGGACAATGCTCTCCGGGGGGACGATCTTGACTACCGGGCTCAGTTTTGCGACAACCCACTCTCCAGCAGTGATCGGTGTCTGGACCACAACCGACGTCAGGATAAACGTGCCTCGACTCGGGTGAAGGCGTTCGGCCGGGATTTGGACCATCGGCTCTACCGAAAGGGCCGCCCCGGGCGCTTCGAGCCCGTCATTCGTCAACAATAATCCAAGGGCTGCAACCAACTGGAACGCGATCACGAGCCCGCCGACCAATGTCTCGAGGAGACGTCGTTGCTTGCCTCCGAGGGACCGGGCCGGCTCCTGACCAGCCAAGGCAGGAGACACCAACAACCCTGCGATGACCAGGAGCACATAGGCGAGGGTGGCTCCGCCGGTGGCCCAACTGAAACGCGAGTGCTGGAGAATCAGATAGATCCCCCAGCAGGTTACGCCCCCCGCCATCAGCCATCCGATCCTCAGCACCGCCCGGGTAACGCCAGACGTTGTCGCACCTAATTCGAGGCCGATCGCCTTGACCAGTCGCCCACCATCAAGCGGGAAGGCTGGGGTGAGATTGATTGCGAACAACCATAGGTTGAATGCAGACGCGAACAGCGTGACCGTGTTGAGGAGCGCGTTCAGCTGCGCATCCCACACTGCGTACGCCAAGAAGCCCAACGCCAGATTGACCACCGGGGCGGCCATCGAGGCAAATGCTTCGGATCGGGGAGGCCCGGCTACCGGCCAAGCCTGTGCTGCATCGCCGAACAGGAAGATGGCGACGACGGGCGGGAGGCTGCCCCCGCCGGGGCCCG
>MGOM01000077.1:7808-8594 GCA_001797105.1 Chloroflexi bacterium RBG_19FT_COMBO_62_14
CGAGAACGATCAGCAAGGTCGCGACCCAGAGCTCGCCCTGGCTCAATGTTCCCCCGAGGATCGGAAGGTAGAGGGTGACGGTCAGCCAAAGGCCGACGGGGATGACAAGCAGCCAGGTGAAGCTCGGCGCAATCGTGATCCGGCCCAATCGAATCTCCAGCCGCGGAAGTCGGACGGTGACCCATTTCATGGGTAAGCTCAGGCGCCGATTGTAACAGGCTGGCGTGTGCGCGCGGTTCTAGACTTGATGGCGGACGGCAGACGACAGACGACGGACGGCAGACCGGGGACCGAAGACGGGGATCGATGATCCCGTGGGCATCATCCCGTCTCCCGTCTCCGGTCCTCCGTCTTTGGTGGTCCGCCGTCGCCGTCAATCGTCCGATCGCGCGTAGGCCGCCAGGATCCGGTCCATTTCCTCGTTTACCGCGTCCTCCACTCGCCGGCGGCCTTCATCGGCGTCGAACCAGGCCAGCGTGCGCCTGATCCCCTCCCGGAAGGGGATGACAGCTTGAAAGTCCGGCGCGAGGCGCTTGATCTTGCTGTTGTCGAAGACCACGCTCCAGGCCTTGTCGCCCAGCAGGGTGCCCGTCATGTCCGGGGCCATGCGCACGATGAAGTCGGAGGAGATATGCACGACCTGCGCCTCCACCCCCAAAGCCTCGGCGATGGTCCGATAGATCTCATTCCACGTCAGGACCTCGTCCGTGGTGATGTGGTAGGCCTGGCCGATCGCCTGCGAGTTCCCTAGCAGCGGCAGGAACCCCCGCGCGAAATCCTCCGAAT
>MGOM01000077.1:8609-16604 GCA_001797105.1 Chloroflexi bacterium RBG_19FT_COMBO_62_14
GCGACGAGCCGTCACCATGGATAATGATTGGCCGACCCTTCTTCAGTCGATCGGCGAGCGTGTATGAGCCCCAGCCTCCAATGGCCACGGGAAGGAGGTTCTCATACGTCAAAGAAGGCCGGACGATCGTGACCGGGAATCCGGCATCTTGATAGGCCTGCATCAGACGCTCTTCGCAAGCGATCTTGTCGCGCGAGTACTTCCAGTACGGATTCGAGAGCGGAGTCGATTCGGTGATGATGTAGTGCGCTGGAGGCTTCTGATAGGCCGAGGCCGAGCTGATGAACACGAATTGCCCGATCCGGTCCCGGAACAGGGACAGGTCTCGCTCGATGTCACGCGGCGTGTATGCGATCCAATCCACGACGACATCGAAGAACCGGTCAGCGAGCGCGGCCCGGACGTCTTCCGGCCTGTGGGCATCGGCGGTCAGCCGATGACTACCGGGGAGACCGGCCTGGTGCAGCCCTCGAGTGAGCAGAAACAGCTCGAGCCCGTCGGCGACGGCTTGCCGGCTGACGGCGGTGCTGATGATGCCTGTTCCGCCGATAAAGAGCACATTCAAGGTCGATGTCTCCTCGTGCGCCTTGGAAGGGGCGCGCACCGAGTCTACCCCAGGGCGGACGGCGGACGAGGATAAGACCGGAGACCGACGATGGGAGACCGAGGATTCTCTTGCCATGTCCCCGTCCCCGATTGTCCCACGCCGCGCTCAGTCCCGATTGTGACGGATGGCAGCAGGCGAGAAGGGAAATGGGCCTGTTCTCCTTCACTGCCTACCCCACCCCTAGCGTACTAGGGCCGGCAGGACCGAGTGGGCCATACAATTTTCGAGGCACTGGCCAACATCCCACCTGGAGGACTCTTGAGAACACACACCCTGCTTGCCGTACTGGCTCTTACGATCGCCGCCTGCGGAGCACCCGCCTCGCCACCGACCCCGGTGGCCCCCCCGACCGACGAGATCGCACCCAACATTCCACCCACCGCCGAAATCTCAACAACCACCCAGCCTCCCGGGGAGACGGATGAAGCGAATCTCGCCGTGGCATCGCAGATGGCTAACCTGCTCTACGACCTCGAGGCCGTCCGCGAGTACTATGAGGACGGTACCACCTCAATGGCCCTTGTGACTCCAGACACATCCTCGGCGTCATGGATGCCCGCAGGTGTCACGAAGCTCGCCGCATCTGCCAATCGCCCGTTCTTGCCGATCGTGAATGTCCCTACAGAATTCCTGGCGCCGCTTCCAGCGAGCGGCGCAATTGCCGCGCCTGCCGGCGCATGCCCGGCCGCGGCTAACCCCAGCGTCACCTTCCAGACTGTTGGCGGGACGACGGTGACCCCCCAGGTCCTCGAAGAGAAGGACCTGCGCACGATCCCGATGGAGATGGTCGCCATGGCGCAAAACGATCCCGGGAGTCTGGTGGCCACCATGGACTCCCTGGTGCCGGTTGGCGATCCGCGCCTCGCCACTGCATCCGGCTGGAATCAGTTGCTGTGGGAACCCTTGCAGGAGCTGCAGACTCCGGCCGAATCCCTGATGGACTATCAACTCTGGAACGCATCCCCGGCGCTCGAAGAGCAGATCTCGGCTCTCTATCTTCAACGTCTCAAGGCCGACGGCGCGCCACCGATTGTACTCAATGCGTTCAATGCCTCACAGAAGAACGGCTGGTATGCCAACGCCGCTCCCGAACCGGAAGACGCCTTAGCCCACATGGATATCGAGGCGGTCATGACCGGAGGTGTCGACGGCACAGTTCACGAGGCGCGAGCTTTCAGCATCCCCGGAGCCGGGCAAGTGCCGATCTTCGGCCCGCAAACCGGGGAAGGGACCGTCACCTGGGACCATCCTTCCCTGGGCACTCTCACTTTCGAGGTGAGCATCCTGCTTGACCAGTTTGACGAGCAAGGTCGCGCGGTCGGTGGGACAGTCATCGGCGTCGACTCACAGAACGGCTACGAGGTGCGCTTCGTTTTCAAGCCAGACGGGACGAAAGAAGGCACCCTGACGCGGGCTGGCGAGGCGGTGGGGCTCATGACTATGACAACCGACGCCGAGCGATTTGAGAACTATATCGATATGCAGACGGATCAGACGCTGCCGCTCCCGGAGGAGTAGTTACCTTCTCTGTCGACCCGCTTGCTATCTCCCCGATGTTGATAGCAGAGGCGGGAGCGTTGAACTGACACGCTCCCGCCTCTCGTCAATTCCCGTCTGTCGTCCGTCGTCCACCGTCCGCCGTCCACCGTCTGCCGTCCGTCACGCCGACGCGCCCGAGTAGTGCCGGATTCCCGTCCGCCAGAAGGCGCGCGAGGCCAGGAGGAGGGCCGCCGCCAGGGCGAGCGCGCCAAGCATGGTCTCGGTGTTCAGCCGGCCGGTCAGGGCCTCGGCCGGCACGGTCGTGGCGAAGGCCACCGGCACCAGGAAGGTCAATCCATAGCGTAACCAGCCTGGATACAGGCTCACCGGCCAGCGCCCGGCTTGATACATGCTCTGAAAGATCACCAGGATGTTCTCCACCCGCACGAACCAGAACGAACATGTCGCCAGGATCAGCCAGAACGCATAAACGATCCCAATACCAGCCGTCAACATGGCACCGAACATGGCGGCCTCCAGCCCGCCAACCCGTTCGCCCAACCGCGCGAGCGCCACAACCAAGACACCCGACCCGAGCAGGACATCGATGAAACCCCAGAGGTCCACCGCCTGCACGCTGACCAGGAGCTGAGCATCCTCGGGTTTGGTCAGAGTGAAGTCGAGCGTCCCCTCCCGGACCGATTCGATGAAACCCTCCATGCTGGGCTGGATCACCACGCTGATCACCCCGCCCACCAGGAAGTACACCCCCAACAGAGCCAAGATCTCGTCTGGCCGCCAGCCACCCAGGGTGTCGGTGTAGGAGAAAACCACGGCCAGCCCCGCCAGGGCCGTCCCCAATTCGAGCAACGATTGGAAAAGGCGGACGAAGAAGTTGACCCGGTAGGCCAACTCGTTCATCACCCCGACCCGGAGATAGATCCACAGCAATCGCAGGATCGTCATCCACCCACCGCCGCGTAGGCTCGCACCCCGGCGCGCCAGACGATCCGCATCGAGATCCACCCCAGCCCGATCCACGCGCCCTGAATGGCAAATCCCTCCATCGTCTGGATCGGTGTCAGCCGCCCGAGCAGCAGTTCCAGCGGGAAGGCGATCATCCAGCGGAACGGTAGGATCGCCGCAGTTGTCTGGATCCAGCCCGGCAGGAGCGCCACGGGCGCGACTTGTCCGGAGAGGAAGAGCATCGCTGCGAAGTAGGTCTGATTGACGGCGTTCACCCGGGTCATCCAGAAGGCCGCCAGCGCCAGGCACCACTCGATGAAGAACCGCAGCAAGAATGCCATGACCAGCGCCGGGACGGCTGCGGCCACAGCCCAGGGGACGAAGTGAAACGTCGGCCGGAAGAGCAGCCCCAATACGACGGCGGCCAGGAACATGCCGGGTAGCGAGACCACCTTGGAGGACACGTTGTCGGCGATATCGGAGTGGATCGGATGGACCGGCCGAAGCAATGCGAACGACAATGAGCCGTGCCGGACCCGGTACTCGTACTCATACATGATCCAGGTATAGGTCAGGTGATTGACCAGCATCAGCCCAATGAAATACGCTGCAAACTCGCCCGTGGTGAAGCCGCCAACGCTGCCCCCTTGCGTCTGCGAGACCACCGTCCACACGACAAGGTAGATCAACGGCTCCAATATCTGACCGATCAGCCAGATCACAAGCGCCGCCCGGTATTGGAGCATCGCCGCCAAGGAAGTCTTGAACTGCTGGAGGTAGAGGTCAATGAGTCCGCTCAAGGCGCCCCCTGCTCGAAGACGCGTTCGATCACCTCTTCGATGGGAGGATCCTCGACGGTAAGATCGATCACCGGCAGATCGGCCAGCAAGCGGCTTGTGACCCGGGCCGTTTCCCCCTTGGGGACCCGCAGGGTGACGGTCCCCTCGTCGCACGAGACGACCTCGCCGTAGGCGCTCAGGTCATTCGAGCAGTCTCCGAGCTGAACCACGATCGTCTTGTCGGCGGTGAAACTGCGGAGCAATGCCGAGAGATCGCCGTCGTACAGCAGCCGGCCGTGATGGATCACGATAACACGCCGGCACAGCGCCTCGACGTCGGCCATATAGTGACTTGTGAGGAGAACCGTCGCCTCGTTGCGCCGGTTGTACTCGGCGATGAAGGAACGGATGCGCCGCTGCATCGTCACATCGAGCCCGATGGTCGGCTCATCCAGGAAGACGACCTGGGGACGGTGCAAGAGAGCCGCGGCGACCTCGCACTTCATCCGCTCGCCGAGCGACAGGTTGCGCACCGGCTTGTGAAGCAGCGGCGCCAGATCGAGGAGCTCGGTCAGCTCGTCGAGGGTGTGGTGATAGTCGGCCGGGGAGAGACGGTAGATGCTCCGGTTGAGCTCGAATGAGTCGATGGCCGGGATGTCCCACACCAGCTGGTTGCGCTGACCCATGACGAGCGTGATCTGTTGCAGGAAAGCCCGTTCGCGTTGCCAGGGTGTGCGACCGAGCACGCTGAGTTCTCCGGCGGTCGGATGGAGCAAGCCTGAGAGCATCTTGAGGGTGGTCGTCTTGCCGGCGCCGTTAGGGCCGAGAAACCCGACGACCTCCCCCGGTCTTAGATCGAACGAGATCCCATCGACGGCCGGGATCATCTTCGTCTGGCGACGGACCAGGCCGCGCAGCGCGGCGGCGATCCCCGCCTCGCGTTCACTGACGACATACTCCTTGTGGAGGTCAAGCGTGTGGATGGCGAGGTCAGTCATGGGCCAAGAGACGATAGACGATGGACCGTGGACGACCGGGGACGGAAGACCGAGGACCGGCCTTTCGCCCGGTCTCCCGTCCCCGGTCCCCGGTCGTCCCGTCGTCTACCGTCCATCGTCCGCCGTCCACGCCGCGATCGAGCTTCATCTCTGTAGGTGATACGGCACATCGATAATGACCCGCTCCGCTCCGGCGTGGCTCCGTCGGTAGAGCAGCGCCGCCTTCAACAACCAGGCGGTCTGGTTGTGCAAGAAGGCCTGCCAACCGCGCTTCGGGATGAACTCGGGCAGCACCACCACCGCCAGTTGCCCGTCATTGTGTTCCCGGTCGGTTTCGTCGAGGAATTCCAGCAATGGATTCAGGATCGACCGATATGGGGAGGGTCGAATCACCAGAGGGACGTCTGGCCACCACGCTTCCCACTCTTTGCGGACCCGTTCCCCCATCCCCGGCTCGAGCTCGATATACAGTCCGGTGATCTGATGGGAGATCGAGCGGGCAAAGTTCATCGCTCCGACAATACCCCGATGCACGCCGGAGATTGGTATTACGACTCGCGCGGGCAGTGCCGGGCGGAGCGAAGGGGGCAGGCCGCGCATGGAAAGCTCCTTGGCCACATCCTGATAGTGGCTGCGGATGCGCAGGAACCCCACTAGCAGAAGAGGGATGACCAGAATGGTGATCCAGGCACCCTGTGAGAACTTGCTGAAACCTACGATGAGCACTGTCAGCAACGTGGCCAAGGCTCCGACTCCGTTGATCGCCGCCTTCCCGTGCCACATGCGCCCGCGCATGCGCCACCAATGGATCACCATCCCCGCCTGAGACAGGGTGAAGGCCAGGAAGACCCCAACGGCGAAAAGGGGAATCAGTGCATGCGAATCGCCCTGGAAAACCACGATGAGAACGCCCGTCGCTGCTGCCAGTAGGAGAATGCCGTTGGTGAACACCAGCCGGTCCCCGAAAGTCTTCAACTGCCGAGGCAAGAAACCATCGCCGGCCAGGATTGCCGTCAGGCGAGGGAAGCCGGCGAAGCTGGTATTGGCGGCCACGGCGAGAATGAGCATCGTGCTGATCTGGATCCCGTAGTAGAGAAGCCCGTGGCCCAGCAGCTTGCGCGCCAGAGCCGAGAGGATCGTCTCCTCCGGGCCGGCGATCACACCCAGGTATTGCGTCAAGCCGATGCTGCCCACGAAGAGTACGGCCATCAGAAGCGCCATGACGACAAGCGTTCTGCCGGCGTTCCTGGATTCGGGCGCTTGGAAGGCCGGGATGCCGTTGCTGATGGCCTCAATGCCGGTAAGCGCCGTGCAACCGGCAGAGAATGTCCGGAGGACCAGGAGAGCCGTGAGGGGTTCACCGGCGATCGGCGCCACTGTGGAAAGGTGCACACCACCCCCGGATACGAGTCTCACCGCGCCATACGCCAACATAGGCAGATAGGCGAACAGGAAGAGGTACACCGGGATTGCCATCGCCGTGCCCGACTCTCGAAGACCGCGCAGGTTGAGCAACGTGATGACCAGCAACAAGATAAGGGAGGCCGTCACGCGATGATCCCAAAGCGCCGGGAAGGCCGAGGCGATGGCCTCGACGCCGGCGGTGAGACTCACCGCCGCCGTAAGCAGGTAGCCCATCATCAATGCGCCGGCCGCCAGCAAACCGGGCACCGTGCCGAGGTTTTCCTTCGCCACGACGTAGGACCCCCCACCACTGGGATAGCCGTGGATCGTCTGGAAGTAGGAGAGGGCGACAAGCACCAACAAGAGCGTGATCGCCAGCCCCACCGGGAATGCGAGCGAAAGGCCGACACTGCCGGCGACTACCAAGCCCAGATAGATTTCCTGGTTGGCATAGGCGATGGACGACAGCGCATCGGGGGAGAAGGCCGCCAGGGCGCGGATCTTGTTGAGCCGCCGCTCGGAGAGCTCCTGAGTGCGCAGCGGCGAGCCGATCAAGAGGTGTTTGATCCCGCTCAGCATCCTTTGTACTCCATGACGGATGATCTTCCCACCGTGGGACCGTGGTGAGGTCCGACCGCACCAGACTACACCCAGTTCGGAAAAGAGGGGAGGGCCAGTTTATGGACGACCGACGGAGGACGACCAATAGACCGGGGACCGAGGACGGGAGACCGGAAGAGCAACTCGCGCTCTTTGACCCCGTCTTCTGTCTCCGGACTTCCGTCGGCCGTCTGCCGTCCGCCGCTTGGTTCTCATCCAGGCGTCGCGCGGATCGCCCTCGAGACCGGCCGGCCGCTTGCGTGAGTTGTGTGTCAAGTGTTACCAAACCGTAGCAAGGGCGTTCGTTCCGTTCGCAAGATGTTGATTCCTCCAAAAGTCCGCTCTACAATGTTGTCGGAAAAGATCGTCCGCAATCACCCCCTGTCTTGGTGTGGAGGCGTCGATCCGTGGGCCTGAAATGGTTGCGGTCCCTCAAAGAGGGGCACGCCCGCGGGGAGCCAGTCGCGAAACCGGCCACAAGGCCGGTTTGGTTTTCCTAAGGCCTTACTGACAGGCTCAATGGAGCGCATGCGGTGCTCGGCCGCCAAGCATGTCTGCCAACGCGGCTGCGGCCGGCCTGTCACAGGAGGCGACGGCGGCGACGTCCTACCATCCGGTTTCGAGTCACTACTCACGGTACTCCAACCCCAGGGCTCTCCACTTTGCCGTTGCTGCTGGCCGTTCAGGCTTCCATTACAACCAGACCGAGGATCTTCGATCTGTCGGAGATCCGGCGTCCTTGGCGAAGGCGTTCGCCGGTTCATCGGTGACTCAGGATTGTTCGATCTCATTGCTCTGGTCGGTAAGCCCATCATTCGCCGAATCCGGCCACATCGCGGTGCTCATTCCATGATAGGTGACCAAGGAGGAGACACTCATGAACAATGTCATGCTCCGAACTCGATTGCTCGCCGCCTTTCTCATGTTCATCGTCATTCAAGCCCCCTCGGGAATCCTTACCCCAATGCACGCTGCTCCAGATACGGATCCAACGGCCAGCCTCTTGCAGCCGGGCGAGACGAGTACGCCCACGGCTGGATCAGACTCGGCGGCGAGCGAGACCAGCACACCCACGCCCGAATCAGACTCGGCTTCGACTGTGCCCAGCACACCCACACCCGAATCAGACTCGGCTCCGACTGTGGCGATCCAGCTCAGTTCG
>MGOM01000077.1:16639-18371 GCA_001797105.1 Chloroflexi bacterium RBG_19FT_COMBO_62_14
CCAATTTCACCCTTCACCCCAATCAGGACGGCTGGCCCGACACCAATCCACTGCTCGTACAGGTGACGCTGACTTGTCCGGGTGGAGGGCCTCACTGCATTTACCCCATGACCTTCAAGTTCTACTCCAACGATGGCGGTCGCTTCTGGGTGTACGACCGGCCGGGTGAGCCAGATTGCGGCTGCGCCGAGGTCGTTGAGGAAACGGGTCCCTATTCCCTGAAGAGCTACACGGCCTTTTCGTACGGCGTTTTCGTAGGCGCCGGCACACAACGAATGCTGCAATGGTCGGTTTGGGCGCAGCCGTCACCGCAGTCTACGATGCTCATCGCAGTAACGTGGAACCTGACTACCCCGTTCGTGATCGCGGTGGAGCAGATGCGCATCCACCCGCTGGTCTTCATCCCCGGCATCCTGGGAACGATGCCTCCGACCTATGAGGCCGCGGGCGCCATGGATCCGATCCTGGGAAGCTATGCCCCCCTCTTGACCAACCTGGAGAAGCTCGGTTTCGAAAGGAACAAGAGCTTCTTTCCCTTCCCGGTCGATTGGCGCCAGAGCAATGCCATCTCGGCGGAGCAGCTGGCGGCGGCGATACCGGGGTTCTTGCAGACAGCCAATCAATTGGGCTACGTCGGCGAACCGACCTCCGGGCCGCCTGCCACCAAGGTCGACCTCGTTGTGCACAGTATGGGCGGCCTGGTGACGCGCATGTACGTGCAGGGGAACAACTATCACAACGATGTCCACAAGGTGATCTTCATCGCCACACCCCATCGTGGCTTTCCCGCCGACTATCGTACGCGGGAAGGCCTTACCTGGGGGATGTACCTCTATCAGGATTCCCAATTACACCTTGCGATCGCGATGGATAAGATGCTTTGGCCGACGATGATCGGCAAGCGCTACGAGCCATCAGCCGAGGAAATGGAGACCGCGGGTTGTGGGAATGGTCCTCTGGGCGATCGGCTCCCGTACATCTATTGCTCTCAGGTGGCCCTCTACGATTGGTCGCACGATGACGTGCGAGGCGCCCTGTCCCTGCTCGAAATGCTCCCGGATGAGTCAGTGGACCCCTATCTCAGGTGCGGCGACGGCAGCGGCCTCGAATGCACGCCCGAGGTCAACTATCCCTTCGGTCGAGAAACCAACCCGATCCTCGACGGCCCGAATAGCCTCAATGCGCTTGACCGCCTGCAGACCCTGGCCAATAACGTGGGCGGACCCCAGAACATCTACGTGATCTTTGGCAATGGCACGACCACCGACCACGGGTACTTCGTCCGTTCCGCAGTGCCGCCTCTTTGGGCGCACGGCAGGCCGGAGGTCCCGATATACGGGCCCGGTGACGATTTGATCCCAACCTACAGCGCAAACTTCAGCCTGATCATGCCGGGCATCCCAGCGCAGAATGTGGTTGAGCTGTTCGGAGCTGAGGCGCGCCACAAAGAGATCATGTATCACCCCGAGGTCCTTCAGCATTACGTTCCGATGTTCCTGACGGGCATGCCAGCTGGTTTCCCGCCGACGGAATACTCGTCTCCCTTGATTCCGGTGACAGGCGAGGTCTTGGCTTTCGTGTTCAATTGCCCGGTCAACCTGACAATCACCGACCCGCAGGGTCGCCGGGTGGGATTCGACCCGGCCACCGGGGGGTCCTTTGTGGAAATCGAGGGCGCGTCCTATGCCGCCCCCGGAGCGGAGGGCCAGTTCATCCTGATCCCCAACCCGGA
>MGOM01000077.1:18385-18910 GCA_001797105.1 Chloroflexi bacterium RBG_19FT_COMBO_62_14
AGATCACGGGCACAGCCTTCGGCGATGGCGAGTATCTGTTGTCCGCCAGCCGCCTGGGGCCGGACGGCGTCATCACGTTGGAGGTCTTCAGCGGTGAGGTAACCCAGGGGCAAGTCGTCAACTTTGAGGTCGACAATTCCCAGGAGATCACCCCGACGCCCACCGACACCCCGATGGCGACGGACACTCCCTCCGCGACGCCCACCGACACCGCCACCGCCACGCCAACTCCCAAACCCACCGCGACCCGCACACCCAGACCCACCGCCACCCGCACTCCAAGACCGACCTCGGGCTTGATTCAAGCTCTCGACAATCTGAAAGAGCGAATCAAAGAGTACGAACAAGACGGTAAGATGACCGAGAGGCTAGAGAGGAGCCTGCTGGCTAAGGTGCAGGCGGCGCGATACTTCGTTCAACACCACCGATATCACGCGGCTGCCGACAAGCTGAAAGCTCTTATCCACCAGGTTGAGGATGAACGCGGTGAGCAGATCACAAGGGCCGCCGCAGCGGATCTAACCC
>MGOM01000077.1:18999-19178 GCA_001797105.1 Chloroflexi bacterium RBG_19FT_COMBO_62_14
CGACGCTAGCCTCGCTCGAGGGACACTCAAGGAGCGGACGCCCCGCCGCGCGGGAGGGTTTCAAGCAGGTCGAGTTGTGTGCAGCGGGGGAAGAACTTATCGAAACACGCCGACAGGATCTGGCCCACTGGGCAGAGGCTCTGATCCTGCGACTCGCGGCTTGCGGATCGTCCCCCTTA
>MGOM01000077.1:19329-23080 GCA_001797105.1 Chloroflexi bacterium RBG_19FT_COMBO_62_14
AGCTGACGTGTGACCGGAAAGGTCGTGTAGATCATCCCCTCAATCGAGCCCGGCGCCGCGGCGAACGTCGAGAAGATCCCGACAAACACCAGGGTCACCCATGTGAGCAGCCAGCCTCGACTTTTCCAGAAGAGCACGTCCTGGAGCAAGTAGAAGACCACTCCGAACAACAAGCCCCGGATGGGCTGGAACAACGGCCCGGCGGTGACCAGTGGATCATCCGTCGGCCGCATGAAGCCGCTATACCCAGGTTCGGCGAACAGCGAAGCGTAGTCGAAGAGGGTGTAGGCCAGGATCCCCACGATGAAGTAGGTCACCGTGTGGACCACAACCGCCTTGAGTGCGATCGCCCCAAATGAAACGCGTGTCGATGATATCTATTTCCTCCCCTGATTTGCACGATGCCCGATGCATGTGCCCTTGAGTAGGCTCTACTCCTGAGGCTGAGAGGCTTTCATCGCCGCGCCCCCACCCCTGCGTCCCCGCAACCGCGCCGTTAGCAAGGGCACAACCTCGTACATGTCACCGACGATGCCGTAATCCGCCTGTTTGAAGATGGGGGCGCCCTTCTCGGTGTTAATGGCGACGATGGTCTTGGCGCCCTGAATACCTACCGTATGCTGCACCTGACCTGAAACACCGATCGATACCAGAAGTTTGGGGCTGCACTTCTGGCCGGAGATCCCGATCATCCGCTCTTCCGGGAGCCAACCATACTCATATGAAAGGGGACGGGTACAAGCCACCTCCCCTCCCAAGGCTTCGGCCAGATCCTGCACTAGAGGCAGGTCTTCTTCCGAGGCTAATCCCCTCCCGACGCAAACCAGGCGCTCGCTATCAGCGATATTCGTTTCCAATCCCGGCTTGTCCCGCCGCTCAATGACGGCCGCCCGCGAGGCATTCACTTGCCCTTCGAAAGTGATCAGATCACCCCCGACCGCGCCCGGGACAGCCCGTTCGACGGTCCCCGGCGCCACGGCGATGATCTGAATCGGCGTTCTCACCCACTCACGGGAGATCGTGTTGCCGCCGAGAGAGTACCTGCCCGTCACAATCCGTCTGCCTTCGAGGCCTAGCTCGACCGCTTCACTCACGCAGCCGGCCTCGAGCATCTGCGCCAGGCGCGGGGCCAGCGACCGGCCGCGGCGGGTTGCGCCGATCAGAACCACGCTGATCTGCTCGCGGGTAACAAGCTCAGCCAGCACTCCGGCAACGGCGTCGTCCAACAGGTCGGTAACCGCGGGCGCGTCGCACACGTGAATTCGCACCGCGCCGTATGCGCGACACGCCTCTGCCCGTTCAGCCGCGCGGGCGCCGAGAACGGCCGCCGTCGGCTCACCCAGAACCTCCCGTTGTGCCGCGGCCCAGGCCGACAGGTCATGGGCCAGGTCATCCCGGTCGCTATAGACGAGCACCCCGCTCATGAAATCACTCCCTCGCGTTCAAGGGATCGGAGGAGCTCCTCGATCTGCGCCTCCAAGTCTCCATCGAGGATTTGGTTCTTGCGCGATCCGGCTGGTGCCAGATTGCTCAATACCTCGACTTGCGCCTCACGAGGCCCCACCGTCCCCGGGCCGAGGCCGAGATCTGCCAGCGTCCAGACTTCGACCGGTTTGCGGCCGGCCTTGAGGATTGCGGTCAGAGGAGGCAGGCGGGGCGTGTTGAGCTCGCTCGTCACCGAAACCACGACCGGGCTGTCACAGGCGACAACCTCCAACTCTGCCTCGAGGCCGCGCGTCCCTCGGACCCGACCATCCCCAGCGATGTCTAACTCCCGCACATTGGTGATCTGGGGCAGGCCGAGGAGCGCCGCAACGCGTGAGGGAGTCTGTCCGGTGTACTCGTCGTCCGAGCCCTCTCCCAGAAGACACACATCCCAGCTTCCGATGCGCTCGAGCGCGGCCGCCAGGGTGCGGGCCACTCCGGCGCTGTCGGCGATTTCAAGCAATGGATCGAGAACCAGCACCGCTCGATCGGCGCCCATGGCCAGGGCCTCTTTGATGCTTTCCTTCAATCTGCCGGAGCCTGCGGAGAGGGCAATGACCTCGACTTCCGTCAACCGTTCCTTGATCCGGATGGCTTCCTCGAGGGCGTTCTTCTCGAAAGCTCCCAGCCGGACGGGCAGTCCGTCGAGGACGGGAGTGCGCCCGTCAGTCTTGAAGCGCACCTGGGCCAGGTCGATCACTTCTTTCAGACAAACGACGATCCTCATCGTCGGCACCTCATCCGAAACGGTATTGCACGCCGTATCCGGCGCGCGGGTATTCCCAGGATAGAGCCTGGTCTTCGCACACGATAAAGCACGTCCCGCACTCCAGACAGCCCTCGTAATCGACAAAGATGTCGTCCGAGTCCGGTTGGATGGCGAACAGCTTCGCCGGGCAGACGTACAGGCAAGGGCGGACGGTGCATCGCTCGCGGCACACAGCGTGGTCGATGACGATATGTGGCTTCTCCGAATCGATCTTGAAAACATCCAGGCCGAGCTTCTCCTGCAGGCCGAGCTGCGCTCCTTCTGAGGTTTCCGTCATCGCTCACAACCTCCGCATACGCCACAAATCGCCCAGCGCCTGACCGATCGGCAGGGTTCGCAGGGCGGCCAAGCTCGTCTTCCACAGGCTTGCCTTCGGGCTCTCATCGACATAGAACAGAGCCACCAGCAGATTCATCAGGGTTTGTGGATAGAGTTCGTATAGACGCGGGTTCTCCAGAAATCCTGGCATTGAAGCGAAGGTCTTGTGGTCTTGCAGGACAAAGTTCGAGCGCATGGCCGCCTCGAATCGGCCGAGCGACGTGGCCGAGAAGTCCCCATCTGCTTTGGCCTCGAGGATGGCGTGTGCCGCCATGGCACCCGAGGCAAGGGCGAAGTCCATCCCCCGCACTGATATCCCCATATTGAGCGCCAACCCGGCTGCGTCTCCGACGACGAGCAGACCGTCGGCGACAAGGCGCGGCATCGCCCGCTTCGAGCCCTCCGGGATGGCGTGGGCAGAGTACTCGACGACGTTCCCGCCGGAAAGCAGCCGCGCAACCTCCGGCCGTGACGTGAACTCGTCGATCAACGCACTCGCCTCAATGCCGGGCCCGTGCTCGACCAAGGAGGCCATCCCGATCACCAGACCCACGGAGAGGCTCTGGCGGTTGGTGTAAAGGAAACCGCCACCGACCAGCCCGTGAGTGATGCGGCCAAAATAAAGCGCCGACAGGCCTTCTCCCGGCGCCAGACCGAGGCGCTCCTCGATCCGCTCCGAAGGGAGCTCGATGACCTCTTTGATTCCCAGGGCGAAGTGCCCTGGATCGTGCCGGCCGCGCAGCCCCGCCCGTTCGGCGATGAAGGACAGCGCTCCGTCGGCGGCTACCACGACGTCGGCCCTGACTTCATCGCCGGCGGCGACCACGCCGACCACCTTGCCCGCTTCGCGGATCAGGTCGTCCACCTTGTAGCCAGGGACGACCAGCGCCCCTCTCGCAATAGCCTGCTCGGCCAGCCAACGGTCGAAAACCCCGCGCAATAAAGTGACGCTGTGTGGGGGCGCCTCGGCGAAGCTCGGCCCGAGGAGCTCTAGACTGGCGCCGCCCTTGTCGGCCAAGACGGTCAGCCTTTCCTTGACGACCGTCCGCTCGAAGGGCGCAGTAGTTTGAGCTTCCTTTCCGAACAGGTCGGGGTAGAACGACCGGACCGGATTGAGATACAGGCGACCACCGGTGACATTCTTGCTCCCGGCGTAATCGCCGCGCTCGACGACGAGCA
>MGOM01000077.1:23116-23297 GCA_001797105.1 Chloroflexi bacterium RBG_19FT_COMBO_62_14
CCAGGCCAGCCAAGCCTGCCCCGACAATGACGACATCGACTTTCTCAGTCATCAGGGATGTCCTCGGCCATCAATAAGGGATAACTCAGGGCTCCTAACGGCAATCGTGGGATGGGCCCCTACCCCCCACCCCCACCCATCTGGGAGAATCCTGCACGTCCACGCTCACCCCTCCCCCTGT
>MGOM01000077.1:23339-23648 GCA_001797105.1 Chloroflexi bacterium RBG_19FT_COMBO_62_14
CTTCCCGCGCGATGATCAGCTTCTGGATATTGGTCCCACCTTCAGCGCCGACGATGTACGACATCAGCCCGCGGAAGGCGAGCCCAAGCGGGCTTTCGCGAGTGTATGAGAAGGCGCCATGGTACATCATGCTGTGCTTGACAATCTCGAAGGCCTGGTGCGGCGCCTCGAGCTTGCAGATTGAAACGGCATGGCTGATGTCGTGGTGTGTATAGGAGCCGGGGTCCTCATAGTGCCGATCGATCATCCAGGCCGTGTACTGAAGCCACAGACGGAGTTGCGCCAATCGGGACTCGTCCTCGGCGATCT
>MGOM01000078.1:0-6593 GCA_001797105.1 Chloroflexi bacterium RBG_19FT_COMBO_62_14
CTTTCTCGATCTGATCCTTTTCGCTGGGGTAGTTAGGAGTCATAGTCATTAGGAATTATGAAGCAGCACGGTCGAACACAGGAGTCCTTGTCCCTTGTCCCTTGTCCCTTTCCATTGTCACTCACCCTTTGAGCCCCCCGCCCCGACATCCCTAATCCTCAACGCAACCAAAACACGATCGGCCCAGGAGCTCACTCCTGGGCCGAGTCTCTTGTCGGGTTGGGTTTTGGTCTACGACCGAACCTGTGCCTACTCGCTCCCCTCGCGCACGCTCAGGTTGCCGATGGCAACGCTCACATTCAGGTTGACCTTGTCCGTCGCCGTCGCATAGTTCGGTGAGGTGTAGGTGTCCCCCTCGCGTGTATAGCTTGAGGGCACGGAGCGGGCGGCGATCCCGGTGCTCAAATGCAACCGTGCCCCTACGCCTGGAGAGATGACGACGATCGTCTCTCCAATGGCAAGACTGATATCCGCTTGCAGGTCGGCGTTGCGCGGCAGCTGGACAACCAGCTGGCCAATCGCTTGATCAACGTTGAGGGCGGAGAGCTGTACCCCACGCAGATCGAGCACCGACTGCCCTACCCCGAGATCAACCTCGAGATCGATAGGGATGGCCGGCGTCAGGCGGACATCCCAACTCGGCTGTCCAGTCGGACCAGTCACCGGGAAGAAAGCACCCGAACCTTCTGCGCGCAGGTTCAGGGTCGAAACGTCCCCCTGGTTGTTGAACTCCCGGGCGAGGGTCAGTCCAGCACCGGTCCAGGTGGTCCCGGAGAGCAAGTCGGCTTGGGCGGCCGCCCCGGCCAGGTGGATGACACCGACTCCTGGAGATAGGCGTACCTCAGCCCGCCGCGCCTGCAGAAGAGGGAAGCTCAGGCGCTCACCCGATCGGACGAACGCCCTCCGGTCGGATCTCATCGTCCACACGCCGATGGCGACTACACCGACGATCAAGAGTATGGTCACCAATGAGCCCCAGATGGAGGACCGGCCAATCACGATGTCCAGCCCAACGGCGATCAACAGGACGGGCCACAACTTGAAGATCAGGTCCCAGACGCTCCAATTGAGCTGCCCCATGTTGTTCAGCAGGAAGACGACCCCCAGGCCGATCAGCAGAAGGGGGCCGACCAGCCCGCGCCGAGGCCTTGTTTCATCCATTTCAGTCACCTCTTGCCCGGCGTACGAGGATCCACGCCCCGGCCAGGATCAGCAATGCCGGCCATATCAACTCGGAGTCGAACCAACGCATCCACGAAACGCCCAGATTGCGGAGAAGGAACACCCCCCCAAGGACCAGCAGGGCGACACCCAGATACAGGCCGGTCTGTTGTTCGCGCCTTACGCTGATCGATTGGACCTCCTGGCCGAGAGACCGCGCGCGCGCGGCGATCTCATCCGCCCCTTGACGCAAGTTCTCCTCGAACGAGCCGGTGGTTTCCACTCCCTCAAGAGGGATGACCAGCCAGAGTACGAAGTAGGCCAGGATCCCCACCCCGTTCACGAGTGTGAAAACGACGAAGAACAGTCGGACAATGGTCGGATCCAACCCGAAGTAGTTCCCAAGCCCGGCGCATACCCCTCCGAGGATTGAATTCGAGCGACTCCGGAATAACCTGTTCGTCATCGGACAGCTCCTCCCTCTAACAACCGCCGACGGTTCAGTTCAGACGGCCCTCAGGCTTCCCGCCTGGCCGTGAACGTCCGCAGCAGGAAATACGCGCCGAGCAGGATGAACAACGCGGGGACGGCGTAGTTGATCAACGAAGCCGTCGCGGCCGACGTCAGAAGGCCGATCAACACGAGGACGGCGGCCGGGATCAACGCCCACCCCATCCTCCTCTCCGGTGTCGGCAGAATCCACAGCAGCAGGAACGTCAGGCCCAGCCCGAGGAAGAACACCCCTCCACCAATAGCTCCGCCCAAGGTGTCGATCACGGTAACGACCGCCAGGGTGAGTAGCACCCCGCCCGGGATCAACGCCCACCAGCGATCGATGTCCGTCAGGTAGGTCACCCAGAAACCGAGCGATATTCCCCCGAGGACCATCGCCCCACTGGCGACATCCGCGATATCGGGGGCAAGCTCAGAGATGGCGATGGTACCGCCGATTCCCAGCAGCGTGAAACCGGGTATCAGGGCCCACCAGAGTTCGCGATTGGCCAGATACGTATAAAGGAAAACCAGACCACCAAAGACGAAGGCGAAACTCCAGAAGAGGTCGTTCTCAGGGATCAACCCCAGGTTCTGCAGGAGTACGAGCGCACCCCCGGCAACGAGGAAGATCCCTAGAATCAACTCAACGCTTGTTCGTCTCACTTTGTCCTCCTTATCGAGCTCAAACTCGCCGTTCGCTCTTCGAGGCTTGACTTAGGCGAGTTGGCGCTCTGATCTCATTCCGATGAGGATCTCCAAACTCGAGGGATGCCTACGATCGGTCAGACGCGCACACCAGCGAGCTCTCCCCAGTCAGAATGTCCGATTTCTTTGGCCGCCAGCCGTCGGTTAGCATCACCCGATGTTAACCGAACCCAGCCCCACTTCGGCATGAATCTCGACCTTGCTCTCCGCCGTGCCGTAGTCACTCGACTCGTACCCTCCGGCCGTTTGCGGAAAACGGGAGGCGTTGATCTTGAAGTCCGCCAATCCACCCTCGTAAGTAATGCGTGCGGCCACTCCCTCAGGCACCCGTAGCTTGACCGCCGTCGCGCCGCCCTTGACCGACACTCGGGTGTAGCCCGCGTGGGCCGGAAGCGTGATGTCGCAGGAACTGGCGCCCGTCTCCAGCTTCAGTTCCGGTAGGTGGAGCTGGGTCAAGTCTAAGGTCGTTTCACTGGCGCCTGTCCGGACGTCGAGGCTCAGCGGCACTTCTCCGCTAAGGGCAAAGCGCCAGTCTAACGCGGCCCCCGGCCCCCAGGTCCAGGGGAAGGCCGATTCGAAGGCGCGGCCGACTTCGGCCCGCATCTCGAGCTCGAGACGATCGCCGTAACGGTCGGCACGGTGTTGCACGCCGCCGGAAAACGTGCCCGTGAGCAACTGGCCCGGAGCAGTCTTGCCAGTGACGGTCAATCGGCCGGCGCCGTGGTTGATCGTCACCCGGGCTTCTTGAGCGCCTTCAAGTGGAATGGCGAGCGATTCACTCACCGCCGCTCCGCCTCGAATGAAGCGGCCGCCCAGGATCCACAGCCCGAGGAGAATCAACATGCTCGGCCAAATGACGAGCCATACATTCGCCGGGAGCAACCCGAGGTTGCCCAGGAGAAGTAAGACCCCGACGACGATGAGCACCATACTCCAGAACAGTTGATAGCTACGCATTCGTAAACTCGATCTGCAAGTATCGGATTCAGCGATGACTTATGTGTCGGTGCAGCCGGGGTCGGTGCCCCTACGCTCGAAATCGATCGATTCGGGCGACGCGCACCCCATTTGCACGCTCATGCTCGGATCCCACACCTCTTGATCTTCACGACCGGCAATCCTCGGCCTCCTGCACCCCGCAGGTGCCGGGCGCGTGCAGTCGAGCCGAATACAAGTCTCTCTGGGCAATGGATGTCAATGGGTGTTCAAGCTGGTTTCGTATGTGAATGGGTGAGCGCCAGCCGGGGGGACTCTGCGCTTCTGCCTGCGGATCACGCTCGGCGCCCGCGGCCATAAGCAACTTACCGGATGGATCGTCCATTCCCACGGCCGCCGTAAGCGATGCTGCGCCCGAGTGAACCGAACAAGAATGATACCGGTCCCGCGTTCGGCCCTCAGTATACCCGCGAATGCGTTAAGGATCACACACAGCCGGGCGACGGGGTGCATCCCAACTTGGAGGGCACATCCCTTTTGTGGAGGGCCGCTTGGGTTCATGCCAACCCAGCTCAGGTATACCCATGGCGACAGAACACTCGGCCTTTCTCGCCTTCGGGGGCAATCCACTGCCGATCACGCGGCGGAGGCCCGGGGAAACCCCTTTGCTCGCACCGGTCAGCGGATTTGTTCACGGTATGACCCGATGAAGCCATCAGAACCCGGATGGTATAATGCCGCGCGTGGCCCGGGAACTTTGGTCGGAGAGTCTGCGGCGGACGCGCAATGCGACGATGAGCAGGCTGGCATCGCTCTTTGGCGCCAGGGAACTCACCGCCGCTTACTGGGAAGACCTTGAAACGGCGTTGATCCAGGCGGACCTGGGGCCGAAAGCCTGCCGGTCTCTTATCGACGGGTTGAAGCGCGCCGCCTCGGAGTCTGCAGTCCTTCGTGCCGATGCTTTGCGCTCAGCCTTGCGGCAGAGCATGCTCGAGCTGGTCAGTTGGGCCGACGTGGCGCCGACCCCGGATGACAGCCGGCCGCACGTGGTGCTGGTAGTCGGCGTCAATGGCACGGGCAAGACGACGAGCGTCGCCCGTCTCGCAAGGCTCCACCAACGCTTCGGCAGAAAGGTCTTGCTCGGCGCGGCGGATACGTTCAGAGCCGCCGCAGACGAGCAACTTGCCAGATGGGTCGAAAGGCTCGAGACCGAGATGGTGGCTGGGGCGCCCGGGAGTGACCCGGGCGCTGTCGTCTATCAGGCGAGCGAGGCCGCGCTCAGCGGTGCCTATGACGTGCTGATTATCGACACCTCAGGCCGGATGCACACCAGTCACAATCTCATGGCTGAACTCGAGAAACTCCATCGAGTCGCAGCTAAGGTCATTCAAGGCGCACCGGATGAAGTTCTGCTTGTGATCGACGGGACGACCGGCCAGAACGGCCTGGCGCAGGCAAGAGCCTTCACCAAAGCCGTGGGGGTCACCGGTGTCATCCTGGCCAAGCTCGATAGCTCCGCCCGCGGCGGAGTGGGATTGGCGATCAGCTCGGAGTTGGGCCTGCCGATCCGGTACGTCGGCCTAGGCGAGGGGTTGGACGACCTCCTGCCCTTCGACCCTGAGAGATACGTTGATGGACTGCTCCCGGAGTTGTCGCCGGCCGGGCTCTAGACGCCGGTTGGGGCCGCGGCCGACAGTCTCCGCCAACGCCGGCAGACTGGCCGGACCGATCGAGCACAACGCCGAAGAGAACTCGATTCTGCGGTCTACCCGGCAGCCGCCGGACAAGGCCATGAATCATGGAGGCGGGAATTCACATGGAGGAGCTTACCTTAGAACTCCAGGGCCTGTTGAGCCGAATCGACGATCTCCTGGTGCGTCTTTGACTTCAAGAGCCGCGAGGCCAGACTCGAGCAACTCGACAAGGCGGCCCAGGCCGACGATCTGTGGAATGACCAAGAGAATGCCCAGAAGGTCATGCGAGAGTTGTCGCGACTTCGCCGGGAGGTCGACGACTGGCGCGCCTTGAGGCAGCGGACCCAGGATGCCCTCGAGCTCTCTCAACTGGACGACGAAGCCCTCCGCCCGGATATCGAGGCCGAGAAGCAGGCCTTGGCACAGGATGTGTCCCAGCTCGAGGTTCAGGCCATGCTCTCGGGGCCGTACGATGAGGACGACGCGATCATCGCTATCCACGCCGGAGCCGGCGGGACGGATTCACAGGACTGGGCCCAGATGCTCGAGCGGATGTACCTGCGTTGGGCCGAGGGCCGGCAATTCAGCGCCGATATCCTGGACCTGAGCGAAGGCGAGGAAGCTGGAATCAAGAGCGTGACGATCGCGATTGAAGGTGAGTACGCCTATGGGAATCTACGCTCCGAGAAAGGCGTCCACCGGCTTGTGCGCCTGTCACCGTTCGACTCGGCACATCGTCGGCACACCTCGTTCGCCCTGGTGGAGATCTTGCCGCAGGTCGAGACCGATGAGGACCTCCAGATCAATCCTTCCGATCTGCGGATCGATACCTATCGATCGGCGGGGGCTGGAGGGCAGAACGTACAGAAGAACGAGACGGCCATCCGCATCACACACATCCCAACCGGGATCGTGGTGACCTGCCAGAACGAGCGCTCGCAGACCCAGAATAAGGAAAACGCCATGCGCGTGCTGCGCGCCCGGCTACACGAACTTCAACGCATCCAGAAGGAAGAGGAGCTCGCCGAGATTAAAGGGGAGTTCGTCAAGGCCGAGTGGGGAAGCCAGATAAGATCGTACGTGCTGCATCCATACCAGATGGTGAAGGATCACCGGACGGGCTTCGAGGTCGGCAACACAACTGCCGTGCTAGACGGGGAACTCGACGGTTTCATCGAAGCCTATCTGCGCTCGAACGTCGGCAGCGCACGCTAGTCGCCATTCGCGCCCGAAGCTTGTCGCACCGTGACGCATCTGCTATAATCACTCGGCTGGACTGCAAGAGGAGGACATTGGGTGGCTCTTTATCTCAAACTGGCGATGATGCTCGTCTCGATCGCGTTGATCGTCGTGATCTTGCTGCAAAGCCGCGGCGCGGGATTGGGCGGTCTCTCCGGGGGCGACTACGGTGGCAGCGGGTACCACGTGCGTCGCGGCGTCGAGAGGCTTCTCTTCAACGTCACGATCGGGCTGAGCATCGTGTTCTTCACCCTCGCGATCCTTAACGTCATACTCGTCGGCTGACCCGACCTGTCTCACAATCCCCTCTTGGCCTAATTAGGGATGCAGAACATTCGCTGGCAACTGCTGATTGCGATTGGC
>MGOM01000078.1:6621-7994 GCA_001797105.1 Chloroflexi bacterium RBG_19FT_COMBO_62_14
CCTGTTGCCGGAGGATCGTACGCCGAAGCCCTATTGGGGAGCACCATTCGGCTGAATCCCATCCTCGACACTTACAACCAGGTGGATCGAGACATCGACCGATTGATCTACACCGGTCTGATCCGCTTCGACTCCCGCGGAGTTCCCTTGCCGGATCTGGCTGAGAGTTGGGCAGTCTCGGCCGACGCCACGCTATACACCGTCACTCTGCGGGATAATGCGCTCTGGCACGACGGCCAACCGGTTGTGTCCGATGATGTGATCTACACTTTTTCCAAGCTCCAGGATTCTGACTATCCCGGGCCGGAAGACATGTCCGCTCTTTGGCAAAAGGTCACCATTGTCCGGCTGGATGATCATACCGTCCAGTTCCAGCTCTCCGAACCTTTTGCGCCCTTTCTGGACTACCTGTCTACGGGGTTGTTGCCGGACCATCTGCTCCGGGGGGTAAGCGCCGGGGAGCTGGTTGACCACCCATTCAATGTCGAGCCGGTCGGGACTGGTCCATTCCGTTTTGATCGATTTCTGATGAAAGACGGAGAGATCGCCGGCGTTAGCCTTGCAGCCTTCGACGACTATTACATGCCTCGCCCGTACCTGGAAAGATTCGAGCTCTTCTTCTACGACACTCCGCAGGCGATGCTCAGCGCGTATCAGGCCGGAGAAGTCCAGGGGCTGGGTCAGGTTGATTCAAGCATCTTGAACCAGGTGCTTGCCGACCCAACCTTGAACCTCTACTCGGCCAGGCTGCCGGAGATAGGGCTTGTGTTCCTCAACACGAAGAATACCGCCAAACCATTCTTCGATGATAAGAACGTACGGCAGGCTCTGATGATGGCGGTGAACCGCCAGTGGATCATAGACAGCACAATGGGCGGACAGGCTGTGGAAGCCTCCGGCCCGATCTTGCCCGGCACCTGGGCAGCGGCCGAAGACCTCGGTCCAATGCCGTTCGATCCCCGGGCAAGCGCCGACCTGCTCGAATCGTTGAGCTGGGCCTTGCCGACCGGGGTCACCCCGGGAAGTCCGGAGTACGTGCGCAGCAACGGCGACGCTTCCTTCGAGTTCACACTGACTTACCCCGACGATGCACTCCATGAGACCATCGCCAATAACCTGCAGCGGGCATGGGCGGACATCGGAGCCCGAGTCGAGCTGGCAGCCGTCGACCCCGCCTCACTGTTCTCTGACTACCTCGAACCACGCGATTTCGAGGCCGTCCTGACCGACGTCAACCTGACCCGTTTCCCGGATCCTGACCCGTACCCGTTCTGGCACGACACTCAAGCTGAGGCGGGTCAGAACTACGCCGGGTTCGCCGATCGGAACATCAGCATCTGGCTTGAGCAGGCCCGAACCACCCCCGATCTCGG
>MGOM01000078.1:8009-14626 GCA_001797105.1 Chloroflexi bacterium RBG_19FT_COMBO_62_14
CTACCGCAATTTCCTGCACCGTTTCTATGATCAGCAACCGGCGTTGCTCCTCTACACACCGGTGCAGAACTTCGCCATCAACGGAGACCTTCAAGGTGTGAGCGTAGGTCCTTTGTTCGATCCGAGCGACAGGTACGCCGGTGTGACACAATGGCATTTGCTCGCTCGGCGCGGCCCGGCCGCCACACCCAGTGAATCGCCGTCCCCCTAGGGCCGAAACCCAGCATGGTATAATGCGCGCCGCGTTTCTTGTATGGAGTATGAACCCCCAGGAAGGTGACCAGGTGGAGAGTAAGACTAAGACGGTCGCGAGGCGTCTCTCCGACCTCGAACCCAAGATGCGCCTGGATGGCAAGGTGACGCGGGTTGAGCTGTTCGGTGCGTGGGTCGACGTCGGCCTTGAGCGAGAGGGCCTCGTGCACATTTCGATGCTCAAGGATGGACATGTCAACCGCGCCGAGGACATCATCAAAGTCGGCGAGGAAGTTCAAGTGTGGGTACACCGGGTCGACACCAATGCGGGTCGACTCGAACTGACGATGATCCCGCCCCTGGCCCTCGAATGGGGGGAAATCCGTCCCGGGATGCAGCTCACCGGGAAGGTGGTTCGCCTGGAGAAATTCGGCGCCTTCGTCGATATCGGCGCCGAGAGGTCGGGCTTGGTCCACGTGAGCGAGATGAGTGAAGGTTATGTCTCCGGACCATCGGAGATCGTCCACGTCGGAGATGAGGTTGAAGTACGCGTCATCGAGGTCGATCGCCAGAAGCGGCAAATCCGCCTGAGCATGAAGGGCGATCCAGTGGCGGAGATGGAAGAAACGGAGACCGAGGAGGCTCCTCCGACTGCGATGGAGTTCGCCTTGCGCAAGGCGCTCGGCCAGGAAGAAGGAACCGAGACTCCCGGCGAACCTGTCCGGCGCGGCCGTCAGAAGCCGACCCAGAAGGAGCAGGATGACATCCTGCATCGAACCCTGGAACAACGACTCAAGACCGCCGCCTCAGACAAGTAGCCAACCCAGCAAGGACTGTTGATCCAAGACGGTGAAAGGGACGCCGGCGATCAGGCGTCCCTTTGATCTTTCCATTTCTCGTGCATTGAGGGGTTCCGTCATCGGAGAGGGCTTCGCTGCCGAGCCTTTAGATCCGACCGGGGGACCAAATTCTCCGGCGAGCGGGCCGGCCGCTCAGCCTCCGAAACCGACCCGCCTACAACTCCTCATCTTCGGCCCATTCTCCGTCCTCTTCCTCATTCTCTGGATAGAGCTCTTCGTCCTCCTCTTCCCAGATGTCTTCCAGATCCTCTTCTTCAAAGTCTTCCTCGGGCGGCACATCATCAATGTGCGAATAAGTCAGACATCCTTCGTCGGGGTCGATTTCGACGGCGGCCGCACCACAGTACCCGTCCTCCAGAAACACACAATCGACGTAGCGACATCGGATTCGAGGCATGGTCTGGAACCTCCTAAGATTCCTCGACCCAGGGTTGGCGCAGCCGGATGATGCTCAGCACCAGGAGCAGGGTCAGGATAACTGCCGAGGCCACGCAATATGGACAAATCGCCTTCAGGATCGCGAGCTCGACATAGGTCAAATACACTGAATAGAGGGTACCGACCAGTGCAAATCCGAATACCGCCATACGTGTAGCTTCGCCCGCGGCGGGGTTGCTCCGCTCCAGACCGAGCAAGACCAAGATCACCAGATAAGCCCCCGCGCCCAACAAGGCGATGGGCACACCCCCGATGACCGCGAATCGACTGTTGTTGACAATCTCGCAGTCGCCGACATTCGAGCAGGCGACCGCGCCGCCCGTCAGCTTGATCCAGGTCAGGTAGGCTGCATCCACCAACCCCAGCGCAGCCAGCACGAGAGACGGCCACCACATCGCAATGTTTGTATACCTCGGATTGCTACTCTCGATCAACACTCAGAATCTCCGTCCCGGGGGTTTCGCTCTGGCCGGCCGTGTCCCCCAGGCCGCCGGTGAGCCAGACTTCGACTTCCTCGCCGACGGGAAGGCTACGCGAACCCGCCGGCAGCACGATCAGGCCGTTGGCCCGCACCAGGGATGACAGGACCCCTGAGTCCTGGCTTCCGGCGAGTATCGCCTGGTAGCTCCCATTCTCCCAGGTAACGATCGCCCGCAAATAACTTTCGCGCCCGTCTGACCCGACTGGCTCAGTGAGTCTGGCGCGCAAGTGCGTTCGGGCGGTCTCAGCCATACCGCTCATCCGATCCAGCATCGGTCGGACGAAGACCTCGAATGTTACCAGGGCCGATACAGGATTACCAGGCAGGCCGACGAACGGCAGGTTTCGATAGGACCCATAGACGAACGGCTTACCCGGCCGGATGTTGACCCTCCAGAATTCGAGGCGACCTTCCCTTTCGATGGCCGCCCTGACAAAATCGAAGGCGCCCAGACTGACGCCAGCCGAAGACACGATCAGGTCGGCGTCAAGCGCCAGCGCCTGCTCCAGGCAGGCGATCACAGCCTCGAGACGATCGGGAACGATCCCCAACCGCAGGGGGGTTCCCCCGGCAGCTCGGGTGGCAGCCGCCAGTGCGTAGCCGTTCCCGTCATGGATCTGCCCGGGCCGGATCGCTTGATCGATCTCGACCAGTTCGTCGCCGGTCGAGAGGAGCGCCACCCTCGGCTTGCGGTAGACGGAAATGCTAGGGATACCGAGTGAGGCGAGCATTCCGATGTGCGGCGGACCGAGCCGGACCCCGCGTTGGAGAATGAGCTGGCCGGGCTGGACATCACCGCCGGCACGACGCACATGCTCGCCGACCCCCACCGCGGATACCACTTCGATCCGCTCCGGTAGCTCGACCCCACTCATCGCGCTTGGGGACGTCGTGCTCTCGACCGGCACGACGGCATCGGCGCCATCGGGAAGCATGGCGCCGGTCATGATCCGCATTGCAGCACCGGGCGTCAAAGCTCGGGCTTCGACGATCCCCGCCGGGATATCCCCGGAGACTTCGAGGATAACTGGTTTGCCGATCGTGGCCGTCCCGACGTCGGCGGCGCGTACGGCGTAACCATCCATCGCCGAGTTGTCGAAGGGCGGGAGCGCGATCGACGCTCTGACCTCCTCGGCCAGGACCCGATTGAGTGATTCATCGATCCTGACGACTTGTCGATCGAGTGGCGTGAGCCCGGCCAATAGGCGGTCACGGGCTTCAGAAACGCTGAGCATGGCTGATGGCGTCACTCGCACGAGTTTCCCCGACGAACCGGGCGGCATTATACCATCGCGGTCTCTGTCTCCGCGGACCTTCTACTTGCCGTTTCCCCCTGCCCTTTGCACTCTAGAGCACGCGTGCAACCATGCCCGGTGGAGGCCGCGCCGCCCGACCGTGTCCATGTTTAACCTCTTCGCGCCGAGAGCAGATTGGAGCGAGGTGTCAAATCACCCGCAGGGGTCGATTCAGCGCGCCCTCAATGCGGCTGGCTCATATGCGGGAGGCTTCTTATACTACCCAGGCCGAAGCCGCCGCGCCTCGAGAACGTTCGGAAGAGCCTCCAGGCGGTTGAGCACCCGGCTGAGCTGCGAGAGATCGGTGATCCCCATGACGAGATCGAAGTTCGCCAGGCTGTTCTTCGTCGAGACGTGGATCGACGACATGTTGATCCCCTCGTTCGCCACGAGAGTCGAGACATCGCGCATTAGACCATCGCGGTCATAGGCCCGGATCCGGACCGAGACCGGATAGGTCTGATGGGGCTGACCCCACGATACCTGGACCAGCCTTTCCTTATCTTTGATCCGCAGGACATTCGGGCAGTCATTACGGTGGATCGTCGCGCCTCGGCCGCGGGTGATATATCCGGTTATCGGATCTCCCGGCACAGGTTTGCAGCAACGGGCGAGATTGGTAAGCAGTCCCGACAGACCCAGAATGCTCACCTCCTCCGTCGACACGCTCTTCTCGACCGCCGGAGGTAACATCGGCTGGACGAGCTCGGCGGCGGCTTCATCTTGCTCGACCATCCGGGCCACGATCTTGCCGAGCTGGATGTCGCCGCAGCCGATGGCCGCCAGCAGATCGTCCGTCTGCGAGAACTCCATCTCGCGCGCCGCCCGCTCGAACGAAACGTCATCCATCCCCATCCGACGAAGCTCGCGATCGAGCAGGAGCCGCCCGTGTGAAATGTTCTGCTCGCGATCCTGGCGTTTGAACCACTGGCGGATTTTGCCGCGCCCCCTCTGGCTCTTCACCATTTCCAGGCTTGGATTCAGCCAGTCTCGGCTTGGACCACCGCGCTTGGCAGTCAGGATTTCGACCGAGTCCCCCGTCTGCAACTTGAAATCCAGGGTCACGAGCTTCCCGTTCACCTTGGCGCCGCGGCAACGATGTCCGATATCCGTGTGGATGTGATAGGCGAAATCGATAGGGGTCGAGCCGGAAGGAAGGTCAATGATATCGCCCCTCGGGGTGAAAACGAAAACGCGGTCATCGAAGACGTCCGACTTCATCGCATCGACGAAATCGGTTGCGTCGTCGATGTCTTGACGCCACTCCATCAAACGACGTAGCCAGTTGATCCGCTGTTCGAAGGCGTCGTTGCGCCGCCGGCCTTCTTTGTAGCGCCAATGAGCGGCGATGCCGAACTCGGCATTCTCGTGCATTTCCGGCGTGCGGATCTGAACCTCGAGGGTCTTGCCATCATCGAAGATGACGGCCGTATGGAGCGACTGGTAGAAGTTGTCTTTGGGCGTGGCGATGTAGTCGTCGAATGTGCCCGGGACAGGTTTCCAGTGCGAGTGGATGACGCCCAGCGCCAGGTAGCACTCCGATTCGTTTTGGACGACGATCCTCACGCCGCGAATATCCAGGACCATCTCGAACGGGACGCCTTTGCGCTCCATCTTGCGATAGATCGAGTACAGGTGCTTCGGCCGCCCGCTGACTTCAGCCTCGATGCCGGCCTCGCGCAAGACCTCCTGGACACCCCCCCAGATGCGCTTGAGCTCACCCTCCCGATCGACCCGGCGGTCCGCCACACTGGCGGCGATCTCTTTGTACTTGTCGGGATAGACATAGCGGAAACTGAGATCTTCCAACTCCCACTTGACCTGCCAGATCCCCAGGCGGTTCGCCAACGGCGCGAAGATCTCGAGGGTCTCCTGTGCAATTCGGGTGCGCTTCTCGGCCGGGAGATGGGACAGGGTCCGCATATTGTGCAGGCGATCGGCGAGCTTAATCACGACGATCCGGACGTCGTCTCCCATGGCCAGGAAGGTCTTGCGGAGGGTCTCTTTGGCCAATTCGCCCTTCGAGGTGCGCTCGTCCTTGCCCTTCCCATTGGTCCGGCTGACCCGAGGGAGTTGCGTGAGCTTGGTCACACCGTCAACCAGCTTCGCCACTTCGGTGCCGAAGTCGCGTGTGAGCTGAACCAGCGTAATAGGGGTGTCTTCGACCGTGTCATGAAGCAGCCCGGCGACGACGACCGGGATCGGCGCTCCGAGCTCGACCAGGATCGAGGCCACGGCCAGGCAGTGCTGGACATAGGCCTCACCCGAGGCCCTCTTCTGGCCTTCGTGGGCCTCCTCGGCGAATTGGTAGGCGCGAGTGACCAGCTCCCTATCGGCAGGGGTGACGTTCTCGGGCAGGGTCTTGATCAAGCTATTCAGATTCACTCAGGCACACCCTTCGCATCCGTGAGTATAGTCTCTGGCCTCACCCCCTTCAAGAGGAGAGATTTCCCCGTGCAGTTTCGCCGCAACCTCATGCCGGCCTCATTGCTATTTGACCTTGAGCAGGACCTTTCCGTCAACCAAGTCTCCCTCCCGCCTTCAGGACTGGATGAAGATCCGCACGCCCACGCGGGTCTACACCGCCTTACCCGGATGGAAGGGCATGTCACTCAGTTCATTCACAACTTCCATCCTCCGGGGAAGATCGATCCCCCCGACGTGCGCAAGGTGTGGATCGGACAGGACCTGGCCCAGCGCGCGCAGCAGGCTTGGCGGAACGAGCCGCGGGAGACCACACTCCGAAACCCAATCTCGGTGGCGGCAAGCTGCGGATTTGGTATTGACTTGCGAATCGGACCCGGGATGGAGATCTGCCTCACGAAGATCTCTGATATCGAGGGTGAGCCGGTGGATCGCAGCGCAATTGATCCGCCGGCTGCAGAGGGGCCTTTCATCGACCGGAGAGAAACGGGTGTGATCGGTTCCGTCAGGGGCTCGGGACAGGTGTGGCCAATCCCGCCACGGTCGGCACAAAGGCCTCCCAACCGGAAGTAATCACGACCTCCGTCTGATCCCTTTGCGCGGTGAGCCAGTCGCCGAATGCGGCCTGCCGTTGCTGGCTCAAGATGGCTGCGTCGACCGCCCGGACCTCGTGCCCTTCGACCTTGATCAGGTGCCATCCGAAGGATGATAGGACCGGCCCGACGATCTCCCCCACCGGAGCGTCGAACGCCGCCGTTTCGAATTCAGACACCATTTGGCCGCGCGGGAACCACCCCAGGTCGCCACCTTTGTCCTTGTTCGAGGTATCCGTGGAATACTCGCCGGCCAGCGCCTCCCAGTCATCCCCCGCATCCAGCCTGGCGAGCACCTGCTTCGCCGTGTCTTCGTCGGCAACAAGAATGTGGC
>MGOM01000078.1:14655-14856 GCA_001797105.1 Chloroflexi bacterium RBG_19FT_COMBO_62_14
GTTTCCTTTGCGAAGGCCTCTTGGATCCTCTGGCGATAAAGGGAGGCTTCGACACGGGCCCGCAAATCCGACTCCTCGGCTCCCAATGTGTCCTTGAGATTGACCATGTAGTCCTTCACGGCGGTCTCGAACGCCTGCTGGGTGAACGTAGTGGCGGTCGGCCGCGGGCTCGGGCTCAGGGTTGGGGTTGGGCTGCTTCCC
>MGOM01000078.1:15027-16434 GCA_001797105.1 Chloroflexi bacterium RBG_19FT_COMBO_62_14
TACGTGCCTCGTTCCGGATGAAGACGTCGTTGACCATCGACTCCATGATCGATTGCCCGAGTAGCACGGGATTTGCTAGCTGCTGTTCGATCTGTCCCAATTGCTGCTGGAGACTCGTCTGGGTGTTCAGGTCACCGCCCAGCAGAGAGGCGATCTGTTGGTATTGCTGATATTGCGAGACCAGGTCGGCCTGGGCGAGCTTGACCCGCCCCTGGAACTGGCGGATGGTGATCCTCTCGCTTCCAACGACGACGATCGGCTTCCGCGGTTGAAGATAGTTGAGATCCGCCCAGCCGTAGGCCAGAATGCCAATCAAGAGCACGGCGGTCAGGATGGTGCCGGAGGCGATCCAGCGCCTTTGGATCCGCTCGCGTTCGGCCCGAGCCAAGTGCTTCTTGGTGATCTGAGGCGCTGCGCCTCGTCTACTCATCGGGCTGGCCCCCTTCCCCGATACGGTCCGGCCTCGCGGCCAGTCTGTCTTCTCGGCGCGCCGGCATCCATCCAGGAGAACGACGTGGATGTCGCAAGATCTACCTGCATCTCTCGAGCCTCCTCACCCGCCGGTGAGTGGATGATGTTCCATCGGCGGAAGCCCAGTGGAGATCCCGGGCTCAAGCCTGTCACGGCCTCGCGCCGGCAATCGCTCAGCGGATCCTTTCGGCCTTGAACGGTAACAAAGCCAAATGTCTGGCCCGTTTGACTGCCTTGGCGAGCATACGCTGGTGCTTGGCGCAGGTTCCAGTCTCCCGCCTCGACCGGATTTTGCCCTGCTCAGTGACATGGCGCTTCAGCATTTCCGACTGTTTGTAGTCGAGGGACTTGACCCTTTCAGCACAAAACGCGCACAAACGAGGCCGGCGCACAAAGCGCCTTCGCCCCCCGCCTGGGCCGCCGGAAGGACCCTCACTTCGCTCATCATCAGTCAAGGCATCTTCTCCTTAGGAGTCCACGATAGCTCCAGTGCAATGGCGAACAAACCGGCCTCAACCTGCTTCGGCCGAAGAGCATCCGGGAGGAAGCCCGTTGCTCCTTGAGTTGTGAAAGATACTGCGATCTGACCGAGGTCAGAAAGGAAAGCCCTCTTCTTCCCCGGGAGCGGCAACGTAGCTCGTGCTCGGCTCTTCGCGCGTCTCGCCGAGCATGATCATCTCCCTGGCGACGAGTTCTGTGGCGAGGTGTTTGTTGCCTTCGGCGTCATCCCAACGCCGGGTCTGCAGACGGCCCTCGATGTACGTCTGTTGTCCGCGGTGTAGGTGCTGATTGCAGATCTCGGCCAGACTCCCCCAGGCAACCACGTTGAACCACTCCGTCTCCTCGTGCCGCTCGCCGTCTGCCGAAAACCAGGTTCTCGATGTCGCAACGCTGAACGTGGTGACCGGTCGCCCGGAAGGGGTATAGCGCATCTCG
>MGOM01000078.1:16463-18340 GCA_001797105.1 Chloroflexi bacterium RBG_19FT_COMBO_62_14
CACCTTGTTTAGGCCGCGGCTCATGCCATGGCTCCTTTCCCAGAAGGGCTCGAAGAACAGGCTCAGGAAATCAAGCCTGGTCCTGGAGTGTCACCAAGAAGCGCAGGATGTTCTCCGTGAGCCTCAGGTCGCGTTCGATCTGGCGGGTCGACTGCGGCGGAAGCTGGACCTGATAGAACACATAATAACCGTCGGTGTGTTTCTTGATGGAATATGCAAGCCGCCTTTTCCCCCAGCGGTCGACCTTGAGAGTGGTGCCACCGGCTGCTTCAATCCAGCTGGCGACCTTCGCCTCCAGGTCGGTTTGCGCCTGCTCGTCCATCTCTGGGTCGGAGATATAAGCGACCTCATAGTTGCGCATAGAGGAACCTCCTTTCCTCGGGATTGCCCCCGGTCAGGCTGCCGAGCGGCGCCAGCCAGGAGCAGAAAGCACGCCCGCGAGTGAGGGCGTGGCAACGCCGGCAGTGTAACACAAGGCCGTGAGGAACACAACGCTTTGCCTGGTGCGCTTCTTTCACGGTATAATCCCGCCCACCGGACCGTGTTGGGCCAGTCGAGGTGATAGGCCCTGGCGGTCTCACACCCTCCTGAGCCAGGCCACTTGCGAAGGCACATGCCGGGGCGGAACCACCCCTCGGCCCGCCGCGCGAACCATGTGTGCCCACGGTCATCCTCCGGAGACAGGCCCCATGGCGCGACACTCCATTCGGTTCGGAACGGACGGTTGGCGCGGCCGCATCGCCGATGATTACACGTTTGAAGCGGTGCGACGATGCACCCAGGGATTCGCCAACTACCTGTCGACGGAAGCCGGCTCGGATCGGACGGTGGTGGTCGGCTACGACAGGCGATTTGGCTCGGAGCACTTCGCCGCGGCTGCGTCCGAGGTCTTGGCCGGGAACGGATTGCGTGTTCTGCTGACGCGCGAGGCCACTCCCACTCCGGTCATTTCTTATGCCGTCGTGAACCGCAAAGCGATCGGGGCCGTGAACATCACCGCCTCACACAATCCGTCCAGCGACAATGGCTTCAAAGTGCGCGATCAGCATGGCGGGGCCGTGGCGCCGGACGGATTGAAACATATCGAAGCAGCCATCCCTGAAAACGACGATTCCATCAGACGTATGCCCATCGAGCAGGCGAAGGAAGCGGGCTTGATCGTCGAATTCGATCCCGCCCCGGAGTATATCGCTCAGATCGAGCGGCTCCTCGATCTGTCTCCCCTGCGCGCGGCCGGTTTGACCATTCTGGTTGACAGCATGTGGGGGAACGGTGCCGGCTGGCTCCGGAACCTGCTCGCAGGCGGATCAACCCGGGTGATCGAGATACACGACCAGCGTAATCCACTGTTCCCTGAGATGCTCCGCCCCGAGCCGATCCCGCCCAATGTTGACGCCGGGTTACAGGCGACGGTGGCCAACAAGGCCGACGTCCTCCTGATCACCGACGGTGATGCCGATCGGCTGGGGTTGGGGGATGAGAAAGGCTCCTTCATTGATCAGCTCCGAGCCTATGCCCTCCTGGCCTATTACATGCTCGAGGTTCGGGGATGGCGCGGTCCGATCGTGAAAACGCTATCAACGACCTCGATGCTCAACAAGTTGGGCGAGATATATCATGTCCCTGTCTACGAGACCGGTGTGGGGTTCAAGTATGTCGCCCCGAAGATGCTCGAGGTGAACGCCATGATCGGCGGCGAAGAGTCGGGTGGCTACGCCTTCCAGAACCACGTCCCCGAGCGCGACGGGATCCTGGCTGGTCTCTACTTCGTGGACATGATGGTCCGGACGGGGCGAAAGCCGTCTGAGTTACTCAAGCTGCTCTTCGACAAGGTCGGTCCTCACTACTACAAGCGGGTCGACACGTCGTTGCCGGCC
>MGOM01000078.1:18369-18562 GCA_001797105.1 Chloroflexi bacterium RBG_19FT_COMBO_62_14
CTCCATGGCCGGCCCAAAGCAGATCGGTGGCCTCAAAGTCGTCGGGACAGACTTCCTGGACGGATATAAGTTCATGCTGGAGGATGGGGGCTGGCTCCTGGTGCGCTTTTCGGGTACGGAACCCATCGTGCGTGTATACTGTGAGACCACGCAACCGGAGCGTGTCGATCCGATTCTGGAGGACGGGTTGCGA
>MGOM01000078.1:18575-18888 GCA_001797105.1 Chloroflexi bacterium RBG_19FT_COMBO_62_14
GATGACCGGCGCCGGCGAATGGCTGGTCGACACCCATTGTCATCTGAGCCTCCCGGAGTTTGAAAACGACTTGGAAGAGGTCCTGCGCCGGGCGGAAGAAGCAGGCGTGGCGAAGATCGTCGTGCCGGGGATCGACCTCGAATCGAGTGTCCGGGCCGTCCGATTGGCAGAACGTTATTCCCAGGTTTACGCTGCGGTCGGCGTGCATCCGCACGCAGCTTCAACCTGGGAGGCCTCGACCGAAACGGCGCTCGCAGATCTGATGAGCTCGGAGCGTGTGGTCGCCGTGGGTGAGATCGGACTGGATTTCTAC
>MGOM01000078.1:18934-19030 GCA_001797105.1 Chloroflexi bacterium RBG_19FT_COMBO_62_14
GCCATGGACCTGCCGGTCATCATTCACAACCGGGAAGCGACGGAGGAGATCGTGCTCCTGATGCAGGAATGGGCTTTGGGGCTTCCGCTGGCTCTT
>MGOM01000078.1:19159-19243 GCA_001797105.1 Chloroflexi bacterium RBG_19FT_COMBO_62_14
CTGAGCAGACAAGTTCCCTCGAGCAGGCTGCTGGTCGAGACGGACTCGCCTTACCTGCCGCCGCAGCCGTTTCGAGGGGAGAGG
>MGOM01000078.1:19399-25826 GCA_001797105.1 Chloroflexi bacterium RBG_19FT_COMBO_62_14
TGACATGATGCCCGAGGTCGATGCGCGCATGCGCCTGAGCCCCGGACATCACAATGAGAATCTATACGCGGCAATCGAACATCTTCTCTCCTCGGGAGGCAAGCGCGTCCGCCCGACGGTCACGCTCCTGACGGCGGGAATGCTGGGCGCCGATCACGATCGGGCGGTGACATTGGCGGCGGCAATCGAGATGCTCCACACGGCCTCACTGGTACACGACGATCTGATCGACGGTGCGCTTCTCCGCCGCGGGATCCCGACCTTGAACGCCCAGTGGACGACCGGGGCCACGGTCCTGACCGGCGACTACGTGTTCGCCCGCGCTGCCCACCTGGCGTCCCAGACCGGATCCCTGGCCGTGATGGATCTGTTCGCCCGTACGTTGATGACGATTGTCAACGGGGAGATCAATCAGCTGTTCCGCACGCCGCGCGGCGACATTCGCCAGGATTATTTTGAACGCATCTACGCCAAGACGGCCTCGCTCTTCGAGCTCGCCACGACCGGCGCCGCTCTCCTGTGCGACTCGGAGCCCGATCTTGTCGAGAAGATGCGGGCCTTTGGATACAACATCGGCGTGGCTTTCCAGATTGTCGACGACGTCCTCGATTTCGCCGGCGACCAGAGGCGGGTGGGCAAACCCCTGGCCAGCGATCTACGCCAGGGGCTGATCACCCTGCCCACCCTGTGCTACCTGGAATCGACGCCCAACGAGCGCGAGCTCTATGGCCTCCTGGACGAGCAGCGGCTCGAAGAGGCGGATCTCGGCAGGCTGATTGAGGCGATCCGGTCGTCAGACGCGATTGACCGCGCTCTCGAAGAGGCGGAGGGTTTCGCGGTGATGGGGGAGGAGCTCCTGAGCGGGATGCCGGCCACTCCGCAAAAGGCGGCCTTGGCCGACTTGGCCCGGTACGTCGTCCGACGGACGCTCTGAATCGGCCGGACATCCCATTCGGTGATCCGCGTCATCCCGTCAGAGCGATAGCGCAGCGCCCGGTCCGAAAGGGCGCCGATGATGAGTGAGATGCCAAGGAGGAAAAGTGGAGATCAAGACAACGGAGTATAAGCGGGCGGCGGTTGTCTCCGTCTCGGGGAGGGTCGATTCGGCCACTTCAGGGGAGCTAGAAACGGCGCTCAAGGCACTGATCGGTAAGGGAACCCGCAATATCGTCCTTGATCTTTCCGCCGTTGATTTTCTCTCTTCTTCTGGACTGCGGGTGATGGTCACAACCCGCAAGGCCCTCAAGGAAGCCGGAGGCGAGGTCGTGATTGCGCAGCCATCCGACCGCGTCCGGGAGACGCTGGAACTGGCCGGTCTCGACGTGCTCTTCCCCAGCCATCCGACGCGCGAGGCAGCCGTCGCCTCTTTCTAGACCTGCGTCATGATGAAACGCAGATCACCCTGGTCGATGGATGCGCGGCACCCATCGCTGAAGCGGCGCGGCTAGCATGCCCGGAAGAAAAGCAGCTCGAGGATGACACTCCATCGCGAGACCTTCCCCGCCTACTTGCGGACGATTGAGCTCGTCTGCCGGTTCGTTGGTAAGGCTTCAGACGAGGCCGGTTTCGATCAACGGACGCGCTACGGCTGCCAGCTGGCCGTGGGCGAAGCTTGTGAGAACATCATCAAGCATGGCTATGGCGGTGAAGGCCGGGGGAACATCCTGGTGACGACTGAATCCTCCGCGGGTGAGGTCAGTGTGGAGTTAAGAGATACCGCTCCCCCGTTCAACCCGGCGGGAAAACCTCCCAACCTGGATCTTGATCCGGAGAACCCTCAAGTCGGTGGAGTTGGTCTGGTGATCATTCACCGCGTCATGGACGAAATCTACTATTCCAGAGACGGCGACTGTAATTGCCTCACCCTCCGCAAAAAGAATCGGCTGTCCATCTGACTGCGATGGACCTCGGACTCAACTTCCTCATTCAGGTCTCACCTGCAACCCAGGCGGGTGGGAGGTCCCTCACCTCCCTGGTCAGCCTCCTCCTGGCCGCCGCCACGCTATCTGCGGCGGTCTTCCTTGTGCGTCGGCTCCAGCGCGAACGGGCAGAGCGCCTGGAGGAGCTCGAGGCGCTGCGGCAGATACAGGAAGCGATCGCCGGCACTCCTCCTGATCCGGCCGAGATCGCCGAGACGACATACGTCATGGCAGCCCGCTTGCTCGAGACGGACTTCTTCCAGCTCGGTGTCTTCGATAACGGCTCATATCGAACGCTGATCTGGATCAAGGATGGCGACCGGCAGGACAATGTAAGTTTCCCGTTGGCCGAGGATGAGCAAGGTATTGTCGGTTGGGTCCGGCGCTCGGGCGAACCGCTGATCGTCACAGACTTCGAAGCCCAGCGCGAGAGCCTTCCCGCCACACCGAGTTACACAGCCTCCGATCCTCCCGTTGCTGGCCTCTTTGTGCCCGTCAGGGCGGGCGAACGGGTCATCGGCGAGATCATCGTCCAGAGCCGTCGTCGGGCAGCTTTCTCGCCGCATCACCTGCAGCTTCTGAGACATGTCGCCAATGCCGTGGGGGGAGCCTTGACGGCAATGGGATTCGAGCGTCAGCTCGATGACCGGCGCCGTCAGCTGGGACTGCTAGCGGCACTCTCAAGGGAGCTGATCGCACTTCAGCCTCTCCCCGAGCGATACGCGCGTATCGCCTCGATGATCTCTCGGCTGTTCGACGATTCGCAGGTCAGACTCTTCGAGTGCCGGGACGGCGCCATCGATCTGCGTGCGGCGTGGCCGGTGCTCGATCCCTCTTCTCCGGCTGCCGCTCCAACTCCGACGATCGAACAAGTGGTCAGAGAGAGAGCCCGGTCTATCCGCCAGACGCCCGATGAGAACGGGGGTACCCGACACACGGAACTCGCGATCCCGCTTGAAGCCGAGGACCGGCTGCTGGGTGTGCTTGAGTTGAGGATTCCGGATGGGCGGGGAATGCCCTACGTGCATATCGAGATCGCCAGTCTCCTGGCCACGCAACTCGGAGTAGCCTTTTCTGAGATGCAGGCATACAGCCAACAACAGGAGTACACGTGGATCACGACCGTCCTTCTGGAGGTCGCCCGGCATGCCTCACAACCCGGTGACGTCGAGGCCGCGATCCAAGCGGTCCTCCAGCTGACAACACTCTTGGTCGGGACAACCTGGGCGATGGTCCTGTTGCCGGATGACTCTGGTGGAGAGTTGCGAGTCGGGCCTATGGCCGGTCCCCGCCGCCAGGTCCAAGATCGCCTCGGTGATCTACGGCTCCCTGCGGCGGCTTTCGAGGTCGGGGCCGGCCTGACCGAGGGTGTCCCTCGAGGCGTGATCCTTCCCGCGGCTCTTGCCGACCCACTGGGCGCTCAGGAGGGCACCTGCGTCCCTCTCAGTGACGGCACGAAGCTGCTGGGGATCTTGCTCGTTGACGGACGCGCCTACCATGAACTACGTCTGTCGCTTCTGGGGGGGATCGCCCACCAGCTCTCGCTGCGGATCGAGAACACGCTGCTCATGGAACAAGCGGCGGTCCGCCGCTCGCTGGAGAATGAACTGGCTGTCGCCCGGAGCATTCAGGAGAGCTTTTTACCCAAGGCAATGCCGACATATGAAGGCTGGGAGGTGGGCACCGTCTGGCGAGTCGCCCGGAGCGTCGGGGGAGATTTCTACGATTTCATCCCCCTCAGCCCCGGCCCGGAAGGGCCGCGTTGGGGAGTCGTCATCGCCGACGTCGCCGACAAGGGCGTGCCGGCGGCTCTGTTCATGGCGCTGTGCCGGACCCTTCTGCGCTCGGTCGCCATCAGCCGGGTGGATCCAGGGTTGACCCTCAAGCGCATGAACGACATCATTTTCGCCGACACTCAGACCGATCTCTTCGTAAGCGTGTTCTACGCGGTCTGGGAACCCCGCCGCTCTCACCTGACCTACGCCAATGGCGGTCACAATCCACCCATCTTGTTCACGCGTGGGATGCATCCCAGGTCGTTGGCGGAGCATGGGATGGTGCTCGGTGTCAGCAAGGGACAGAACTACCAATCGCACACGGTGACCCTCCCGCGCGATTCCGCTCTCATCTTGTATACGGATGGACTGACGGAAGCGACCGCGCGCGATGGGATGCTGTTCGGAACGCACCGTCTCATCAAGCTCGTCCAGGATCTTGACAACTGGAGTGCTGATCATCTCGCACACCAGATCCAGAATCAGGTCATGCAATTCGTCGGTGAGCCGGATCCGCCGGATGACATGACAGCCGTCATCCTACGACGAACCGCCTAGTTCTCGGCCTCACCTCCCCGATCAGGTGAGGTAGGCCGGGGATCCCACTACACACTCCTACCGATCACCATACTCGTGACAGAGTCTCAGCCGCAACTCGAACAGGGAGGCCGCGCAATGGAAGAAAGACAGGTTCACCCCTCACCACATCCTTTGGTCGCGCACAAACTCAGTCGGCTGCGCGATCGACAAACCGATCCCAAGAAGTTCAGGGAGCTGATCCGTGAGATATCGGCCTTGGTGACCTATGAGGCGACGTTAGATCTTCAGACGCGGCCCGTGCGCATCCAAACACCGCTGGCCGAAGCTCCGGGCCTCGACTTAATGGAGAAGATCGGCCTTGTCCCAATTCTGCGCGCCGGATTAGGAATGGTCGAAGGGGTGTGGGAGTTGATGCCGACGGCAGAAGTGTGGCACATCGGCCTTTACCGGGATGAGAAGACCTTGAAGCCTGTCGAATACTACAACAAGCTCCCGATCGAACCTACGGTCTCGGTGTGTTTGATCCTCGATCCGATGCTGGCCACCGGCGGGTCCGCCGTGGCGACCGTCGACATCCTCAAGCGTTGGGGGGTCGGCCGGATCAAGTTCGTCGGTCTGATCGCCGCCCCAGAGGGGATTGCCCACCTGCATCAGCATCACCCCGACGTCCCGATCTATGTGGCCGCGGTGGATGACCACCTAAATGATGTCGGCTACATCGTCCCCGGTCTGGGTGACGCCGGGGATCGACAGTTTGGCACGGCCTGAAGCCGGGGTTCGAACGAATCGTTGGTGCCAGGACTCCCAGCGATCGGGCTCAGCCCGAGAAGAGGCGCCTCAAGCTGAGGAGGACTCGTCCCCCTACCCCCAGGATGATCGCCAGCGCGAGATTGAGTGCCGCGGTCAAGCTGAAAACTGCGGCCAAGCGCGTGGGGATCTCCGACAGGACATCGGACAGCCAGGCCACCCCTCGAAGCCCCCAACCTGACCATATCATGAAGGCCGCAATGGCCACGATGATCAGCCCCGCGATCAACCAGGCGGAGCGGTCGGCCGCCGACGGCAACATGGTGTTGCTGATTGCCACGGCGAGATAGAGCCAGAGCCCGACGTCCGGCACATTCGGCATGCGGGCGAGCGTTTGCAGGACGCCCAGATATCCCGCCTCGGACAAGGCTCCCACAATCGGCTCAAGCCCCAATCGGTTCAACGTGAGAAGGGAAAGCAGCAGCGTGCCTGAGAGAAGAGGCATGACTCCAATCAAGGCAGAGCGGATCGGATCCGTCCGCTCGGTCTCGACGTATCCCAGGCGCAATTGATCTCCAGAGACCTTCCTGGGGATGAGCGAGAGTGAGATCGTGCGCACGCCGAGGAGCCGGGCGACGATCCAATGACTGAATTCGTGGACGGCTACTCCCGGCGCGAAAAGCACCGCATAAAGTGTGAGCGAGATCGTTGGGTTCCTGGTCAGGGCCATGAGGAAGCCCTGAAGCTCCCGTCGGAACATGCGCTGGGTGCCGAGGAGCATGCCGAAACCGAGGATGCACCAGGCAATCTGAGTGAGCGTGATCATCCCTCGGTCGCGAAGGACTCAAAGTCGGTGGGCCCCGGAGGCGGATCCCCGGAAACGAATGCCTCTTTCGGCTGCGAGAGCGGTGGAGCCGGAGAGCCCGGCCGGCTCAAGCGCCGGCCTTGCTGATCAAACCGTTGAGGTGGTCGGTGAGCCAACCAGGGATCCCGTCTTGAGCCATGATGTCCTTTGCCTCGGCGACGGCCCGGTCGTTGTTGCCCCGGAGCAGATTGAACTCAACTTCGACGGCTCTTGCAAGGGGATCCGCCGGTCGCTGCGATAGGATGCGATCCAGTCGGGGAAGGGCCTGCTCCGGGTTGTCCGTAAACAGGAAGGTCCTCGCCGCTGCGGCCTGGGGTGCCGTCCAATCGGGGTATGGCCCGACCAGTCGTTCGGCAACCGGCAACATTTGCGGTGCATTCGCGCCGATGAACAAGACCTCGGTGATCGAGTCCAACACTTCCGGAGCCGCCTTGTTCGGCCCCCCGGCGACGTCGAGGGCGCGCATCGTCGCCTCGCTCACCAAACCATAATCTTCCAACTTACGAGCCAGGTGGGCCGCCTTCACGAATTCATCGACTGCCCGCCGGAGTTCGTCATGGGCCAGATAGGCCTCCGCCAGT
>MGOM01000078.1:25871-27211 GCA_001797105.1 Chloroflexi bacterium RBG_19FT_COMBO_62_14
GGTCCGGTGTCTACCGGACCAACTGTCTGAACCCGCGCCGGCTCGGTCGCCACAGGGTCGGCCGCCGATCGGGCCAAGCGGTCCTGCCGTGTAAGCAGCAAAAACGACGATAGACAGACGCAGGTGATGGCGATGCCTGCCACGGCCCACATCCAGGCCCGGCTCTTGGCGGCCTGGGGCTCCGCCGGGACCGGCTCCTGGAGTGTGGCCGCTTGTTCTTTCGGCGCTGTGACGGGTGGCTTGGGGGCCGGCTCGGCCCGGGGAGCCGTGCCTCGCCGCGTCGCCGCCCCGGCGACGCCTAGATCCGGCATGGCCGCGCTTGGCCCCTGGCTGACCGCCTCGCGAAAGGCAGAGACAAGATCCTCTACCTTGGCATAGCGATCTTTCCGGCTCTTGTTCAGCGCTTTCAGCAGGACCCTCTCCACCGGCTCGGGGACCGTCGGGTTGATCGAGCGCGGCATCGGGAGCGGTTTGTAGATGTGATCGTGGATGATCGAGAACGGGGTGTCGGCGCTGAAGGGGACGCGCCCCACGACCAGTTCGTAGAGGACAACCCCGAAGGAGTAGATATCGGTGCCGGCGTCGAGGTTCTTCTCGCCGCGCGCCTGTTCGGGTGAGATGTATTGGGGTGTGCCGAGCATCTGGTCGCTGGAGAGCGTCGATTCACCCGCCTGAGCGATCCTCGCCAGGCCGAAGTCGGCCAGGTATACGGCCCCCTCGGGGGAAAGCAGGACGTTGGATGGCTTGATATCCCGGTGCAGGATCCCCTGTATATGGGCGTAAGCCAGGCCGTCGCCAATACGCTCGATGATCCGAAGGCCTTCGTCGCGCTCGAGGGGCCCGCGCACCATGCGAGCCTTGAGCGTTTCCCCTTCGATGAACTTCATCACCAGGTAGGGACGGCCTTCGTGATCGGCGAAATCGTAGATCGGAACGATGTTGGGATGATCGAGTCTGGCGACGACCTTGGCCTCACGTTGGAACCTGGCCAAGAAACCCGAGTCCTCCATGAAGGCCGGGTGAAGGACTTTGATCGCGACGTAGCGATCAAGCGCCGGGTGGTAGGCCTTGAAGACCGTCGCCATCCCACCCTGGCCTAGCTGGGCGATGATCCTGTAGGGACCGACGCTTTCACCGTCCGCAATCGGCATGGGTTCCCCAGTTGCTCATGAACGCCATTATAGCTGAGCCATGAATCGCGGACAACAAGGCGGTGTAAACGGTATGAAAAACACAGATCCCCTTGTGCCCGTGCGTGCACAAGGGGGATCGACAGACTACCTTGTTTTGCGGCAGGCGGGCTTGCGCCAGGCCGAGACACCTCGCTGGAGGCCGCTTTG
>MGOM01000078.1:27229-30618 GCA_001797105.1 Chloroflexi bacterium RBG_19FT_COMBO_62_14
TCTTCGCCGATTTGTCCTGCAGGGCCGCCACACCCGGTAAGACCTTGCCTTCGAGGAATTCGAGCGAAGCGCCTCCGCCCGTAGAGATGTGGCTGATCTTGTCGGCAACGCCTGCCTTTCTGACCGCGGCGATCGAATCGCCCCCACCGACGATCGTCGTCGCCCCACTGGCGGCGACGGCCCGGGCGATGGCGCTCGTGCCCTCATCGAAAGGCGGGAGTTCGAACACTCCCATAGGCCCATTCCACACGATCAGCTTTGCGCCACCCAGCGACTCGGTGAAGGACTTGACCGTCCCTGGCCCGATGTCCAGGATCCGCCAACCCTGGGCCACGTCTTCGACGGCGACGCTGCGGTGAGAGGCGCCTGCCTCCATGGTCTGGGCTACAACGGCATCGCGCGGCAAGGCCAACTTCGTCCCGCTTCGCTTGAGGAGATCGGCCGCTGTCGAGACTGAATCGGCCTCGACCAGCGAGTCACCCATCTGCAGCCCCCGGGCGGCCAGGAAGGTGTTCGCCATACCGCCTCCCACGAGGAGACGATCGGCTGTGCGCAAGAGGCTTTCCACAACGCCAATCTTGTCCGAGATCTTGGCACCGCCGAGGATGGCGACAAAGGGACGTTCGGGGTTCTGTAGGGCTTTCCCCAGGTAAGTCAGCTCCGATTCCATCAGGAACCCGGCAACCCCGGGAAGGTGTCGGGCCACGCCTTCGGTCGAGGCATGGGCGCGGTGTGCCGAACCGAAGGCATCGTTCACGTAAACCTCGGCCAAGGAGGCGAGTTGTGCGGCAAAGGCCGGATCGTTGTCAGTCTCTTGCGGAGCGAAGCGGGTGTTTTCGAGTACCAAGACACCCCCCGGCCGCAGGGCCTCGGCCGCCGCTCGCGCCATCGGGCCGACCGTGTCGGGGACGAAGGCCACATCTGTCCCCAAGAGCTCGGCCAGTCGATCCGCAGCCGGCTTCAAGGACATCTCCGGGACGACCTTGCCTTTCGGCCTCCCGAGGTGGGAACACACGATCAGGGCCGCCTTATGCTCAATCAGATACTGGATCGTCGGCAAGCTGGCGCGGATGCGAGTATCGTCGGTCACCCGCCCGTCTTTCAGCGGAACATTGAAGTCGACGCGAACGAGCGCTCGTATTCCTTCCAGCGGAATGTCGCGAATCGTCTTCTTATTGAACATGGTTGGATCCTCTTCCTTAGACACCGGGAGATGCGAGCCGGGATGATCCCCCGCCTGGCTGTACCGGATCGGACTCAGGCCTCAGGTCAAGCCCCCCTCAGCGAAGATGGGGCCACCTTCCCGGCATCTCTTGATCCCGCGGGCGCGGACAACGGGTGACGGTTTCGCAGAATCCGTCCGAGATCCGGCAGCCGAAGGTGCAGACGATGGGAGGAGGGCGATTGACCGAGGCGAAAGGCTCAGAGAGCCTTTGCCATTTTGAGGGCAAGGTCGGCCGTGCGTACCGAGTAGCCCCACTCGTTGTCATACCAGGCGATCACCTTAACCATCGTCCCATCCATGACCATGGTCGAGGCCCCATCGATGATCGATGAGCGGGGATCGCCCTTGAAATCCATCGAAACGAGAGGCTCTTCGGTGTAGCCCAGGATGCCTTCCATGCTCCCGCTGGCCGCATTCCGGAAGGCGCCGTTCAGTTCGTCTACGGTCGTCGCCCGGCTGACATTCGCCACCAGATCGACGATCGAGACGGTGGCGGTGGGAACGCGTAGGGCAAAACCATCGAACTTCCCGGCCAGTTCCGGGATGACCTTGGCCACAGCCCGAGCGGCGCCGGTCGTGGTCGGTATGATATTGAGACCAGCCGCGCGCGCCCGGCGCAGGTCCTTGTGGGCCAAGTCGAGTATCTTCTGATCGTTGGTGTACGCGTGCACCGTGGTCATCACGGCGCGCTCGATCCCGACCGTGTCGTGGACTACTTTGGCGGCCGGGGCGAGGCAGTTGGTCGTGCAAGAAGCATTCGAGACAATGTGATGCTTGGACGAGTCGTAAGCGGCGTCGTTGACACCGAGGACGATCGTCAGGTCTTCGTTCTTGGCCGGCGCGGTGATGATCACCTTCTTGGCCCCGCCCGAGTCGATGTGGATGTTAGCGCCCGGTTTCTCGGGGGTGCCTTTCCCGTCGCGGAACACGCCTGTCGATTCGACCACGATCTCTACCCCGAGGTCCTTCCAGCGCAGTGCCCCGGGATCCTTCTCGGCGAAGACCTTGATCCTACGCCCATCGACTGACAGGTCGCCGTTCACGACTTCGACGGTCCCGCGGAAGATGCCGTAGTTCGAATCGTACTTGAAGAGGTGTGCGTTGGTATTCGCGTCGAAGAGATCATTGATCGCAATTACCTCGAGCTCCGCCGGGTGATACTCCAGAATCGCCTTTAACACCTGACGGCCGATTCTGCCGAAGCCGTTTATTCCTATTCGTGTGGTCATGAGTAGCTCCTGAGGGATTTGGCCTAGTTCAAGCCTGAAACCTGCTCGCCATGGATAGAGACAGGGTGATCCAAAGGCCCTGTTCGCTCTTCCAGAAGGTCGATCAGGGTTCGGGCAAGCTTGACCGAGTCATGGCGCCACGCACGCTTCTCATCAATGAGGTCCGTGGCATAGAGGGGGACGGTACCCGCGCCCCCGCCAGGCTCCCCGACTGGGTCCGAGCCTGGGGGCAATCCGTCCTGCGTTTGGTTGTTGATCACCATCACGTCGACCAGCCCTCGCCCGAGGTGGGAATCGAGGGCGCCCTGGTGCTCCAGACAGTCGTAGCCGTCGGTTTCGCCCGGCTGGGTGGCGACATTGCATACGTAGACTTTGAACGCCCGACTGGCGCGGATGGCGGCCGTGATTTCCGGGACGAGCAGGTTGGGCAGGACGCTGGTATACAGACTGCCCGGGCCGATGACGATCATGTCGGCGTTCAGAATGGCGTGAATCGTCTCCGGGAACGCCGGAGGGTCGTTTGGCTCGAGGTGTACCTGCCGGATCCTTCCCGGAACCTCGGGGATCAGGCTCTCGCCTTCGATGCGGACAGCCCGCGCCTCAAGTAGAGGGCTCTTGTCCGCCGCCAGGGCGACATCGACCAGCGTCGAGGGCAGCACTCTCCCACGAATAGCTAGCACTCTGCCCGCTTCCAGAATCCCTCTATCAAAGCTCCCCTTCACGCCGGCCAGCGCGGCGATGAACAGGTTCCCAAAGCTGTGACCATCCAGGTCGCTTCCTTGCGTGAACCGGTACTGGAAGAGTTGCGTGAGAAGGGCTTCGTCGTCGGAGAGGGCTGCCAGACAATTCCGAAGGTCACCTGGAGGCGGCAATCCAAAAGCGCGCCGGATACGGCCGGAGGAACCGCCGTCATCGGAGACCGTCACGATCGCAGT
>MGOM01000078.1:30723-34030 GCA_001797105.1 Chloroflexi bacterium RBG_19FT_COMBO_62_14
GGGCGTATGAACGGTGCCAGCAGTGTGCGATTGAGGCGAACCACCGATAGAAGCAGCAGCGACGCCCCGCTCGCGCCAAGCAAGAGAGCGCGCAGCCAACGCGGCAAAGCCCTCAACGTGACGACATCGAGCCATGGGGAGTACGAAGAGGTGCGGTAGATGTCGAGCAGGAAGTAGGCCAACCCGAGTCCGATCAGAGCGGTGCCAAGGATCATCAACCCTATCCAACGCTTGACACCCAGGCCGGGTTGAAACCAGCGCCAAAGGAGGCGGAGTCCTCTTTCCGACCTGCCGTTTGCTTGCGGTCGACTCTTCGCGGATCTCATGGGCCGGACTATACCAGAGTTGGAATGCACCGTCAACGAGAGACCGTTTTGCGGGGCGCATGCGAGCCGCGAGACGTGAGAGATTTCTCGACTGCCACACTCCGCCGCAGGTACACGGGATGGCAAAGTGGTCCGAGCGGATTGATCCCGCTGAAGCTCAGCGACGTTGCAGGTCGGATACGTCCACTCAGGCATTGCCGTTCTGTCGCCTCAGCCAACCGGATCGACGGCGTCGCGAGGCCCCGGCCAAGACGGACGGCTGCCGTGCCCGAGTGCTCCTTCGATCCAAGGGGCAGCTCCGGGATCGTCTCAACCCCTGAGTCCGGTCAGGTAATTGCTCGAACAGACGATGGGGGAGCGCCGGCAGGACGATCGTCCACACGATTCAGGAGGAGATTCTTGGTTTGGGGCGGGCTGGCCTGTATAATGGTGTCACGATACTTTTCAGACAGGAGGATGGGCCATGGCCAGTGTGACCTATGAACACGTGTTCAAGCGGTTCGGGGAGGTCATCGCAGTCAGCGATCTAGATATCAAGGTGGAAGACCGAGAGTTCCTGGTGTTGGTCGGCCCATCGGGTTGCGGCAAGACCACGGCGCTGCGCCTGCTGGCCGGCCTGGAGGAGATCTCCGACGGGAGGATTCTGATCGGAGAACGGGTGGTCAACGATGTCGCCCCGAAAGATCGCGACATCGCCATGGTCTTCCAGTCTTACGCGCTCTACCCTCACATGACCGTCTTTGACAACATGGCCTTCGGCCTCAAGCTTCGCAAGACGCCCAAGCAGGAGATCAAGAGACGCGTCGAACAAGCTGCCACGATCCTGGGCATCGAGAGTCTCCTCGACCGCCGTCCGCGCCAGCTCTCGGGCGGCCAGAGGCAGCGGGTCGCGCTCGGCCGGGCGATCGTCCGCGAGCCCAAGGTCTTCCTGTTGGATGAGCCGCTGTCCAACCTGGATGCCAAACTCAGGGTGCAGACCCGGGCCGAAATCAGCAAGCTCCATCAGCGTCTTCAGACGACATTCATCTACGTCACCCATGATCAGACCGAAGCCATGACGATGGCCGATCGGATCGCCGTGATCAAGAGTGGTCTGTTACAGCAGCTGGACACACCGCAACGTCTCTACGACAAGCCGGGGAATGTATTCGTCGCCGGATTCATCGGTTCACCTGCGATGAACTTCTTCAATGCCAGGCTCGAACGGGCGGACGGCGGCCAGGTGATCGACGCCGGATCGTTCTCGGTCCCAATCCCGTCATCGAGGACATCGACCTACGATCGTTTCGTCGGTCGACAGGTGATCTTCGGCATCCGACCTGAGGACATCCACGATCCAGCCTTCTCTCCCCCGGGGATCATGACGGCTCCAGTCGAGGCGAACGTTGACGTTACCGAGCTGATGGGAAACGAGATCTTCCTCCACCTCGAGACGGGCGGCACGACCTTCACCGGTAGAGTCGATCCACGCACGTCCGCCAAGATGGGGGAGAAGACACGCATAGTCATGAACATGGAGAACATGCACCTCTTTGAGCCTGACGGGGAGCAGAAGGCGATCCGCTAGACCCCTGAGGACCTCTGTCGAGCCCCGCCCCCTCCCGGCGCGGGGCTTTGTCATGCCTGTCGAATGGAGAGAGTGTTTTCATGGCGAACCTGGAACTGATGAAGGAGCTCCACCGGGACAAAGGTGGCAAGATCGTGCTCCTGGTGATGGATGGCCTTGGCGGCCTCCCGGTTGAGCCCGGCGGCCCAACCGAACTGGAGTCCGCCCACACACCGAACATGGATCGGCTGGCGGCAGAAGGGACCCTGGGGCAGATCACTCCTGTCGCTCCGGGGATCACACCCGGCTCGGGACCGGCCCATCTGGCGCTGTTTGGATATGATCCGCTGCTTTTTGTCGTGGGCCGAGGCGTGCTCGAGGCGACCGGCGTCGGGCTGCACGTCAATAAAGGCGACGTCGCTGCGCGCGGCAACTTCTGCACCGTCGACGGACACGGGCTCATCAGCGATCGGCGCGCCGGCCGGATCGCCACAGCCGAGGCCGCGCCTATCGTGGAGAAGCTCCGTAGCATCGAGCTTCCCGGCGTGGAGGTCGAGCTGCGCCACGTCAAAGAGTATCGCTTCGCGGTCGTCATGCGGGGTGAGGGGCTCGATCCGGCGATCGAGGACACGGACCCGCAGGCGGTGGGCGTCGCGCCGTTACCGGCAAGGGCCACGGATGCCGCATCGAAGCGGGCGGCGACTCTATTCAACGAGTGGATCACCCAGGCCGGCGCCCGGTTGGCCGACCAGCCAAAAGCGAATGCACTGACGCTGCGTGGATTCTCCTCAGACCCGGCCCTGCCCCCGTTTCCGGAGATCTATGGCGTGCGGGCAGGCTGCTTCGCGGTGTATCCGATGTATCAGGGTGTCGCCTCGCTGGTTGGGATGGACGTTCTGCACTTCGAGGGAGAGGCCCCGAGCGACGAGTTGGCCGCAGTCGCCGGCAAATGGGATGAGTTCGACTTTTTCTTCATCCACATCAAGAAGACGGACAGTCGCGGCGAGGACGGAGACTTTCGCGGCAAGGCAAGTGTGATAGAGGCGGTTGACTCAGCCCTGCCACGCCTCATGGATCTCAACCCGGACGTTCTGGCAATTACCGGCGATCACTCCACTCCTGCCAGGCTGCGGGTCCACACGTGGCATCCGGTCCCATTCCTGCTTTGGGCGCCGGCCACGGTGCGAGCCGACGATCGCCGAGGTTTCGGGGAAACGAACTGTACGCTCGGCGGACTGGGGACGTTCCCAGCGAGGGAGGTTATGGCGTTGCTTATGGCGCACGCCGGGCGGCTCGAGAAGTACGGGGCGTGAGCAACACCGGAAGCGTGCGCCTCTCGCGCATCCCTGGCCGGTAGGCCTCCCAGCGAGAAAGGACTACCGGGCAAGAGTCACCGGACATTCATGCCTCTCTCCTCGGGCCTGGCACGTGTCTG
>MGOM01000078.1:34038-37815 GCA_001797105.1 Chloroflexi bacterium RBG_19FT_COMBO_62_14
GAGCGACGCTCCCTCACTCCCCGTTTTGGCAGTCCACATTCTCTGGCGCGGATGTGCCGCGCCAACCTGTCACCCGCGCTTCTTCATCCAGCCTCGCGTCAACCAATACCCGAGCCCGGCCTCAACCAGTGTAGCCAGGATCAAGAAGGTGAATGCATCCCGCCAGAAACGCTCGGGGAACAACCGGATTAGCGTATCGGCGTAAGAAAACAACCAGGTATCCCCCTCGAAGAATACGAGATGGAACTCGACAAACAGAGTGGAAAACGCCGCCGCGACCACGATCGCCAGTGCTCCGAATAAGGCCAGCGTCAGGATCGATCCGAGACGGAGTCCATCGACGGCCGCCCGCCGGCGCCCCCCGACCAGCTGGGCCAGGGTCAACACCAGGATCACCGAAGTGCTGGCGACCCAAACTCTGAGCGCAGCCTGGACGACACGTTTGACATCCTCCATATGGCGCAGCTCGCGGGCGTTGTAGATCGGGCCGCCATCGGCGAAGCTCAGATCCGCCAGGAAACTGATCCCGGAGTCGTTCAGCAGGTAATCCAGCGATAACAGCGACCAGCGCAGCCTGTCTTCTCTGGAGAATCCGTACGGATCCGCCGGGAAACCGGGCGTCCTGTACTCGATCTCAACGAATGGGTTCGTCAACAACAATCGGACGTTCGTCAGAACGAGGAAGACCGGCATTACGATGGCCACAATCCAGCGAGCCGCCCTGCTCCAGGCGGCGGTTGATTCGGTACGCTCCATCGGTATTGTCCCTCATTCCTCAGCGCAAGCTGTTCAGATCGCCGCCAAGGATAAAGCGGATGGCGACCGCATTCGTCATCTGCTCGATTGGGGCCCGATCGTCGGTGAAGACCACCTCCGAGGCGGGCGTTGGTTGGAGATTGATGATGGTCCGGGCGATGGCGTCCAGCAGTAACGGGTGGGCCTCGGATTGCGCCAGAGCCTGAAGATTATCGGCAAGATTGGTGGCGCGGGTAGGCCCAACCGTGGCGTACACCAGGGTGTTGAACGTGTTCGGAACGTCAACGACATAGATCGAAGGGAAGACAGTTCCCATCGTTCCAACAAAAGCCTCGATCAATCGCCGGTCGTCCGGCGTTCGCCCGATGTTGATTGCCAGAACACCCCTGTCGACAAGATGGTCGCGCACCTCGAGGAAGAACTCGCGCGTCGTCAGATGCCACGGTATGTACGGAAGCCGGTAAGCGTCGACGGCGATCACGCTGTACTTCCATTGGCTGTGTTCCAATCCCCATCGGCCGTCGGCCACGACAACATTCAAGTTGGGCTCGTTCATATCGAACAGCCTGCGGCCCACGCTCACGATCTCGGGGTCGATCTCCCAGCCGTCGATCGGCACGGGGCCGTACACCTGGGTAAATTGCTTGGCTATGGTACCGGCCGCCAGCCCCACGATCCCCAACCGGACGGCGTCGCTCTCGGCCAGCGGTGGCGGATTGAAGTATGGTGCCGAGAGGAAATAGTCCCACGTCCCCAATGTTGCATCCGCCCCACGTTGATAGACCGAGTGGATGCCCTGCCCCTCATTTAGCAGCAGGTAACGGATACCATCCCTCTCGATCACCTGGATGTAGTTGTAAGCCGACTCCTTCTCGTAGATCTGACCGGCGCTGGCCTTGATCGGTCCGGCGAGGCTGAGTATCGAGAGGCCGATTAAAACGAGCGGAAGCAGAGCGTAGCGCAGGGCAGCCCGCCTATCTGAGAACCCCAGACCGATCAACGCCACGGCCATGAGCGACAGGCTCAGTGCCAGAAAGGTCTTGGCCGTTCCGATCGTCGGGATGAGCCAGAGCACAGGCAGGAATGTCCCAAGGATCGAGCCGAGCGTCGACAGTGCGTACAATTTGCCCGAGACTGTGCCGGCCCGATCCGTCTGGCGCAAGACAAGCCGGATGGCGAACGGCGAGACACATCCGAGCAGTGTGACCGGGAGGCTGAACAGGATCAGTACGCCGATGAAGGACCCGACCATCACGGCCGCATCGAGGCTCTCCACGGCGGATGCCGCCAGCCGAAGGACCGGCCTGGCCACGGATGGGACTACACCTGCGAAGAACGCGCCCCAGGCGAGGAGCCGGTAGAACGTCCCGGGACGGGGCGAGCGGTCGGCCCATCGGCCGCCGATGAAATACCCGGCCGTGAGGTAGACCAGGATCAGGCCGATAATGTTGGCCCAGACGATATTGCTGGTGCCGAAGACGTTCCCCAGCAAGCGAGAGGCTGTCAGCTCAACGCCGAGGGTGGTCATGCCTGAGACGAAGACGGCCAGGGTAATCAGCCAGCCGCGAGAACGATCCTCGACTGGGTTCACGCCACCTTCCAGGCCGGGAGGGGCTGGGCCGCACCGGACAACACGTTGCCGACCCTGTCGCCGCAACGGATCAGCCGAACCCTTAACCCCCTACGCGAGGCGCGCTCGGCGAGCGCAGCACTCCCCGGCACTCCACCGAAACTCTCTGCATCGAGCAATACAAGCATTGGACTGACCCGTCGTCTTTCCAACTCTTGAGTGGCGACAAGCAAGGACTGACGAGGATCAGCGGTGATCAGTACCGCCGTAGCTCCACGCGGGAAGCGCGGGGCCTCGATGCGAATGACCTCGTCGAGGCCCAGCCTCCCGAATGCCTCGAGTGTCGCCAGGGTCTCGAGGATCTGATTCAGCTGAGGCTGACCCCGGTTGGCCTGGAGGACGTGCCGCACGCGTCCATAGGCGATCAGGCCGACGGCCCGGTCCCGCGAAAGGAGGTGGAACGCGAGCGAGGCCGCAGCCGCGATCCCGTATTCTTCAGTTGTCGGTGGCAATCGGACTTCAGACCGTGGCAAGATGCCCCTCGGCTGATCCTCGGCTAAATCCGGCGGCCGGCTCTGGGTCATCGAGGAGGCGTCGACGACGATCCACACATCCACCTTGGGATCGATCTCGAACTCCTTCACAATGAGACGCTCGCGCCGGGCAGTTGATCTCCAGTGGATTCGACTCAGCCCATCGCCCGGGGCGTATTCTCGCACTCCGACGGCATTCGCCGTCACCTGGTTCGTCCGCTGGTGAAGGGCACCGCCACCTGGTAGATAGCCGCTGGGGACAGTGAACTCCGCGATCGGATCCGTCGAGGGCAGGACGATGAGATGGTGGGCCGGGGTGGCATCTTTCGAGATCCTGAACAAACCGAATGGATCTCCCGATTCGAGCGAGGCCGGGCCCAGGCGAAAACGTCCGCGGCGAGTACACCGCGTCCGCACCAGCCAGCGGAGTTCGCGTCCTGATCCGAGTCCGGCGATGACGGACGAGACTCTGTGACCAGGAAGATCGGCCGCTCGAGCCGTCCCCGGCTCGTCAGCGGTCAGCCCGGCGGGTCCCGGCGTCGCCCAATAACCTGGAAGAGTCGAATGATCCCGGATCTCTACCCACAGTTTGGGGAGGCGGCCTTGGTTTCGAAGTATGAGGCGTTCCTCGAAGACGCTTCCGACCTGAGCCGCCGTCGAGCGCGCCTGCCTTTCCAGGATCACCCCAGACAGCGCCGAGCGAGCCCAGACGAAGGAGGTGATCAGCAGCCCTCCCCAGAGATAGGCCAGGCTGTAGAACAACTCACGACCCGTCGCCAGGCCGCCAAACAGGCACAAGCTGAATAGAACGAGGACCACCCACGCCCGCGATCTCGTCATCCCACTTCGCCCCCCGGGACAGGGACAGAATTCAAGATCTCGTTGATGATCGTGCGTGTATCGATCTCGCGGACCCTC
>MGOM01000078.1:37938-42862 GCA_001797105.1 Chloroflexi bacterium RBG_19FT_COMBO_62_14
AGGCTCCCTCGCGGGCTTGCCCCGAGGTAGACCTCACCGTGATTGCGGGTCGCACTGATGAGATGCAAGATGTAGCGCTTCAACTCATCCGAGACCCGCACATGGCGCACCGCCCTCTGAGCCGCCAGTAATGCATCCACCTCGACTACACGCTTCAGGTCTTCGATGGGGTGCGACACCATCTGCCGGTTCATCATCTCGATCTCATCTGGGACCGATGGATAGCCAAGGCTGATGCGCACCAGGAAGCGGTCGAGTTGCGCTTCCGGAAGGGGAAAGGTCCCCTCGTACTCGATCGGGTTCTGGGTGGCCAGGACGAGGAACGGCTCCGGGATCGAATACGTGACTCCGTCGACCGTAACCTGCCGCTCCTCCATCGCCTCCAGGAGCGCCGCCTGGGTCTTGGGTGTCGCCCGATTGATCTCGTCCGTGAGCACGATTTGGGCGATGATCGGGCCCGGGCGAAACTCAAATTCGCGAGTCTTCTGGTTGAATATCGAAACCCCGGTCACATCGCTCGGAAGCATGTCGGGAGTGAACTGAATCCGGTTGAAGGTCGTTCCGATCGAACGCGCAAGGCTCTTGGCCAGCATCGTTTTTCCGGTGCCTGGGACGTCCTCGATCAATACGTGGCCCCGGCACAGGAGACCGATAACCGTGAGCCGAACCGCCTCCGTCTTGCCGACGATCACTTTTCCGACGTTCTCGATCAGTCTCTCTGCGATCAGCTGGATTTCTTCCATCCTGATCCTCGGGCTCGCTTCGGTCGACCTGGAGCGCCCGTTCTGGAGGCACTTCACCAGCCCGCCGGCTCTGCCCTTCGTGACAACTCGGGAGTATTGAGCTGCAACTGGCACGCCCGCCCAGTGTCACTCGATGCCCCTTGCCTCCGGCGACACCTCGAACAGCCCGCGAGAGGCTACAGATACGCGTCCGAGTCTTTGGAGGGTCTCCCGACATGCCGCGCGCATCGCGCTTCACCGTTAGCCCTAACCGTTGAGCAAGATTACGAGCATGCCTGACCAGAACAGACTGTAGTTGAGCGGCCGCTTCAAGCCGTAGCGTGCGGCGAAGAGGACGGTCGCCAGCACCAGACCCGAGGCCACGCGAACAATGCCCAGGGGCTCACGAAATGTCGAGAATGGCAAGAAGGGGATGATGGCCGCATTGAGGAGCAGTCCCCACACCTCCGGATCGCGCAAACCTGCCAGCGCCGCCCGCAACGAGACGATGATGCCCCAGACCGTCGGGAACAGAATGCTGGGGCCGAAGATGACGAGGTAGAGCAGAAAAACAGGGATGCTGACAGCCGCAATGCGCCACAATCCCACGAAAGGGAACCACTCGAACGGGGTGGCCAGCGCTCCCCCGCTGCCGATCCCGGGTTGGCCGAAGGCACTCCAGAGCCAGACTTGCCAAATCGCAAACGCCAGTCCGCCGATGCCCAAGACGGCAAGCCTCTTCCGGGAAGCGGAGGTAAGCACTCCGGCGGCGAGCATGGCCGCCCAGAAGAAGATGCCTGTCTCTTTGGCGAAGAGACCGAGGCCAAGCAGCGCCGGTCCCGCGATATTCCTTTCCCGCTGACAAGCGAGCCAACCGGCGGCCGAAAGCGCATAGGCGCAAGGCTCGGTGAGATCGGTTCCCACCCCAACGACAAGGCCGATCCAGAGGCCGTATCCTAACGCATACCCAGGCCAAACACCATAGCCGATCAGCGTTTCAGCGACCGCCCACGTGCCAAGGAAGTGGGCGAAGATGTTCACCAACAACATGGTCCATGGGATTGCGTCCGTGTCGGCTAGGGCCAACACCCGAGCCAGAAGCGGGTACAAGATCCTCTGGTAGCGGTAGGCCGGAGCGTCGAGCTTCGGCGCAACCTCCCGCGGAGCTGGATCGATGGCGATGTAGTACGCGAACTGTCCGTCATAACCTTTGGGCGCGGCTGTAACACCTTCGGACTCACGTGGGAGTTCGACCAGGGCCAGCGCGTCCCAGCCGGCGTTCGACAAACGCAACCCAACGAAGATAAAGCTCAACGCCAATGCGGCCAGCGCCGGCCAAAGAGATCTCAAGTGTGTCTTCTGAACCATAACGCGATTAGCACACAGGGCCATGCGACGAGGCTCAGCACAAGGCCGAGGGGAAACGACCACGGCGAGTAAACAAATGTGACGATGTGGCTTCCCCCCGGAACCTGAACTGCTCGAAACAAGTAATCACCCTTAAGGACCTCAACCTCGGTTCCGTCGACGAGAGCTCTCCAACCGGGATACCAGACATCCGACAGGACGAGCCAGGCCTCCCCTTCCGCCGAGACGTGCACGACCACCCTGCCCGGGTCGGAGTTGGGCTCGATCCACGCTTCACCCCCGGCAGAAGAAGTCGTCGAGGCTGCAGGTTGCCCTTCGAGGATGACGACCTCGTCAGGGTGGAATCCAGCAGCCACGACTTGATCGAGCGATGCCTCGGCGGTACCTGCCCACTTCACCTGTCCGACCACCCTCACTCGGGCGGGATGTTCGACCGGGACGAGATGGAAACGGCCGTCCTCGTCGAGGATTCCCTGGGATGAGACATTCATCAAAGCCAAGATCGCCTGCCGCCGGTCTGGCTCAAGCGCCTCGAGCCTTTCGACGAAGCTCGCATACCTTTCCGGGAGGAGCGGGTCGAAGTTGTTGGCTGAACTCCGCCCCACGAGAATCGATGTGTTTGGGAGTCCGAGCTCCAACAGGGCTGCTACAGGGACACGCGAGCGGAAGCTCGAGAAGGGGAATGCCTCCTCGAACTTCAACATGTAGTCGGCGTCCTCCGTCAGGTAGCCCCGGTCCCCAACTTGTGTCAGCTCCGTCTCGCCTCTCATCGTAAATACCGACGCCGGCAGACTCGGGTTCAACCCGGCTCCGACCAAGAGCAAGTCGAAAAGCACGAAACCACCCACGATGAGGATCCATCGAGGAGACCCTCGAATCGGATGGCGTAGGGTCAGTATGCCGGTCAAACACAAGAGCGCTCCGGCCGTGGCCATCGCTCGGACAAAGGTGGGTTCGACGGCGTTCAGCACGATCAGGCCGAGAGGCGCGGCCATCAGGATGACGCCTGCCCCGACAGTGCCCAGCCGAGTCCAGTACAACACTCGCCCGGTCGGCCTGGTCCAAGAATCGACACCGAGCGAAGCCAGGAGCGCAAGGCTGAAGACCAGCAAGAGCGTCCATCGCGTGGGCGCCTGGAACAGATTGAAGGTCGGGATGTGATCAAAGAGGAATGGAAAGATGGGTGTGTTCTTGCCAAGGGCAAGCAGAAGGGCGACGGCTCCGGTGATGGCCAGCAGTCGGGCGAGTCTGCCATAGCCGTCACCTCGACGCAAGCCTCGGATGATTCCCAGCCCGGCCAAGACGATCGGGAGAACGCCGATATAGACCGCATCTTCCCAGTAGTTAGCATATCCCCAGTAATCGCCGGTGGCCGGGCTGCCGAACAGATTCGGAACCAGGAGCCCAAGAATGCGCCACGGCCAGAAGGAGTACGTAAGAGCGAAATCGCGCCCCAATGCGCCCGCCCTCTGCGAGATTGTCAGATACTCCAGTGTCGGCAACAACTGAACGGCTGAGAGCATGAACGCCATTGCTAAGGCGACACACAGTCCGGCTATCGCTCTGGCCGGACTGTGTGTCGCTCTGCCTTCAGACGACCTCCAGACCAGCCAGACCAAAACGAGAGTCAGCGTGTACCATGAGGTCTGTGCGTGGCCAGCCAGCCATTGAAGCGCGAGCGCGCACGACAGCCGCGCGCTCGAGGGAATGATGGACGTCCATGAACCGGTTCGCGGGCTGTCCTGGAGAAGTCGCTCGGCCGCCAGGATCAGCCATGGCAACCAGGATGCGGCCGCGTTGATCGTCAAGAAACCAGCGCGCGAGACCATGTAACCCGATAGGCCGAAAGAGAGCCCAGCGATGAGTTGAGCCAAACCGCCGAGGCCCAACCTCTTCGCCAGAAGGGCCATGCCCCACGCAGCCCAGATTAAATGGAGCAGGACCAGCAGGCCATGGCCCCAAGCCGGTCCCGTGAGCGCCAGGATGGCATTCGGGGGATACAGCAGCGCGGACTGCAAATTCGCCAGCAGGGGCGCACCCATTCCCAGGTACGGGTTCCACAGCGGAAGGTACCCGAGGGAGATAATCTTGAAGGCGAGCATCCTCCAGGGCACAAACTGGAGGATCGGCGTCCCCCAATACAACGCCTCGCCCCGGATGAGCATTGGGCCGAAGAGGATCAGGGGGCCGAGCGTCAGAAGGATCGCATTTAACCACCGCCAGCGGGGGTCCGTTGGATGATCGTCACCAGCGGCCGTTGTGCCAGGAATGGCGCGACGAAAGCCACGTGGCGGGATCATCGCCGCACGACCTTGAATAATCGATAGTCGCCGGCCCTATACGCCTGTTCCAAGAAGAGTGCGCTCGCTGGGTCCCAACCGTCAAGGCGCCTCTCCCTGGGGCCCCAAACGACAAGTGAGACTCCATACTCACGAAGGAAAGCCGACCTGTACCCGTCACTGACGGTGACGGTGTAGAAGGCTTCGACTCGCGGGAGGACCTCGTTCAAGCCGGCACTTTCAGGGCCGTGACCGACAACAACCTTCACGGGCGCCCAGGCAGGGAGCGCATTCCCGGTATCGAAGGCTGCCAGAACGAGGGACCCGCGGTCGGTCTCCTGTCCAATCCATTCAAACAACTGGATTTCGGCGGTGGGCCGGAACAGCGGCTCGGACGGATGCATGCTCGCCGAGAAGCTTCCGCCGATAAGCAAGAGGCTTGTTGGGAGCGAAACCGCCATGAAGGCCGGCCCGACCCAGCGGGCCCGGGGGGATGATCCGGTGTATTTGCTGAGCCCGATCGCAGCCAGGACGACAATCGCCACCCAGGCCCCC
>MGOM01000079.1:0-3367 GCA_001797105.1 Chloroflexi bacterium RBG_19FT_COMBO_62_14
CTCAGGCCCTGCGAGTAATCGTCCCGCCCTTGACGAATCAGTACTTGAACCTGGCCAAGAACTCGAGTCTGGCCATCGCGGTCGGATTCCCCGACCTGTACGCCGTGAGCAAGGTGATTTTCAGTCAATCCGGTCAGGCGGTACAGACGATCGCCATGATGATGTTCACTTACCTGGTGATCAGCCTGGTGATATCGGCGGTCATGAACGTTATCAACGCCCGTCTGCGGATCGTGGAGCGCTAGGATGGCCTCGGCGAGTCGACCTGACCTGGGAACGATTGGGCCGCCGCGAGTGAGCCTCGACCCGCTGGCGTGGATCCGGCGTAATCTCTTCGGGAGCTGGTTCAACAGCCTCTTGACCATCGCCCTGCTCCTTGGCGGCGCCACGGCTCTCAGGCCTGCCGTGCGCTGGGCCGTCCAAGAGGCCCACTGGCAGGTCATCTCGGTCAACGCCGTGGTCATCCTCTTCGGCCGCTATCCAGCCGATGAGCTGAGCAGACCCATCACGGCCCTGGCCATTCTGATCCTGCTCAGTCTGATGTCGTGGATCGTCTGGCGTGTCGATTCGCTCGCCCGAGCCCGGCGCTGGCTGCTCTGGCTATGGGTTGTCTCCCCCGTGGCTTATGCGCTTCTGTTGCGTGGGTTCTCCCTCCCCACCCCGGCGACCGTCGGCAACAACCTTGGCTATTACCTGTTCCGTCCGGAAGTTTTGCCCCGCCTGGGACAAGCGTGGCGCGGCGGGGCTGCCTTGGCTCTCGCCGCGCTCGTTGGCGGCCTGACGATCTCGATCACCCCGGCACGATGGGGTCGATGGCTGGGGTTGGTGGGGCTGGCCGTGTTGGCCGCACTCAACGTACCGCTCAGCCTGCAGCCGCTGACCAGCGTGGCCGGGCTTCCCTTGCCTCGGCTTCTCGTTCTTGCGCCGCTGGCCGCTCTGGGATGGCTCGCCGGCTCACGGATCGGACGATCCCTTACCAACCTGCCGTCACGGCGATCTTACGTGATCGGGTTGTGGCTCGCACTCATCCCTACGGAACTCCTGATTCTCACCGCCTTCGACGTGGGGATCCCGGGTTTGGACCCGCGGTCCGTCCTGAACCCGGTCGAGCCGGCGATCTGGAGCGGCATCATGCTCACGGTGGTGCTGGCCGTTGTGAGCATCGTGGCTTCATTCCCAATCGGGGTTTTCCTCGCCCTTGGCCGCCGCAGCCAATTGCCTGTGGTCAGGGGCTCTTCCATCTTGGTCATCGAGATCGTCCGCGGGGTCCCCTTGATCACGGTGCTTTTCATGGCCCAAGTGATGCTGCCCTTGTTCCTGCCGCTCGACCTCAACATCGACCGGGTCGTCCGGGCGATGGCCGGCATGACGATCTTCACCGCGGCCTACCTGGCCGAAGTCATCCGCGGTGGCCTTCAGGCGGTGCGGCACGAGCAGGTCGACGCCGCTCGAGCGCTCGGGCTAAGCGAGGTCCTGGTGACTGGGCTGGTCGTCCTCCCCCAGGCCCTGCGGGCGGTGATCCCGGCGATCATGGGACAATTGGTCAGCGTCTTCAAGGACACCTCGCTTGTGGTAATCGTCGGACTGCTCGACCTGGTCGGGATCCTGCAGAGTATCATCAAGCAGCGCGACTTCGTGGGAGACGTCCGCGAGGTCTACCTGTTTGCCGGGGTCTTTTTCTTCATCTTCAGTTATGCTATGTCCTACGCAAGCCGGCGGCTGGAGAAACGGCTGGGTGTAGGCGAACGTTAGCCGGGAGCACGTCATGAGCGATCCGATCATCATCTGCCGCGATGTTCACAAGTGGTTTGGCCATTTCCAGGCTTTGCGTGGAATCAACCTTGTTGTCGAGCGGGGAGAAGTGATCGTGATCTTCGGCCCCTCCGGATCCGGGAAGTCCACCTTCATCCGGACGATCAATCGTCTAGAGGAGCATCAGCGCGGCGAGATCATCGTCGACGGGATCGAGCTTACGCATGACGTGCGCAACATCGCCGCCATTCGCAGCGAAATCGGGATGGTTTTCCAGCAATTCAATCTCTTTCCGCATCTCAGCGTCCTGCAGAATGTCACCCTGGCGCCGGTCTGGGTCAGGAAGTGGCCCAAGGAAAAGGCGGAAGAGGTCGCGGTCCAACTTCTCAATCGCGTGGGAATCCCGGAGCAGGCCGACAAGTACCCCGGTCAGCTCTCCGGAGGGCAGCAGCAACGGGTGGCGATCGCCCGGGCGCTGGCCATGCAGCCCAAGATCATGCTCTTCGACGAACCCACATCGGCCCTCGACCCCGAGATGATCAAGGAAGTCCTGGATGTCATGATCGAGCTGGCGAAATCCGGGATGACGATGATCGTCGTCACTCACGAAATGGGTTTCGCCAAGGCCGTTGCCGACCGGATGTACTTCTTCGACGAAGGGCTGGTGATCGAGTCGGGAACGCCGGACGAGATCTTCCAAGCCCCCCGAGAGGATCGCACGAAACTGTTCCTCTCACAGATTCTGAGCCAATAGCCGGTTTCGATCTTTGTCTACCTGTTGATTGCGCCCGGGGCGGGAAACCCGCCCCGGGATTGTCTATGGGCGTGTGAGAGAATTGAGTATCCTGCCTTCATTCAACTGGACAACTGGATCGGGAAGCGAAGCCGGTTGCGCCCTCGTCCCGCGCTGAGAAGCCAAACCGGGGCGAGGGGGGCACACGGGCCGCCTGTCCCGATGCTCGTGTCGGGGTTCGCCCCGGATGTTCTCACCGGGGGTGAGGGTTGGGAGACGACTCGGCAAAGGAGTCTTGATGACGTCCACCATCCAGATTGACGGCGAGTACCTGATGGACTTCCTGCAGGTGCTGCTGCAAATCCCCAGCCCCACTGGCCGGACCGACACGGCAATTGAGCGGGTCGAGTCCGAATTGGCCTCCTTGGGTCTCGAATCGAAACGCACGGCCAAGGGCGGACTCATAGCCTCCATTGAGGGGTTGGCTGACTCTTTACCCCGCGGCCTCACCGCCCATGTCGACACCCTGGGAGCGATGGTCAAGGAGATCAAGCCCAACGGCCGGCTGCGTCTCACCAAGATCGGCGGGTTCGCCTGGAATACGGTTGAGGGCGAGGGGTGCAGCGTGTTCGCCGCGTCGGGGAATGTGGTGCGCGGCAGCCTGCTGATCCGCAAGGCCTCATCTCACGTACACGGGGCTGAGGTCGGAGAGCTGGAGCGGGTTGACGAAAACATGGAGGTCCGATTGGATCGACGTACCTCCTCAGAATCGGAGACACGTTCGTTGGGCATCGAAGTTGGCGACTTCGTGGCGTTCGATCCCCGGGTCGAGGTCAATCCGGACGGGTTCATTCGGTCGCGGCATCTGGACGACAAGAGCGG
>MGOM01000079.1:3378-3517 GCA_001797105.1 Chloroflexi bacterium RBG_19FT_COMBO_62_14
TGCTGGCGGCGATCAAGGCACTTCAGCAGGCGCGCCGCCGGCCGGCTCAGCGTACCCTGGTTCACATCAGCAATTACGAAGAAGTCGGCCACGGCGCTTCGGGCCTGCCGGGGGATCTCGTCGAACTGGTGACGCTGGA
>MGOM01000079.1:3697-18058 GCA_001797105.1 Chloroflexi bacterium RBG_19FT_COMBO_62_14
GCCCAGGTCGCACTGATCGGACCGGGCGTGGATGCTTCCCACAGTTATGAGCGAACTCACATCGAGGCGCTCTTGGCGACCTCGAGTCTGGCCGCCGCCTACATCGTCTCCGAAGTATGAGCGTGTCGCGACAACCCTCCGGTGCGTCAGCGGAACGACGACAGGAATTCTGGCTCGGGGCGCGCGATCAGATCCCAATCCTGGTCGGCGTCCTCCCGGCCGGTCTGATTTTTGGGGCGCTGGGCAAAGCCGCCGGTCTTCCCGACCTGGTGGTTCAGGCCTTCTCCCTCCTGGTCTTCGCCGGCAGCGCGCAGTTCGTTGCCCTCGGCTTGGTGGTCTCTAACGCTCCATCACTGATCATCATCCTGGCCATCTTCATCGTCAACTTGCGTCACGCGCTCTACAGCGCCTCTTTCTCCGAGCATCTCGCCCATCTTCCGCCCCGCTGGAAGATCTGCCTGTCCTGGCTTCTCACGGACGAGGCCTTTGCCGTCGCTTCCGCACGCTACCGGAGGCCGGAGAAGGAGAACGCACACTGGTATTTGCTTGGCACAGGTTTGGCTTTGTGGGCGACGTGGCAAGTCAGTACCGCCGTTGGCATCTTGGTTGGCGCCGGCGTCCCCGAGAGTTGGCACCTCGATTTCGCCCTCCCACTGACCTTTGTGGCGCTCCTCATTCCGAGTATCACGGATGGACCAACTCGCTTGACGGCAGTTCTGGCCGGGCTGCTGGCGGTCGGGATGGGGGCGTTGCCATACCTCTTCGGGCTGGTGGTCGCCGTGATCGTGGCGGTCGGTGTGGGAGCCTTAGCCGAGAGCCGTAGGCGAGTTCGGTCGACGGGGGGGGAGCTTGAGTGAGGAGGCGCTGTGGGTCGTGATTCTCGGGGGAATGGCCGCCACCTACGCCACCCGTGCATCCTTCATCGTCTTCGTCCCTCCGGAACGAATGCCGGCCTGGTTTCGACGAGGCCTGCGCTTCGTGGCGCCGGCCGTCTTGGCTGGGTTGGTTGCGACCGAACTCGTGGGGACGGGAGAAGCCCTGAATCTGCCGCTCGGCTATCCCAGGCTGATGGCCGGCGCACTCGCGGCGCTCGTTGCCTGGCGATCACGGAACACCTGGCTCACCATCCTCGCCGGGATGGCGGCATTGTGGCTCATGGGCGTGGTCATCGGCTAGGACGAAGCAGGAGAGAGTGCTTCAGGCGATCCCTGGCGGGAAAGCCTCGACCGTCAGCCCAAGCAGCGGGCCGCTCAATTCCTTCCAGGCGTTGCGGACAGCCTTGTTGTCCCCCGCCACATCTCCCGCAAGGATCAATACTTCACCCACTTGCTCGCGCGAGATCTTGAGTTCTTCCCCGTTGAAGAGCCTGTCGAGCCGACCCAACAGATGGACCAGCGTGGCGACCGCCAGCATCAACGGGACCAGGACGGCCAGGCGGATTTCTCGCTCCTCGGCCGGCAGCGCGCACGCATACTCGGCCCCGAGGCACAGGTTGCGATACGCGTACGCGATCATCGGGGTCATCCGTTCATACGAATGGCCATCTTCGAACGGGAGATAGTCGGGAGGGATGTAGTAGCGACCCTCGAGGTGGTCGCGGAACACGTCCTTGACGATGTTGGTCAGCTGAAGCCCGGCCCCACACGCCGTCTCCAACGTGCGCATGAAGAGCAGGCGGGTTCTTTCGAGCGTCGGCCGGTAGAGGCTGATTAGGCTTGTGATCAGTTCCCCGACAATGCCCGCCACGGAATAGCAGTAGTCGTCGAGGTCATTCAAACGCTGTAGGCGAAGATGGTTGAGGTCATCATGATTCGCGACCCAGGCCTGCATGCGTTGGATCACTCGCGCGACATGCGATCTGACCTCGGCGCTGTAGTTGGCCGGAAGCAAGCTGAGCTGGTCCAGGATGTACGGCGTGAGGATCAGCAGCTCCTGATGCTCGCTGTTGGGGAGGGGCAAATCGTCGCGGTATTGTGCGGCGAAACGCTCGGCGGCCGCCTGACTCGGATTCAGCATCAGCGCGTGGAGCTCCTTCAGGCCGGCGATCCGGCGCGCCTTCGGCCACTGGTAGGCATCCTCGATCGTGTCGGCGTTGCGAAGAAGCAGATAGCCGAGAGTCAACGCGTCGCGCAAGACACCCGGGAGCATGGGGATGTTGATGGCGAACGTCCGAGACGCTCCAAGCAGCAACTCATCCAGACGCACTCTGTCGATCGCTTCCGATGTCTCCGGCATAACCGCCCTCCAGAATAAAACCCGTACACACCATAACATAACCCCAGAACCGTGTTTGAGCAACGCCCAGGGCGTATTCTCCCGGCCCGGAACCCATCGGTCGGTCCAAGGCGGGCCCGTGATCCAGCCAGACCCGACATTCCTCAGGAACGCCTGGCTACTCTCGCAGGGAACTCGGCGAGTCGCCGATGATACAATCCACGCCGTGGTGGCTCAGAATCGGTTGACACCCTACGCCTGGCTCTCGATTGGGGCTGCCCTCCTAACTATGGCCATCAAGGGGGCGGCTTACCTGGTATCCGGGTCCGTGGGGCTATTGTCCGACGCCCTGGAATCGGGCGTGAACCTTGGCGCGGCTTTGATAGCACTGGCCGTGTTGGGCGTGGTCGAACGCCCCCCGGACGAAGACCACGCCTACGGTCATGGTAAGGCCGAGTACTTTTCGAGCGGGGTCGAGGGGACTCTCATCACGATTGCCGCGGCCACGATCGCCGTTACGGCTGTGCGGCGTCTGCTGGACCCTCAGCCTCTCTCCAACATCGGATTGGGGCTCGCCATCGCCACTTCGGCTTCGTTGATCAACCTAGCCACCGCCCGTATCCTTCTCTCGGGGGGCCGGCGGTATCGTTCGATCACATTGGAAGCCGATGCGCAGCACCTCATGACCGATGTATGGTCCTCGGCGGCCATCTTGGCCGGGATGGCTGTCGTCGCGGTGAGCGACTGGCAAATCCTGGATCCGCTCGTGGCGCTCGTCGTAGCGGGGCGCATCTCCTGGGTCGGGATCCATCTCGTACGCCGCTCTACCGAGGGCTTGATGGATACGGCGCTTCCTCAGCCCGTACTCAAGGCAATTACCTCAGTCCTGGACAGTCACGCTTCGAAAGGGGTCCGCTACCACGCCCTTCGCTCCCGCCAAGCGGGAGCCCGCTATTTCGTTTCCGTTCACATCCAGGTGCCGGGACGCTGGACCATACAGCGCGGCCACAACCTCCTGGAAGAGGTCGAGAGCGAAATCAGGCAGGCGGTCCAAAGCGTCACAGTCTTCACCCACATCGAACCGATCGAAGATCCACTCTCGTGGGAGGACGAACAACTCGATCGGGCCCAATCGGCTGAAACCGACATCGCTTGAGTCTGTCCCCCCTCATCGGCTCGGCCCGGCTCCAGTTCGGTATCCGTCGCAAGAGCAGAATTCAAAACCATAGCTCGGGTGAAAGGGCATTTCACTCCAGCCAGGCCTTTGAGATAGTCTCGCGTAGGGGCTACCGACTCGTCACGGCGTGGGAGTGCAGTAATGCGGGTGGCCCGGGTCATCTTTGCATTGGTTCGGCCTGATGGTGGGCACCGGAGGAACTTCTGTCGGGACAGAGGTAGGCGGTACAGGGGTCGAGGTGAAGGAGGCAGGTGTGACGCTCGGGGGAATGTCACTCGGGGAGGACGTCCAAGACGGTCCGACGGTCGGGGCGGGCGAAGTCGATGTCGAAGACGGAACTTGGGTCGGTGCGGGAGAGGTCGACGTCGGGATTGCACCCGTAGGCGCGGAGTCCGTTGGAGTTGAAGCATCCGTCTGCCCACCGGATACGATGCCCGTCGGGGGGACACTCTGGGTACCCGACTGGTAAACCAGCGTCGTGGTCGGCGTTGCGGTCGGCTTTATCTCCAGGACGGCTCCCAGGTTCTCCTTGCTTTGCAGAGCATCCATTGCCGCCAGCGTCCCGTAGACGGCGGTCTCGATTTGCTCCACAGCCATCGCCGTGCCCGCCGGCGGGGCGTTTTCAGTTGACAATGCATTCACGGTCGCCATCAGATCGTACCCGGTCGGCGTCGCTGAACTGGTCGACGGCTGTCCATTCAGGGCTTCCCAGGCGGCCCCGCCGGCCAGGGCCCAGGCCGCCAACGGCGATCCAACGAGAAGCACGATCCCCAGTGCGGCCGCGCTCAGGCGCCGTGATCGCCGGCGGCTTGTGGCGGAGGTGCCGTTCGAGCGGGCAAACGCCCCGGGCCTGATTCCGGGCAGGTGAAACCTTCGCTTCCACTCGCCAGCGGTCTTCAGCGTGTCCGTCAAAGCCATCTGCAGCGCGGCGTTGAAGGCCTCGATAGTGACAAACCTCTCCCGCGGATCCTTCGACAGTGCCCGGACAAGGAGCTCACTCATCTCTTGGGACAAACTGGGATTCAATGTGCGAGGATCCGGAAGAGGATCGTTGACGTGCATGATCGCCACGGCGATGGCACTCTCGGCTTCGTACGGCAGGCGCCCCGTCGCCAATTGGTAGGTCATGATCGCCAGCGAGTACTGGTCCGATCGACCGTCCACCGCGTCTCCGCGGCACTGCTCGGGCGACATGTAAGCCGGTGTGCCGATCACGGCCGAGCCGGTCAGGTTCGAGGTTGCATCGTCGATGTGGGCGAAGCTGAAGTCGGAGAGGAGGGCTTTGCCGTCGCTGTCCAGCAGCAAGTTGGATGGTTTCACATCCCTGTGGACGACGCCGGCTTTGTGGGCGAATTCGAGTGCGGATGAGATTTGACCGATCATCCGGGCGTATTCGTGCGGCGGCACCTGTCCCTGGCGCATGCGATCGGCCAGGGTGCCCGAGGCCATGAATGGCATGACGATGTAGGCCTGTCCGGCGACTTCCCCGAAGTCGAGGATTGGGACGATGTTCGGATGTTGGAGCTGTTGCAGGAGGCGGACTTCGCGTCTGAACCGCGCCTTGAAGGTGGGATCGCGGCCGACCTGTGGGGACAGCAGCTTCATGGCGACGACCTGGCCATTTCGCAGGTCGATTGCCCGGTGGACGGTGGACATGCCGCCGGCCCCGATCCACTCGAGGATGGCGTAGCTGCCCAGGGTTGGGCTATCAGCGTCAGTCATCGTCTCGGAGCCCTGCGCCGGCCCGCTCAGCCGAGAAGTCATCCTAAGAACCCCAAGGGGAGACACAGACCGAACACGGCGGCGCACCTCAAGATCAATCTGATTGTAAGCCCTGTCTCCGGCAGATCCGAGCCCTTCTCAGATCTGGCCCGTCCCCCAAACCCCCGTCGGGTGCCATGCAATTGACTTAGCTTTCGTCCCCGTAAAGCATCGTCACCGGACCCTCGGCGAAGCTGTTCAGGTTCGCACCGGCCGCCTTCATCTCTTCGCTCTTCATTCCTCGCTTGAGGGCTTCCGCATCGGCGAAGTGCATCTCAGCCATCATGTAGAAAGACTCGCCGCTCAGAGAGCGCGTGAAGCGCGTGATAACCGTTTTCTGCAGCCCCGGGACCTTCCGAACGAGGGGGATGTGGGCGTTGAAATAGGCCTCATCGAATACAGCCGGATCAGGTGGTTGTCGGTACAGCGCAACAAGCTTCATGGGAACTCCTGGCATCGAGGTAAGGAACCCGGCCGCCTATTTGCACAGGCGTTGGGCCATGTTCAATCAGCACATGGACCGCTGTGCCGCGCGATATGTTGAGAGTGCGAACGCTCTACAGCGGATCCGACTAAAGGAGCGGTTCAGATACATCGTTGGACGATGCAGGCCTGACGAACTCCTAGATCGGTTTGAAGGCCTCGAACGGTTGTTGGCAATTATTGCAGTAGTGGATCGAGCGACATGCGGTTGGCCCGAATCCGTTCTTGAGGACGGTGTCCAGGGAATGGCAGTAGGGGCATTCTACGGCCTGGGTGAGGGCGATCTCGACCTGGCCGCCGTGGAAAGGAGCCGGCGCCAGACCGAACGCTCTCAGTTGCTCCCGGCCATCGGGGGTGATGCGGTCCGTCGTCCAGGGTGGGCTGAGGACGATGACGACCTCAGCCGGATCCGCACCGAGGGCCCTCAGTCGCTCTTCAATTTCGCGCCTCATCACATGCAGCGCCGGACATCCGGCAAACGTCGGCGTCAGACTGACCCGCACGTGGCCTCCGCTGACCTCGATACCCTGGATCAATCCGAGGTCGACAACCGAGATGACCGGGATCTCGGGGTCGTGGACCTCTTCAAGGACTGACCAGACGTCTGCGGCCTCGATCGCGTGGCTCATTCCGAGTTCAGTCTACCATGCCGCCAATGGGTCGGCCCTGGCCACGGACTGTAGTTCGGTCAGGAGTGGTGCAAGGTGGTCCGTGTGCCCGCGGCGGTTTCCCATCACCGGCTCGCTTACATTCGGGGCGGCCAGTCCGGCCGCATCTAGCGCCGTACGTGTTTCGCTTTCCCAGGCTTGGCGGAGCTCTCCGCTGGCCGGAGCCAAACCGGCCTCCACCGCCTCGGCCTCGGCGTCGAGCGGTTCGAACAATCCCAGTGCATAGGGCCAAAGACTATCCAGGGCAAGCTGCATCCGCCGCTTGCTCTCCGCTGTCCCCTGGCCCAGACGGATGACCCAGGCCCGAGTGTGGCGGACGTGATAGGCTTCCTCCGTCCGGATCTTGGCGGCAGCCTGCGCCATTGACGGATATCCACTGGAGAGAAGGCTCTCCAAACGGGCTTTCTCGGCGACATCGAACAGATACTGCCGGAGCATGCTGAACGCCCAGTCTCCGTTGGGGAGTTCAACCAGGGGAACGCATCGAAAGTCAGCCACGTCGCGTTGGAAGACAAGCTGGTCCGGGTACGACTCCGGATCGGCGCCGACGAGGCTGGCGTGGACGGAATACCACACCGAGGCATGCCCCATCTCATCCAAGGCGATGTTGGTGAAAGCGATGTCCTCTTCCAGAATCGGGGCGTGTCCCGTCCACTCCGAGTCTCGGTGGGCGAGGATCAGTTCGTTGTCCGCCAGCGCCAACACGTATTCCGCCAGCGCCTGGAGAGCGTTGCTCATTGGGAGGTCCCCTTCTCCCGACGTTTCCTGGCCTTAATCGCTCTCATCAGGCTGTCGGTCCGATAGAAGGACGGCTGCCGGTAGAGCTTGCCTCGCGCCGGTTCGAACATGCTCTCCGCCTCCTGCGGGTCGTTGCGCAGGACCGATCGCGCGGCGCACACCCACCAGACAAGCCCGGGGCCATCGGGTTCGGTCAGGGTCGAGCGGGCCAGAGACAGTGCCTGGGTCGGGTTGGAGGCTTCGACCGTTCCCCGGTAAACATGCGTTCCGCGTTGCTCGCGTTTCTGAAAAGCCAGATACGGCTCGATTGTTCCCCGGGATGTGTCTTGTCGTTCCTCGCCGGATCCTTCTCCGGCAACAGCGGGACCAGCGTGGATCTCATCTGCGAGGACGACCCACAGCCCGCTGCATTCGGGACGCCGGACGAACACGTCCCGCGCGTTTTGCAGGGCCATCTCGGCATCGGGGGCGTGAACCGATCCGGCATTCTCAAAAGGGAGATCGGGGCGGTCTTGCTTGAAGACCTGGAACCGCGGCCACTGGGTATCGTCCAACGTCATGCCCCCTGAGCTTTGCCGGCCGCATAGGCACTGAGGGCCAGACGCACCCAGCTCCCATCGTCGTGGGCCTTGCGCCGTACCGAAAGACGTTCTGCGTTGCACGGGCCGTCCCCCCGCACGACCCGCCAGAACTCATCCCAATCGATCGGGCCATGCCGCCAGTGCCCGGTCGCGTTGTCCACGCGCAAATCCGGGTCGGGGAGGCTCAACCCAAGGACCATGATCTCAGGGACCATCTGATCGATGAAAGTCTGTCGCAGCTCGTCATTGGTTCTGGTCTTGATCCCCCAGCGTACCAATTGCGGGGTGTTCGGAGACTCATCATCGTGCGGACCAAACATCGTCAATGTCGGCCACCACCATCGATTGACGGCATCCTGAACCATCGCACGCTGTTGAGGTGTCCCGCTCGAAAGGAGGATAACCATTTCCTGACCTTGCTTCTTGTGGAAGCCTTCCTCGGCGCAGATTCTCGACATGGCCCTCGAATACGGGCCATAGGAGCACTTGACCAGCATGGTCTGGTTGAGGATCGCCGCGCCATCGACAAACCAACCGATGACACCCATGTCCGCCCAGCTGAGGGTCGGATAATTGAAGACGCTCGAGTACTTGGCCTTTCCCTGGTGGAGGGCCTCGATCATCTCTTCGCGGGTCGCGCCAAGAGTCTCGGCAGCGTGGTAGAGGTACTCGCCATGCCCGGCCTCGTCTTGTACCTTGGACAGGAGGACCAGCTTCCGCCGCAGGCTGGGTGCCCGGGTGATCCACTCGCCCTCGGGGAGCATGCCGACGATCTCGCTGTGTGCATGTTGGGAGATCATCCGGACCAATTGCTTGCGATATCCTTCGGGCATCCAATCTCCGGGCTCGATCTTCTCGCCGCGGGCGATCCTGGCCTCGAAATCTCGCAGTTGCTGTTCATCCGCCAACGACGTGTTTCCTGCCATGTTCGACTTTCCCTTCAACCCGCCCGACGGTTCGGATCTTCGTCTCGTTGGACCCCGGGGTGCGAATCCGGCAAGCTCCCACCCGGCCATTCTGGCCGATCATCTTCCGCCCAGCGTCGTCGGATCTCCTCGTAGTCAGGGCGGCGTTTCTCCATGAAGGATTGAACTCCTTCGCGGGTCTCAGGGCTGGTATTGTGGATCGCCAGCCATTCTCGCCCGTGGCCGATCGTCAGGTGCCAGCTCAAGTCGCGCCAAAAGTTGAGCTGCTGCTTGGTGTAACGAGTCTTCTCAGGAAATTTGTCGAGCAGCTTGCGGACCAGGTCATCTACGGCTTCGTCGAGCCTCGCGCGCGGCACGACATAGTTCACCAGCCCCCACTCCAAAGCCTGCGCGGCCGGAATCTCTTCGTTGAGGAACAGGATCTGCCGGGCGCGTCGGTCTCCAACGATGAGCGGGAGGAACTGCGTGGCCCCGGCCAGCGCCACGCTCCCGTGGCTCGTCCCGACTTGTCGGATGTAGATGTCGTCGGCGGCGACGGCCAGGTCGCAGCTCAAGTTGAATTCGTTTCCTCCGCCGACGACGATCCCGTTCAAGCGGGCGACCGTCGGTTTGCCCAAATTGCGCAATCGTTCGTGGCACTCGATGAAATCGCCCATCCACTTCCAGTAATCGCGTGGACGCTCGAGGAACTGCTCTTGTTCTTTGAGGTCGGCTCCGGTGCAGAAGGCTCGCTCACCTGTGCCGGTCAGGACGAGCACCCCGATGGAGTCGTCCCAACTGGCATCCTTCAGCGCCAGGCTCATTTCGCTGAGGACATCGTGGTTGACGGCGTTGAGGGCCTCTGGGCGGTCGATGGTGATCGTGGCCCGCCCGAAAGCCTTCTCGTAGCGGATGCAGGTAAACCCAAGCTCAGCTGGATCTGCGCCCTGGTAGATTCGCCTCGTCACAAGCAGGTCCTCCTCGGGATCGAATAACCGGCCGCAACATGTGTCGGGAAGACTCCACCGCCCGATCAACATGCGTTCGACTAATTCTATCCTCTTTCTCCGGGTATTTTGTGCGGGAGGGAAGCTGCGGACAGGCCGGTGCGCTGATCGCGCTCAGCCAGGCGTTTCAATAGCGGCGCCGTCCTGTAGCGCTCCTCGCCGAACCTGGCATACAGGTGCTCGATCACCTCGACCACCCGCGTGTGACCCAGTTCCTCTGCCCCCTCCAACGGGCCAACCGGATAGTCCGCCCCGAGCTTCATCGCCCGATCGATTGTGGTCGGATCCGCCACGCCCTCCGCTACAGCGAAGGCCGCCTCGTTGGCGATCATCCCGATGATCCTCGGCAGGATCAATCCGGGACTATCCTCGATCCATACCGGGTTGCGTCCGAGGTCGCCGAAGAAACCCTCAACGGCAATGCGCAGGTTGTCTGGGAGACCCGGGCTGGCGACGAGGGTCGTAATCACGCCTCGCCCGAAGAACAACCCATCGAAGCCGACGAGTCGTTCGGGGTGCTTCATCCAACTTGCAATCTCCCCCACGGTCGCGTCCGCAGCCTGGCACAACAAGGGGATGTCGGGCGCCAGGCCGCCATCGAACCGTCGGACGTGATCGCGCAGACCCTCTCCGCGTCCGGCGACGACTGCCGCCAGGCGCGGGATCTCGCCATGCGTCTCGCTCAGGGTATATCCCGCTTCGAGGATGGCCTCGGCCAGGCCGGGCGCCCACGACCCTTTCGAGAGCAAGACTAACCCCGATCGGCCGGCAGCGCGCACAGGAGCCTTCTCTTCTCGGTCTTCCATTGCCCGCGGATACACATAGAAACCGTTGCCGGTCTTGCGTCCGAGAGCATTCCGCAGAACCATCTGCTGCTGGATTCGGTGAGGCCGGTAGCGCGGCTCACCGAATGTCTGTTCATACATCGAGATTGTCGCCGCCAGGTTGATGTCGATGCCAATCAGGTCCATCAGCTCGAATGGCCCCATCCGGAAGCCGCAGCCGGCCCGGACGACCCGATCGATCTCGGAGTGCCCGGCGACACCTTCTCCGAGCAGGCGCAGTGCCTCGCCGTAGAACGGGCGGGCGACGCGGTTGACGATGAACCCCGGCGTGTCCTGCGTAACGACGGGCGTCTTCCCCAGCGCTTCCGCCAGATGGACTATCGTTGCCAGGGTCTGCGGCGAAGTCTGCGCCGCCTGCACGACTTCGACCAACGGCAGGACAGGCGCCGGATTGAAAAAGTGCATACCACCCACGCGCTCAGGTGAATCGCAGACGGAGGCGATCGCGGTGACCGAAAGTGTGCTTGTGTTCGTGGCCAGGACTGTCGGGGGAGGGCAGGACCGATCCAGCCCTCGAAACACCTTTTGCTTGAGGTCCAGGTTCTCGGGGACGGCCTCGATCACGACCGGCAAACCCTCAAGGTCTTTCAGTTGGGACACGACCGAGAAACGCTCGAGGGACGGATCCCGGTCCCCGCCGGACAGGTACTTAACCAGGTAAGCTCTGGCGCGCTCCAGCGCCAGCTCGTCGACATCGCACAATGTGGCGTGCATTCCGGCGCGCAGGGCCGTCAGGGCAATGCCAGCCCCCATGGTGCCGGCACCCAGAATGCCTACACGTGGATCGAGTGCGAGATCGTCGGAGCCCACGCGCTTTCCCTCACCTCACGCAGAAGCGGACGGCCCTGTCATGGTTAAGAAGCCCGATGGATCGGCCGACGCCCTCGATCAGCGCCCAACGGGAACGCCAGCATGGGCGTGAGGCTGGGCCGCCTTTTCCTTTGGATGTTGAGCAGTTTGAACCGCTTCCCTTCTCGCTTCCGCATACATTCTACATTGAGGGGAAGTGCAGAGGAGGGTGCCGGGTCCTATCCAATCGAACCGAGGCCCGCTGGCACACCTCTCGGTGGAAGGAAGGGGCTAGCGACGCTTGGTTGGGGGACGGAGTTGGATGAGATCCGCGCCGAAGAGCTCTGGTGGGACGTGGTAACCGACAGCCTTGAGCCGCGGCTCGAACATCGGCCGGCCCGTGCCGATAGGGGTTCAGAGCGCGGGGGAAACTGGTGCAGAGCTGCCCTGCAAGCCACGTCGTGCGGCCGGTCAGGCCTTCGCCGGGGCCTGCCAGGGGGTGAATTGGTTCAAGATCGAAGACCCAACGAACTCGCGCAAGATGGAGTTGTCGGGGATGAGCCCGGTGTCGAGCGGCACGAACCACTCGAGGAACGCCAGCAGACGCTTGGCCTCGACGTGCTCGAGTGTGCCGAAGGGGACCTGTCTCAGGAGAGGTTCGACGAGGGGGACGAGGGCCGAGCCTTCATAGACCAGGGCCGAGTTGAACATCACGTCGGCGTTCTCTTGAAACGGGAAGATGTAGCGCTTCTCGCCCCGGCGGACTGACTCCCATCGACGAATGGTCTCCTGGGCCGTGTATCCACGCTGAGTGGCATCCCGCACAATGCGCCGGAGCAAGCGAGTATCCGTCGTTGAGACACGATTGTAGCGATCGAGGTTGAGCTGGGTCAGCGCCGAGGCATAGATCCGAAAGGCGTGCTCGGCTGGAATCTCAGGCACCAGAGCCGGGTTCAAGCCATGGATCCCTTCGAGGATGATGATCTGGCCTGGCGCCAACTCGGCGAACTCTCCCTCCTCCTGCTTTCCACGAACGAAATCGTAGCGTGGGATGCGGACGCGTTCACCGCCGATGAACAGCCGCAGGTCACGATTGAGACGAACCACATCGAGTGCCGCCAAGGCCTCGTAGTCGTAATCGCCTTGTTCGTCCTTGGGCGTCTGTTCCCGGTCGACGAAGTAACTGTCGAGTTCGATCGGGAAGGGCGTCAACCCCAGGGTCATCAGCTGGATCGAGAGACGTTTCGAGAACGTCGTCTTGCCGGAGGCCGATGGTCCGGCAATCAGCACCACCCGCACTCGGTCGCGCCGTTCGGCGACCATCCTGGCCACCTCGGCGATACGACCCTCGTGAAGAGCTTCGGCGACCAGGACCAACTCGCGCGAACGCCCGGCGCCGATGGCATCGTTCAACGATCCGACGCTGGGGATCCCCAGCGTGTTGAGCCAATCACCGTACTCTCGGAACGTCGCCAGCAGCTTTGGGTACTCCGGCATGGGGAGGAGTGTGGTTGGGAGATGTCGCCGCGGGAAGCGCAGCGTGAAACCGCTGCCCGTCCTGGCTAGAGCAAACCACTTCAAGATGCCGCTGCTGGGGAGCATGTAGCCGTGATGATAGTCGCGAAACGAGCCCAACTGGTAGAGGACCAGGTGCGGCTTGCGACGATGTTGCAGCAGGCGGACTTTGTCGGCATAGTCCTTTTCAGAGAAGAAGGCGATCGCCTCTTCCAGGGGGACCTGGAGCTTGGCGAAGGGGAGGTCCTGCTCCACCAGCTCACGCATTCTCTCTTCGAGGCAGCGTATCTCCTCTTCACCGAAGGAATCGTATCGGTCGACCTGGCAAAAGTACCCTCCCGAAGCAACGGAGTGATCGACAGTCAGGCGAGCTTCAGGGAAGAGCTCCTCAAAAGCCGCCGCCAGCAGAAACGTCAGCGAGCGCCGGTAGATGCGCATACCGTCCGGCTCGCCCAGCGTGACCGGTCGAACCCGGGAATCTATCTCGATGGGATAGGTGAGCTCGCGCAGCTCGCCATTTACGATCGCGCCGACGACCGCCGCGGTCGGGGTATTCTCCCCCGCCAGGAATTCGGATAGCTGAGTATTTCGAGCCCCCTCCAGGACCTTCCCGCCGTTGAGATGGATCTGAACCGTCGGCCTGGGCGGGACAATTCGGATGCGCGATTCGGTTTGCCTTGCCATTTTCGACGTCCTTACTCGTGGATAGCCATTCTACCGCATGTTTCTCTGTGTTCTCCTCCCGGCGCGATCGTAGTCCCCTCGGCCGGATGCCGCACGGGCCTGGAGGGCGGGCCTGACTCCTGGGGCAGCCGGCGCAGGGAGCGGGAAGGTAGATGCTCGGACCGCCGTCCTCGGCGGCCATGACTACCCTACGCTGAGTACGGCGCCCTTGAAGAACACAAGGACAGGCAGAGAGCGGGTAAGGACCAGGGCGAGTACGTTTAGTCCTGAGCCGGCCTCGGCGGTAGGAGCCCCTCCGAGAAGAGGGGCCAAAGTTGGCACCCTTGTTGTTTCTTCCTCAGGTTTTCTTGAGGGTCGATGAGTACACTGAGAGTGTCGGCCGTGAAAAACAGGCCTCGGACACCCAGGGGCCCCGGGGCAGGCTATTCTCTTCTTGGTCGGAGCGCCCAGTCATTCCCAGGGGGACGGGCGCTCCCTCGCGTACCCGGACCGGATGGCGAGACCGGCCACAAAGCCAACGGGGGACAGGGCCTTCGACCCTGTCCCCCGCAAGTGACTCCGGCAGAACGAGCGTGCAGGTAAGGTCAGCCGCGGGGCGCCGGTCGCTCCATCTCGACCGGTCGGCAGCACAGTACCAGCTCCTTTGCCGCGCGGACCTCATCCAGGCGCCCGACCGGAGTCTTGTGCGGAGCCGAGTGCAACAACTCCGGATCCGACCGGGCCTCCTTGGCGATCAGGTGCATCGCCTCGATGAAGCAGTCGAGTGATCCTTTGTTCTCCGTCTCGGTTGGCTCGATCATCAACGCCTCGTGCACAATCAACGGAAAGTAGTTCGTGGGTGGATGCATGCCGTAGTCCATGAGCCGCTTGGCGATATCCAAAGCGTGGATGTCCGGCACGTCATCGAACCGACCTTCGGCTACGAACTCGTGCATGCAGATCCTGTCGTACGGAACCCGGTAGGTGCTGCGCAGCTTGACCCGCAAGTAGTTGG
>MGOM01000079.1:18263-18596 GCA_001797105.1 Chloroflexi bacterium RBG_19FT_COMBO_62_14
ACCCCGGGCCGCCGCCGCCGTGAGGTGTCGAGAACGTCTTGTGCAAGTTGTAGTGGAGGACGTCGAAGCCAAGATCGCCTGGGCGAACGACCCCCAGCAGCGCGTTCATGTTGGCGCCGTCCCCGTACATCAATCCCCCGCAGGCATGAACTTTTTCGATCACCTCCCTCACGTGCTCCTCGAACAGTCCGAGCGTGTTGGGATTGGTGAGCATCAGTCCGGCAACGGTGTCGTCGCAGGCGGCCTCCAGCGCACCCAGGTCGATGTTACCTCGCTCGTCCGAGGGAAGCTGGATGACCTGCATACCTGCCATGGCGGTGCTGGCGGGATTGG
>MGOM01000079.1:18621-35725 GCA_001797105.1 Chloroflexi bacterium RBG_19FT_COMBO_62_14
TCACCTCGATCGCGGTGGTAGGCGCGGATGATCAGGATACCCGTCAGCTCCCCATGGGCACCTGCGGCGGGCTGCAGGCTGACACCGGCGAAACCACCGATCTCCTTGAGCCACTCCTGCAAGCTGAACATCAGATGCAAGTTGCCCTGCACCGTCTCCACCGGCTGCAGTGGGTGGGTCAAAGCGAAGCCCGGAAGCCGGGCTGCGTCTTCGTTCACCTTGGGGTTGTATTTCATCGTGCACGACCCGAGAGGATAGAAGCCCACATCGATGGCGTGATTGAGCTGGGACAGTCGCACGAAGTGCCGGACGACATCGAGCTCCGAGAGTTCCGGCAAAGGCAGGTCGGAGCGCGTCATCCCGGCTGGAAGCTCGGTCAGGGGGACGTCCGGGGAGGGAAGCTGCACCCCGGGGCGCCCGGGTGCGGACAAATCGTAAATCAGTGGCTCAAGCATCGGCCGCCTCCTGCAAGGCGCTGGCGAACTCGTCGATGTCCTCGCTGGCATTGCGTTCGGTCACGGCGATCAACATGTGGCCGGCCAGCTCTGGGTACGCCTGCCCCAGATCGTAGCCACCCAGGATGTCGTGTCCCTCCAGCAGCGATTCATTGATCTCCGTCACGGGGCGTGGGCACTTGACGACGAACTCATGGAAGAACGGCGCTTCACCCCACATCGGGTATCCCTCGAGCGCAGTGATCTTGTCGGCGGCGTAGTGGGCTTTGTGATAGCAAAGCTCAGCCACCTGCCGCAAGCCGTACTTCCCTAACGCCGAAAGGTAGACCAATGCCGCCAGCGCCATAAGCCCCTGGTTGGTGCAGATGTTGGAGGTCGCTTTCTCGCGGCGGATGTGCTGCTCGCGCGGCGTCAGAGTCAAGACGTACCCTCGCTGACCGCGCACGTCCAACGTCTCGCCGACAAGCCTCCCCGGCATCTTCCGCACAAGGGCTTGTGTCGTGGCCATCAGGCCGACATAGGGGCCCCCATACGAAAGCGGGATCCCCAGCGACTGACCTTCACCGACGACGATGTCCGCGGCGAACTCGGATGGCGGTCTGAGCAGTCCGAGGGCCAGAGGGTTTACCACAACACATAGCAACGCCCCTGCCTCGTGCGCCACCCTTCCCAGTTCGCTGAAGTCATCGATCCTGCCGAAGAAGTCTGGATATTGAACGGCGACCAGGGCGGTGTCTTCATCGAGGAGCCCCGTCAGCGCCGGCAGGCCATTAGCCACAATCTCGTCGCCGACAATAGAGACCTCCATTCCGCCCAAGTATGTCCGCGCCACCTGGCGATAATGGGGGTGGATCGCCGGCGATAAGACGATCTTGCGCCGTTTGCCGCGATGATGACTGAGGGCCATGCTGACTGCTTCGGCAAGGGCCGTCGCGCCGTCATAGAGCGAGGCATTGGCCACCTGCATGCCGGTCAGGTTGCTGATCAGGCTCTGGTATTCGAAGATGGCCTGCAAAGTGCCCTGAGATACCTCGGGCTGGTACGGAGTGTAGGCCGTGTAGAACTCGTTCCGGCGCAGTACGTGATCGACAACCGAGGGGATGAAGTGGTTGTAAGCGCCGGCGCCCAAGAAGCAGGCCGTGTGCCCCATATCGAGATTGGCCTCGCTCAAAGCCTGGAGCTCGTCCATGATCTCCATTTCCGATACGCCTGGCGGCAGATCGAGGTCGGGGAAGCGCACGCTTTCGGGCACGGCATCGTACAAGTCGTCGAGCCGGTCTATTCCAATCGCCGCCAGCATCTGGCGGCGTTCATCCTCGCTATGGGGTATGTAGGCCATCAGTGGCTCCGCTCCTGACAATGCCTTTCATAAGCCGCGGCGTCCATCAATCCCTCCAACTCGGCCGGATCGGACAGCTTGAGCCGCACCATCCAGGCCGCGCCATACGGATCGCTGTTGACCAATTCTGGTGTTGCAGGCAGGACTTCGTTGATCTCCGTGATCGTCCCGCCTGCCGGCAAGTAGACGTCGGAGGCGGCCTTGACCGACTCGACCGCGGCGCAAGATTCCCCCCTGGCCAGCGTGTCTCCAACGCCGGCCGTGATTTCGACATAGACGATATCGGAGAGCTGGTCTTGGGCGTAGTCGGTAATGCCGGCTACAGCAAACTCTCCCTCCATTCGAATCCACTCATCGTTCTCCGTGTACCTCAGATCTGTCGGAAAGTTCATGACTGCCTCCAATGAACGGGGTCGCCGCGAGTCCGAAAAGAAAGGACGCACGCCAAGAAACGGTGTGCGTCCTCTGTCTAGGACCTGAGAGATTCGCCGCCCTTGCGGCTTGCCCCGTCGGTGTCGTTAGACTTTCCAGAGGCTCGGCCAGATAGGGTCCTTTGACCTGAGAGTTTCGCCTCGCACAGGCACTGTCCAGCGAGGCTTGCCCCTTCGGTGCCCGGTCGAAGACAGCGGGTCTCTCCCCTATCTGTGTCAGATGTTTGAATTCATTCTATGGGTCGGAGGTTCAAAAGTCAAGCAACATCCCCTGGGCCTGGAGAAAGACCACCGCATGTCAAGACGAATCAACATGGTTTCTTAGGGGAGCACAGGCTGCGAGGCAAACTCTTTGAGTGAAAGAAGGCCGTTGGCGCGGGGAGGCCGGGTTGCCCCGCACAGCCGAGCGCGCTGTCGGAAGCAGTGCGGGTGCCCATCTGCATGTGCAATCGACCAATGGCCCGGCGGCGACTTCGGCTGCCCTTCGGACCTCCGCCGCTGGTGATCGCGGCGCCTGACCCATCACCTCCGCAGTGGCTGGCTTGATCGCGTCCGAGTATTCGCCGGCGCCGGACTTCCGCCATTCAACCTAGAGTAGTCCAGCAATTGGCTACTTGCCGGTGTTCCTCTCCTCCTTTGTAACCCTCCAGCAGTATCGCAGCCACGTTTTCAGGTCCTTCATATTGAATGGTCTGCTCCATCAAATCAATGATGACTTGGTCACCTTCGTCGTCGCTGCGCCCGCGATAGATTGGGCTACGATACGAATAAGGCCCGTGCACGCGCACGATCCACGGAACGCCGGGCTCGTTTGCCAGGCGACGCGGGTCTCCGCCGGCGGTCATCGCGCCAAACGTCGCCCCTGAATCGAACGCGGCTTGCATTCTCCCGTGCCGCTTGTCGTTGACGTGTCAGGATGATCCTAGTTCCGGCGCAAGACAGCGGCCCTAGGGTGGACGGGCGCTGATTGAGGAGGTTGTTCTCCCTCCACCGGCTTCGAATACGAGAGAGAGGGCTTGAACCCCTGTGCCCCGTCACGCACCCAGGTAGGCCTTGCGAACCATCTCGTTCTTGAGCAGGCCTTCCGCCGTGTCATGCAGGACTATCTCGCCGGTTTGCAGGACGTATCCCCGCCTGGCCACTTCCAACGCCATGAGCGCGTTTTGCTCGACCAGCAAGATCGTCGTTCCGCCTTGGTTGATCTCGCGTAAGGTCTCAAATATGGCTTCGACCAGGATCGGCGCGAGCCCCATCGAAGGCTCATCCAGCAGCAAGAGGTATGGCCCGCCCATCAAGGCCCGGCCGATGGCGAGCATTTGCTGCTCCCCACCGGAGAGCGTGCCGCCCAACTGGTTGAGGCGTTCCTTCAAGCGGGGGAACAGATCGAAAACGCGCCCGAGGTCGGCCTTGATTGCCGCTGGGTCATTGCGGGCGAATGCCCCCATCTCCAGATTCTCCATGACGGTCAAACGCGGGAAGATACGGCGTCCCTCGGGAGCCTGGGCCAGGCCTTTGCCAACCAGCTTATGAGGTGGTGTTCGGCTGATCTCCTCGCCATGGAGCTTGATGCTCCCCTGGCGGGGATGCATGATGCCGCTTATGGTGCGAATGGTCGTGCTCTTGCCCGCGCCGTTTGAGCCGATGAGCGTGACGATCTCGCCTTGATTCACGTACAGGCTGATGCCCTTTAGAGCATGGATGTTGCCATAGTAGGAATGAACCCCTTCAAGAATCAGCATGGGCTTGCCATTGGCTGCGGATGAAGTCATTGTGTAAATGCCTCCACAGCGCGTCGCCCCAAATAGGCCTCGATGACTCTCACATCTTTCTGGACCTCAGCAGCTGTCCCTTCGGCGATCTTCCGACCATAGTCAAGGACGGTAACGCGCTCCGAGATGCCCATCACGACCCGCATGTCATGCTCGATCAGGAGGATCGTCAGGCCACGCTCATCGCGCAGGCGGCGGATGAACATGGTCATATCGTGGGTCTCGTGAGGGTTCATCCCCGCCGTCGGTTCGTCAAGAAGGAGAAGCTTGGGCTGAGTTGCCAGGGCGCGGGCGATCTCAAGGCGGCGCTGGAGACCATAGGGCAGATTCTTCGCAAACTCATGCGTATGCTCGGCCAGCCCTACGTATTCGAGCAGAGCCATCGCACCCGCCGCAGCCTCTCTCTCTTCATGTGTGACGCGCGGGGTGTGAAGGATGGCTTCGTACCACGTGCCACGCAGGCGACTGTTCATGCCAACCAACACATTCTCCAAACTGGACATATTGTTGAAGAGGCGAATCGTCTGGAAGGTGCGCCCGATGCCCAAGGCGGTCACGGAGTTGGGCTGCTTGCCGCTGATGTCCTGACCGTCAAAGAAGATCTTGCCAGCCGTTGGCTTGTGCAGGCCAGTCACCATGTTGAAGAAGGTAGTCTTACCGGCGCCGTTTGGGCCGATCAAGCTGGCGATGGCGTCTTGCTCGACCACAAAATCAACAGTGTCGACGGCTCTCAGGCCGCCGAAGTGCATGCTGACATTTCGAGCTTCGAGTATCGCTTCCATCAGCTATCGTCCCCGCCGCTCATGGAATCGTGCTCAGCCGGAGTGGTCCCGGCTGGGCGCCGATTGGCTGTGCTCGCTTCAAGGATGGGTTCGTCGAGTTCGTGGAATTCAGCCTTGCGCACTCTCGAGGGGAATAGCCCCTCCGGACGCAGGAGCATGATGATCAACAAGCCGGTCCCAAACATCACCCAGCGGTATAGCTGAAGATCGAGGCCACGTAGGAAGTCCGAGTTGAGTTGGTCGCCCAGGCTGTGAAGCAGCGGCGGCGCCAACTGCGCCAAGAGCACGCGGTCGAACAGGGTCAGAATCAGGCCGCCCACGAGCACGCCCCACACGTTCCCCATGCCGCTGATGATGACGATGATCAGGATAAAGATCGAAACATTGAAACGGAACAACTCCGGAAAGACCGCCTGGCTCATCGAGGCGAAGATCGCCCCGGCTACGCCCGAGAATGAGGCGCCAAGGGCAAATGCCAACAACTTGGTGCGAACGGGATTGACCCCCATGCAGTTTGCCGCGGTTTCGTCTTCCCGAATAGCCTTCCAGGCGCGGCCCAGGCGCGAGTTGTCCAGACGGCGCGAGCCGAACAATACAAGCAGGCCCACGACCAGTACCAGGAAGTACCAGTGGCTCTGATTGGCTCCCTGGCCGACCACAAAAGGCTCCATGTTGGGGAAGATGGCTTGCAGGTTGATGACTGGCTTGCCGACCGGGTTCAAACCCTGTGTGCCGTTGGTTAGATTGAAGTGGTCCAACCCCAACCAAGGGATGTTGATATCGCTCATGTTGCGCAGCGCGTTAGGCACGATCTCGCCAAACGCCAGGGTCACGATGGCCAGATAGTCGCCCCGCAAACGCAGCGTTGGCGTGCCAATTACGAGGCCGAAGAAGGCGGCAATGGGCCCGACAAGCAAGATGACGATCCAGAAGCTCCATTCCAATCCATGGGTCGGCCAGGTGAGGATGCCAAAGCTATAAGCCCCCAGGGCGAAGAAGGCGGCGTAGCCCAGGTCAAGCAGTCCGGCAAATCCAACGACAATGTTGAGGCCCAGAGCCAGCACAACGTACAGCAAGGCCACATTCAACGAGAAGAGCAAGGAGAGCGTGTAGCCTCTCTCGACCAGCTGAACGCCGAAGGGGAGCGCAATCAAGGCTGTCACCACCAGCATGCCCAGGACAACCTTGCGCGCTCCCTCCGGAACCCGCAGCCAGAGACGGGTCAAGTTGTCTTGTAAGGCGCTTACCTTTGTCATGAAATCGTCCCCCTATGCTTTCTCAACGGTCGTGGTCGATCCAACCAGGCCCGACGGGAAGAAGACCAGGACCAAGATGAGCACGGCGAAAATCACCGAACGCGTCCATTCCGGCGCCAGGTAAGTATCGCTGTATACCCTGATCATTCCGATGACGAAGCCGCCCACCAGGGCACCCCGAATGTTGCCTATGCCCCCTAAGACCGCCGCCGTAAAGGCAAACAGGCCCGCCTCAAAACCCATCAGGTAGCGGCCCGTGTTCAGGAACAGACCCACGACCATGCCGGCGGCGCCCGCCAGCGCCCCGCCAATGAAGAAAGTGAGCATGATGACGCGCTCGACGTCGATACCTACCATGCGCGCCGCGTCTCGATCCTGCGCCGCGGCGCGCATGGCCTTGCCGATTTTCGTGCGTGCTACAAATATCGTCAGGCCAATCATCAGGGGCACGGGAACCGCAATCGGCAACAGGTCGATGCTCCGGATGCGCAGTGTCGTCGCCAGACCAAACCAGTCTTGTAAGACGTTGACACTGGGCAGGAAAGCCGGATAGTTGATCTGCCCAGGTGTGTACCAGATGGCGAAGATATTCTCCAGCATGAACGAAACGCCCACCGCTGTAATCAAGGGCGCCAGGCGCGGCGCGTTGCGCAAGGGGCGGTAAGCCACGCGGTCGATGAACAGATTCAGCAGACCGGCCGAGAGTATCGTGATCAAGAAGATCAGGGGTAGGAAGATAATAGCCTGTATAGGCTCAAGAGGCGCTTGCAGACCAAACACGCCGAACAGCGTCAGCGAGATCAAGAACCCGAAGGCAAACAGGTCGCCGTGTGCGAAGTTGATCAGTTCGATGATGCCATACACCATGGTATAGCCCAGCGCGATCAGGGCGTAGTAGGCACCGATCGTCAGGCCGACGTACGATTGTTGGAGGAAGAATTCCACAGGTGTCATCTATGCTTCCGCCTCTTTAGGGGGGAGTATCATGCTTTGAATGAACCCACTGCGCCTACCCAGCTGGTGGCTGCAGGTGGCGCAAAGCCCTGTCGCACAGCATGAACAAGCGGTACCGTCATGGGAGAGGATACTTCAAGTACCCTCTCCCATACTCAAGTTGACGGCGAGGTTCCTATGGGCAACTTGTGTGCATGTCGCCGCTGATTGGCGCCAAGGGGACGATCTTTCCATCCCGGACTTCGAACCCACCCATCGAGCTTTGGCGTGGATCGCCGTTCTCGTCAAACTGAATGCGGCCAGTCACGCCCTCGAAGTCGGTTTCCTTCATCGCCTGAAGAATTGCGCCGCGGGTCACTTCACCCTTTGCCGCCGCGCGCTCGATAGAGTCCAAGATGACCAGTGTGGACTGGTAGGCATAGCTGTCCCAGGCGTCGGGCGCATTGCCGTATTCTTGGACGTAACCATCGTAGAAACGCTTGCCTTTGTCGCTCAAGTCGCGAACCTGCTCGGGCGCCAGACCGGGGAAGGTGAGCAGCACGTTGCCATCGCCAATCACGTCGACGCCGCCTACCTGATCGATAAGTGCCGCGTCAACTAGGCCATCCGGCCCCATGAACTTGATGCCTTTGTCGAACAGGCCAAGGTTGGCCATCTGTTGAACCACCTGCACCCCACCGGAGTCGATGACGAAACCCCCGTAGACGAGTGTAGCGCCGGAGACCTCGATCTTGCCCATCAGGGAGCGGAAGTCGATATCGGTGCTCTCGACGCCTTCGTGGCCGACAACCTCCAGGCCGATTTCTTTGGCGTGCGTCTCCATCGCGTCGGCTACACCCTTGCCGTACAACTGGCGGTCATCCAGGATGTAGACTTTCTCGACTCCCTCGCACACGGACCACGAGGCAGCTGCATAGCCCTGATAGAAATCGTTGCCATTCGTGCGGAAGTAGGTCTGGACGCCGCTCGGGCGGTAGATCCCGGGTTCGTCCTCGGCGCACGTGGGGCACGGCCACGTCAGGCCTGGGTAGGTGTTGGCCGGCGTGATATGCGCCATTCCTGCCGTATTGGTGATGGGGCTGCTGACCTTGGCCGCGCCACTATTGTAGGTGCCAAAGTACACCAAACACAGCGGGTCGTTGACACACTTCTGCGCGATTTCAGCCTCGACCGTGCCATCCCACGAGCCAGTCACTGGCGAAGCATCGTCATTGAAGATGACCTCAACGCTGAAACCAGCGGGGCCTGTACCGCCGTGATCTTCCAGGTAGTGTTTCAGAGCTAGCTTGGCGGAATTCCGCATGCCATCCCCAATGGGCAGCATCCCACCTTGAAGAGGCCACGAGGCATAAACACGGATCGTTTTCGCCTCACCGCCGCCAGCGCCACCACATGCGGTTAGTATCATGGCGAGAACTAGCAGGCCGATCAGCAGTCTCTGTTTCCCGATCTTAATCATCTCCTCATCCTCCATCTTGCCTGCGTCAAATCGTGACTGCCTTTTCGGTGCCAATGTGACACCGTTCAGACAGCCATCGGATTTGAACTACACTGGTCCGTCCCTGCAAGCCTGTTCGTAGCGTCTGGTTAGCCCACCTCCCTTCTGAAGCCGAGACCGATCCGAAGGTTCGAGGGGTGCTTTCGCCAGGCAAGTCTCGCTTCCCAGGTCGTGCTGCAACCGTCCCCCGAGAGGGACATGAGCTTGCCCTATGCAAGCCAAACCTGAGTCACTGGATAAGCCCCTAACTCGATTGTGTCCTTTATTAGTTCCCTAGGCGCGATGGCTTCATGCTGAATACAAGCTGGGACCTGCCGGATACTTGAAGAGCACATCTGTTGTCTGACATGCAAGAACCCGGTCAGTCAGCTACCAGAACCTCGAGCTCTTGTGAGAAGCGCCGCCGGGGCCTGTTCCGGTCCTCTCGTCATGTGGCGAATGACAGCTGGCCGCAAGTCGCGGAATAGCATCTGGATCTGGGGAATGAGATATGGGAGGGCCATTCGGGGCGTCATTGACCGGAGACAGAGCTCCATGGCCTAGACTCAAGCGGTAGTAGTGGCCCTACCGTGCGAGAGCTTGTTCGGCAGTTTGGAGGGGGGATGTAAGGGAACAAGCCCGCTCTGGCCATTGATGCCGTCGAGAGGTCAAGTACCCATCTGCGGGCTCTGGCTTGGACCAGGCCAGCAAGCTCGCCGACATGATCCCCTCGGCCCAATCCGCCTCCTCGTGGGAATAGCTCCCTGCGGATACTGCCAGCGACTTCAGCCTGCAACATTCCTATGAATACTCTGAGCCGCGCTCACGGCCCATTATCCACCAGTGTACACGATTCTGGTCTAGAATCAACCTAGGTGCCATGCGATTCGGCCTATTCCAGGCCAGTTATTCCTTATTGGACCTTGTTCCGAAAGAATGGAGGTTAACTTGCGGTTTACAAAGATGATCACAGCCGTCGACGCTCACGCCGCCGGCGAACCCGGCCGTGTCATCGTCGGCGGGATCGTCGATGTCCCCGGAAGGACGATGCTCGAAAAGAGGAGCTTCCTCGAGACACACGGCGATAGCCTGCGAAAGCTGATGCTGCAAGAGCCGCGCGGATACCCGGCAATGTGCTGCAATCTCATTCTGCCTCCCACCCACCCCGATGCCGATGCCGGCTACATCATCATGGAGCAGACTGAGTATCCGGGCATGTCGGGCACCAACACGATCTGCGTAACCACCGTGCTGCTCGAAACTGGAATCCTCCCAATGAAAGAACCGCTCACAGAGCTTACCCTGGAGGCCCCGGCGGGACTGATCAAAGTCGGGGCGGAGTGTGAAAACGGCAAAGTGAAACGGGTTACGTTCCAGAACGTACCCGCTTTTTCAGTCTACCTGGACGCCGAGATCGATGTCCCGGAACTGGGGCCGCTGACGGTGGATGTGGCTTATGGGGGAATGTTCTACGTGATCGCCGAGGCCGGGCTGTTCGGCCTGAAGCTGACGCCTGACGAAGGAAGAGATATCGTCCGGATCAGCGAGATGATCAGAGTGGCGGCCAATGAGCAGTTATCTGTCGTCCATCCGGAAATCCCGGAGTTCTCCGGCATCACGATATCGCAGCTCTCAGGCCCCCCGACGCATCCTGAGGCGCACATGAAAAACGCCGTGACCGTCGCCACAGGTCAGCTCGATTGGAACAGGCCGTCAACATGGACAGGGGCTCTGGACCGCTCGCCATGCGGCACGGGTACGTGTGCCAAGATGGCGACACTCTATGCCAGAGGCAAGCTAGGCCTCAATCAAGATTTCCGGCATGAAGGCCTACTGGGGACGATCTTCACCGGGAGACTCATCGAAGAAACTAAAGTTGGTGGCATTCAGGCCGTCGTTCCGACGCTCAGCGGACAGGCATGGATCACAGGGCTGAGCAATTACGTTGTCGATCCCGACGATCCTTTTCCCGAAGGATTCACCATTGGCGACATCTGGTAGGCCAGTTCGCCGGGCGTGAGGTCAGACGGGCGCGGTTCGGGGGCTATACATTGATACGCGGCACCCTGCGTCCTATCCCGCAAACGACCTCGTAGTTGATCGTCGCCCAACGTTGGGCGATCTCTTCCGCCGAGATCTTGTCGCCTCCCTGTTGACCGAGAAGAACGACTTCCGACCCTTCGACCGCATCCGGCACGCCATCCAGTTGGACCAAAATCTGGTCCATGCACACCCGCCCCACGATCGGGGTCCGCCGACCTTTTACGAGGACGATACCCCCCTCCACTCGGCGGAAGCCGTCGGCGTACCCGACCGGGACGGTGCCAATCCTCTCGACCTCACGAGTGACGTATGCGTGCCCATAGCTGACCCCGCGGCCGGCTGGCAGCGTTTTCACCTGCGCCAATTGGGTCTTCCAGGTCAGGGCCGATCTGAATGAGGACGGCAGGGGACACGCGTTGGAAGGATGCAGCCCATAGATCGCGATCCCGGTCCGGACCATGTCGAACGCGGCCTCGGGCCGGGTCAGGGCGGCGGCCGAGTTGGCGGCGTGGGCCAGCTCGGGGCGGAGCCCGGCCGCACGCAGGGTCTCGAGTACCGCGTTGAAGGCCTTCGCCTGCGCGACCGTCGTCGGCTGGGAGGGCTCGTCGGCCCGGGCGAAGTGTGTGAAGACGCCTTCGAAGACTATCTCAGGCCGAGCGGAGATCAGCCGCGCCAGCTCGAGGGCCTGCTCTGGGGGCGCGCCGAGCCGGCTCATCCCGGTGTCTATCTTCAGATGCAGGCGAACCGGACCGCCTGCCTGCCCTGCCGCGGCTGCGGCCTGGATCTGGTCGGGGTCCCAGACCGCAATCGAGACCTGCGCTTCCGCCATCGCGCGGATTCTCGAAGGCGGTACCCAACCGAGCAGCAAGATCGGGCCTTCGATTCGTGCCTGGCGCAGCTCAAGCGCTTCTTCGACACGAGCCACACCGCACCACGCCGCACCGCCTCGGATGGCCGCCTTCGCCACGGGGACTGCACCGTGCCCGTAGCCGTCTGCCTTGACGACCGCCATGACGCGCACGCCCGTGTGTTTCACGAGCAGCCCGACGTTGGCCTCGATAGCCGAGAGGTCGACTTCGGCCCAGCTCGAGTACGCATGCTGTGGATTCACAGGTGAAAGTATAGTACTTTGCCTCAACTCGTTCGATCACCGCCAACCATGACTCCTCGATGGGCGCGGAGGAACACCCCTCTCCGCCACGGACCACCTAATTGCGTCAAGGGAGTCGGCGGAGAGGGCCGTTCGCCCCGGACGATCTTACCGGGGGGTAGGGGGTGAGGTTGAGACCTGCTCCTGTTAATTTCAGCGACGTCGGCCATCGGACTGATCAAAGGGGAAGCTTCGGCCCCTTAACCATCTTCCGCCCCGAATTGGGGAATGCAGAACGTTCAGGTAACGTCCTGCATTCCCCAAATGCTATAATCGCCCGGATGACCCCCGCCGGCTGGATCACCATCGCCACAATCGCCTTCGCCGCGGTCGCCTTGATCAGCGGCAAGCTCCGACCAGATGTGACCGCCCTCATGGTTGTCGTGATCCTCGGCCTGACCGGTGTCATCACCCCGGACGAAGCTCTCTCAGGTTTTAGTGCAGCAGCGGTCATCACGGTCCTTTCCATTTTCATTCTGACCTCCGGGATTGAGCAGACGGGGGTGACGCGCTGGATCGGTCAGCGCGTGCTCAAGCTGACCGGCAGTTCGGAGAACCGGATCGTCGCCGCGTTGGCCCTCACCGCCGCCAGCCTCTCCCTCTTCATGAACACCATCGCCGCCGCCGCCGTCCTCCTTCCGGCCGCCATGGGCATCTCCCGCCAGACCGGCGTCCGGCCCTCGCGTCTGCTGATGCCCGTCTCCTTCGGCTCCCTTCTCGGGGGTACGGCCACGCTCCTCACGACATCCAACATCATCGTCAGCACAACGCTGGCCCAGGCCGGGCTCCGCCCATTCGGCTTGTTCGACTTTTTGCCGATCGGCGTCCCGTTGGCCCTCGCCGGCACCGGCGTCATGCTCCTCCTGGCGCCTCGTCTGCTGCCGGCGCGGGATGTGCCCGGATCCATGGCCCACATGCGTCGACTGCGGCAGGAACTCTCCGACATCTACCACCTGCGAGAGGGAACCAGCCAGGTCCTGGTCCGGCGCGGCTCGGCCGTAGCCGGCGCGACGCTTGCCCAGGCAGGCTGGGGGCACGAATTGGGTCTGACGGTTCTGGGCATCGTCCACGGAGGACACCTCAAGCTCGCGCCGGATCGGGATACGGAGGTCGCAGAAGGCGACATCGTATTGCTCGAAGGCGCCCCAACCCCCGAGCTGGCCGAGCGCTATGGACTGACGTTGCGGTCCGACGCCGCGTTGGATCAGGCGCTGGTCTCGACCGATTACCCGATGGTCGAGGTCCTGCTCGCACCGCGCTCGGAGATGCAGGCTAAGACGCTGCGGGAGATACGCCTCAGGGAACGATATGGGATCCAGGCGCTAGCTCTATGGAGAGAGGGGCTGGCGGTTCAGCAAGACATCGCCGAGATCCCTCTTCGCCATGGCGACGCCTTGCTCGTGCAAGGCCCACGTCGGGAAATCAACATGCTTCGCTATGACAGAAACTTCGTGGTGCTCGAGCAGGAGACCAATGGGGGACCAACCTCGAGAGCCCCGCTATCCGTGGCGATCTTGCTTGGCGGTCTGACCCTGGCGGCCTTGGGGGTCTTGCCTTTGCCGCTGGCCGTGCTGGCCGGGGTGATCGCGATGGTCCTGACCGGATGTGTCAGGATGGACGAAGCCTACCGGGTTGTCGAATGGCGTACGGTCTTCCTGATCGCCGGTATGCTCCCGTTGAGCATCGCGCTGGACACCTCCGGCGCGGCGTCCTACCTCGGCGAGTCTATCCTGGGGGCGACGGCTCGCATTGGGCCGCTGGGCGCCGCCAGCATCCTCAACCTGGCTGCAATCGGATTGAGTCTGTTGATTGGCGGTCAGGCAGCGGCAGTTGTCCTGGCTCCCATCGCCATCGCCTCGGCTGAAGCGATCGGCGCCGACCCTCGCGCCATGGCGATGGCGGTCTCGATCGGGTGCTCACTCGCCTTCATTACCCCTTTGGGTCACCCGGCTAACCTGCTCGTCATGGGCCCCGGCGGCTACACGTTCCGCGACTATTGGCGTCTTGGCGCCCCCGTCACGCTGGTTGCCATTCTGATCGTCGTCCTCGGTCTGCACCTGGTCTGGGGTCTGTGACCGCGTTCGGATGGAGCCTCGCCGGAACGGACGGTCGGGGCCGAGCTGGTACTTTCCACACCTCGCACGGTGACGTTTGCACCCCGGTCTTCGCCCCGGTCGGGACCCAAGGCACGGTCAAAGCTCTCACGCCGGACCAGCTCGAGAGCCTCGGTGCAGGCCTGATCCTGGCCAACACCTACCACTTGTACTTGCGGCCCGGGCATCAGGTCATTGCGCGGCTAGGTGGCCTGCACGGCTTCATGGGCTGGAACGGCCCGATCCTCACCGACTCAGGCGGCTACCAGGTTTTCTCCCTTGCCGATCGGCGCGACGTCGACGGCGACGGCGTGACATTCCGCTCGCATCTCGATGGAACGGAGCATCGCCTCACTCCGGAGAAAGCCATCGCCATCCAGGAGGATCTGGGTGCCGATATCATCATGGCCCTTGACGAATGCCCGGTCCCGAATGACCGGGACGCCGTCGAAGGCGCCGTCATCCGGACACACAACTGGGCTGAACGCTGCCTGGAGGCACACACGCGTACCGACCAGGCCCTGTTTGGGATCGTCCAGGGCGGCATATTCCCCGACCTGAGGACAGACTCGGCCGAGTTCATCGCCGGATTGGACTTCCCTGGGAACGCCATCGGCGGTCTGTCTGTCGGAGAGAGCAAGCCCGAGACCCTGGCTGTCTTGGAACTTCTCGATCAGACGCTGCCCGAGGACAGACCTCGATACTTGATGGGGGTCGGCTCCCCCGAGGATTTGGTGGAGGGGGTTGTGCGCGGGGTCGACATCTTTGATTGTGTCCTGCCCACGCGGATGGCCCGCAACCACGCCGCGCTGACGCGGCAAGGACGGCTCAACCTGCGCCGGGCCGAGTACATCGAAGATACGCGGCCGATCGACCCAGCCTGCGATTGCTATACATGCCTGAAGTTCACTCGGGCCTACCTCCGACACTTGAGCGTCTCCGGTGAAATGCTGGCTGCAACCTTGCTCTCGATACACAACCTGCACGCGCTCGTGCATCTGATGGATGATCTGCGCCAGGCGATCCTGGAGCTCAGACTCAACGCGTTTGCGGAAGAATTCCGCGATGGCTATCAAAAGCACCGCGACCCGGAGGCGTGAAGCATGAGCCTGGTTCAGGCCGTTCTCCTGGGGATCGTTCAGGGGCTGACGGAGTTCTTACCGATCTCGTCCTCGGCTCACTTGGTGTTAGTGCCGGCCTTGCTGGGCTGGACGTTCTCGGAGGACACGGCTTTTGTCTTCGACGTTCTTGTTCAGATGGGAACACTCGTGGCGGTGGTGGTTTACTTCCGGCAGGATCTTGGGGGTCTCGTCCGGGGGATAATCGATGGTCTGGTTCGCCGGCGCCCGTTCTACGCACCTATGTCGCGCCTGGCGTGGCTCATCGTCCTGGCGACGCTCCCGGCTGTGATCGCCGGGCTGTACTTGAAAGACCTCGTGGAGCGAATCTTCTCAGATCCGATCGCCGTCTCGTACTTCCTCTTGCTCACTGCAGTCTGGCTGATCCTGTCCGAGCGTGTGGGAAAGCGCACGCGCGATCTCGACGGCCTGTCCGCCGCCGATGCCCTCTGGGTGGGTGTAGCTCAAGCCGCGGCGTTGTTTCCCGGCATCTCGCGCTCCGGCTCTACGATCGGAGCCGGCCTGACACGCCACCTCGACCGGCGGTCGTCCGCCCGGTTCTCGTTTCTGATGTCCATCCCGGCGATGCTGGGAGCGAGCATTATCGCCCTGAACGATCTCATGCAGATCGCCGAGCTGAAGTCGATGATCGCCCCATTAGTCGTCGGTTTCATCGCGGCTGCCATTGTCGGCTATCTCTCCATCCGCTGGATGCTCGCCTACCTGTCGAGGCGAAGTCTGACGGTGTTCGCGGTCTACTGTGCTGTTGTAGGCGTGGCGGGGGTCTTGGCGGGTTTGTTGAGTGTGTAGCTCGGACTGGACCGGAATGAGAAGCTCGCAGCCCGTGCAGCCGGCGAGTGGAAGTGCACGGAGGGTCGGGCACTCCTATCGGCGCGGCGCTGTGGCGCTGATGGCGTTCGCCTTCACGCTCTTAGGCTGTGCCGGGACGGAGACGACACCGACCTTCCCACCCCCCACCGGCCGCGTTGCAGTCGGCGCCGCGCTCGAACCGTTTGCCGGTGAAAGGCTGCGCGCGTACGCCAAAACCTCCGGCGTGCCAGCGTTCGATCTGGAAGTCTGGTCGATGGCGGACGCCATCCGGGCGGCGGAGGATGGCCAGATCGATGTGCTCGTGTCGGGGAACTCACCGCCCGACGGTTGGTTCGCGACACCGTTGGGCTTCGAAGGGATCGCCATCGCGCTCAACCCGGGTGTCGACATTCGCGATTTGAATGTTCAACAGCTCAGAGACATCTTCAGCGGACTGATCCAAAGTTGGGACGAGCTCGACGGCCCTGCCCTGCCTATTCAGCTCGTCATCCCTCCGCAGGGCGATGACCTGCGCATGGCCTTCGAGCGACTGGTCCTGACCACGGGAATGGTCTCCAAGACCGCGATCGTCGCCCCCTCTCCTTCGGCGACTGTCTCGCTACTCGGTGAACTCCCGGGCAGCATCGGTCTCCTTCCGATATCGTACGTACCTGAAGGCACACACCTGGTCCGTGTCGAAGGCCAATCCGTCTCTGCATCCAGCGTGAATGGCGGACGCTATCCGTTACGCTTCGAGGTCATCGCCACCGCGCCGGACGAACCACCCACGGTTATTCGGGATTGGTTGGTCTGGATTCAGGCCCAGGACGGGTCCTGAGTCGATGGCTCCGGATGACGGGTATTCCATCTTGGAGGGCATTTCCTCTTCCTGGAGGGAGCAGGGGGCGGGCTTCACTCCCAGGCTGTCCCGGTGAGGAACGGGTTCGTGCGCCGCTCTGCCCCAACCGTCGTCTCCGGCCCGTGCCCAGGAAGCAGACGCATCGCATCCCCCAGGACCAGTACGTGATCCTGGATGCTCTTCATGAGCAGGTCTTCGTCGCCACCGGGCAGGTCAAAACGTCCGATCCCGGACTGGAAGATCAAGTCGCCACAGAATGCAACGCCGGCCTGCTCCTCGATGAAGATGACGTGACCCGGGCTATGGCCGGGGGTATGGCGCACGACAAAGCTGTGCTCCCCCAAACGCAGGCGCATTTCGTGCTCGAGAGGGATCGTCGGCTCCGGACCAGGGTCGAACGTCTCCAAGCCGAAGAAGGCCGCGCCGCCCAATGCACGCCATAACGGCTGATCGGCCGGGTGGAGTGCGACTGGGATCAGACCTTGGCTTGAGTCCGCCAGTGCGGCCGCTCCTCCGAAGTGATCGAAGTGGGCATGGGTGAGCCAGATATCGCTGATGCGCCAGCCTC
>MGOM01000079.1:35768-45084 GCA_001797105.1 Chloroflexi bacterium RBG_19FT_COMBO_62_14
TGTTCGCCACCGCGTTCACCAACGAGGTACGCGTTCGTCTGCGCCGGTCCCTGGACAAATCGCACAATCTCAATTGGCCTCAACCCTGGATCGCTCATAGATCACGCCCCCGTACTCGGCCCCCGGAATACCTGCTCTTGCGTCAGCCGCTTCGGTCGGCTTCTGTGCAGTATAACCTCAACCCCGCGCGCGCCCGTCGGCCCGCCGCTCCCGTCAACAACGGGCGGGTTGAGGTCCCGGCTTCCATCGGCCATACACTGATGCTAGACTCAGGTTGCACCGAACCCAGGAGTCATGCATGCCCCATCATCCCCCCGAGCCCTTTCGCATCAAGGTCGTCGAACCGATCCGCCGGGTCGATCACCGCCAGCGCACATTGGCCCTCCAGGCCGCCGGCTACAACGTCTTCGGCCTCGCCGCGGAGGACATCTTCATCGATCTCCTAACCGATTCCGGAACAGGCGCGATGAGCGATCGGCAGTGGTCAGCGCTCATGTTGGGAGACGAAAGCTACGCCGGCGCCCGGTCCTTCTATCGTCTCAAGGCGGCAGTCGACCACATTTTCGGTTTCCCGTACTTCGTCCCAACCCATCAAGGTCGGGCGGCTGAGCACATCCTGAGCAGCCTGTTCATCCATCCCGGTCAGTATGTACCCTCCAACACGCACTTCGATACGACCCAGGCGAATATCCTTGCCCGAGGTGGACGCCCGGAAGATCTTGTGATCCAGGAGGCCGCCGACCCCAAGACACGGCTTCCGTTCAAGGGCAACATGGACCTGGAGAAGCTCGAGGCGCTCATCCGCCGAGTAGGGGTGGAGAATGTCCCCTTGGGGATGATCACGATCACCAACAACGCTGCCGGTGGACAGCCCGTTTCGCTCGAGAATCTCAGGGGCGTCAGTGAGATCTATCGGAGATATGGGATCCCGTTCTTCATCGACGGATGCCGTTATGCCGAGAACGCCTACTTCATCAAGCTACGCGAGCCGGCTTATCAGAACCACAGCCTTTTAGAAATCGCCCGCGAGATGTTCTCATTGGCCGATGGGATGACGCTGAGCGCCAAGAAGGATGCGATCGTCAACATCGGCGGATTCCTGGCGATGCGCGACGAGGGTCTGTTCCAACGCGCCTCGAACGAGCTTATCCTGCGCGAGGGATTTCCGACTTACGGCGGACTGGCCGGACGGGATCTGGACGCGATGGCGGTAGGTCTCCTCGAGGGACTCGAAGAGGACTACCTTGCCTACCGGATCGGCCAAACGGCGTATCTGACCGATCGATTGCTTGAGATCGGCATTCCGGTGATTGAGCCCCCCGGCGGCCACGCCGTCTATGTCGACGCCGGCCGACTCCTGCCGCACATCCCCCGGGAGGCATTTCCGGGGCAGGCCCTGGTCGTGTCCATGTACCTCGAAGGGGGGATCCGGGCTGTCGAGCTCGGATCCGTGGCCTTCGCCCACCCAGACCCCGAGACTGGTGAGATCCGCCACCCCCCACTGGAGCTGGTGCGATTGGCCATCCCGCGCCGTACCTATACTCAGACACATATGGACTTCGTCGTACAGGTGATGGCCCGTGTCTATGAGCGCCGCGAGCGCCTGCCCGGCTACCGGCTGACCTACGCGCCCGAACTCCTTCGCCATTTCACGGCGAGGTTCGAGCCGATTCCGTAGCTGGGCTCCGACCCGTCGACGCTCGTCGAGGGAAAACCGGCCAGCTGATTCATCCGCATCGGCTGAGTCGCCCGGCCGGCGACCTGTCTCTCATGGACACTTCTTGCGGGGGAAGGCCCGGGTGGGTGTGGTATCCTCGGCCTGCTTCGCCGCCTCCCCTAAGCATCATTTATCCTGCAATGCTCGAGCCCACTGATGGCAGTTGCTGAGTTTTCACTTGCCGGTGTACCAGTGCCCGACCGGCGGACGCCGTTCCGCTGGATCGCCTGGCATGTGGCTCGTTACAGGTGGATCGTCGCCATCGTCCTGATCGGGGCCTTCGGCAATGCGGCCCTGGCGGCCGCAGTTCCCGTTCTTGTCGGACGAGGCTTCAACACGATTCTCGCCGACCCAACCGCGTTGCGCCAGCTCCTCCAGATCGCCCTGCTCATTGTCGGGTCGCAGGTTGTTCGCAGCCTGTTTCAGCTCGGCCGGATCTTCGGCGCCGAGGTCATCGGCCAGCGGCTGGAACGCGACATCCGCGAGGAGCTGTGCGTCAGTCTGCTCGGGAAGAGTATGACCTTCCACAACTTGCTGCCGGTAGGCGACACAATGGCCCGGGCGACGAATGACGTTCGGGCGATCAACCTCATGTTCAGCCCTGGCATGAATCTGGTCGTCGGCTCGGGCAATTTCATGATCATGCCGATCATCGTCGCGGCCACAATGGATCCGGCTCTCATCCTCACGCCGGTGCTCTTTCTTGTCGCCTACTTCCTGGCGTTGTGGCAGTACCTGTACGAACTCAGGCCGATCGCCGACTGGGTACGAAGTGCCTTCGGCGACATGAACGCTCGCTTAGCTGAGGCCCTGGACGGGATCGAGATCGTCAAAGGCCACGCCACGGAGCTCGAGGAAGTCTCGCGCTTCGCGGCGAATGCCCGCACGTTTCGCGACGCCTTCGTCCGCCAGGGAGATGTGGAAGCTCGTTTCATTCCGCTGCTGCTCCTGGGCCTGGCCACGGGAGGTGCCTTCCTGCATGCGATGATCCTGTTCGGCCAGGGAAGGATCAACATCGGGCAGGTGGTTTCATATGTCGGTCTGATTGAGTTGTTTGGGTTCCCGACATTCGTCTCGCTGCACGCCTACTCCCAAGTGGCGCTGGGCATGGCCGGCGCCCGGCGCATCCTGGACCTGATTACCCGCGAGACTCAACTGGATCGCAACCCCCAGGGTCACTCGGCGGAAATGCGCGGAGAGGTCGAATTCCGCCATGCCTCATTCGCCTACGAAGAAGGAGGCCCGGTCTTGCAGGACGTCAGCCTCCACGTTCATCCTGGCCAGACGGTCGCCATTGTCGGTCAAACCGGGAGCGGCAAGACCGCTCTGACCAATCTCATCAACCGGATCTACGAGGTCAGCGCCGGCCAGGTCCTGATAGACGGCCTTGACGTCCGCGAGTGGGATCTGGAGGCTTTGCGCCGACAGATCTCGACCATTGAGCAGGATGTCTTTCTCTACTCACGCACGTTGGCCGAGAATATCGCTTTCGGCTGTCCAGATGCGACCCAATCCGAGATCGAAGCCGCGGCGCAGGCCGCCCAGGCTCACGAGTTCATCCTTGGCTTCCAGAATGGCTATGCTACTTTGGTCGGGGAACGAGGCGTGACGCTCTCGGGCGGTCAGCGCCAGCGGATCGCCTTGGCCAGGGCCTTCCTGACAGACCCCCGAGTGCTGATTCTGGACGATGCCACCAGCTCTATCGACAGCGCCACCGAAGACCAGATCCAACGGGCGATCTTCAGGGCCGCCACGGGGCGGACCACCTTCATCATCACTCACAGGCTCTCTCAGATCCGCTGGGCCGACCAGATCCTGGTCATGCGCAATGGCCAACTGGTCGCGGCCGGATCACACGATGAACTCTTGGCGACCTCCGGGGCCTACCGGCGGATCTTCGACCGCTATAAGGACGACTGATCGATGGGTTTCTTCACCGGTCTCGACGCCGAAGCTTACGATCGCACTTACAGCGACCGCCAGTTGATCCGGCGAATGATCGAGTACTTCAAACCCGAGTCCCGCCGGATGCTGGGGATCGTGGCCAGCCTCTTGGTCATCTCGGCTGCAGGGGCGGCGACACCGATCCTGGTCGCCGAAGGTGTCAACCTGATGACCAGCCCAGCCTCCTCCAGGCTGCTGATCGCGATGTCGTTCATCCTGCTCGGCCTGGGGATCGTCATCTGGGTCGCCAACTGGTTCGGGCGCCGCCTGACCATCCGTGCCGTCGGCGACGTCATGTTGAGTTTGCGTCAGGAGGCATTCAACGCCGCGGCCGCCCACGACATGTCCTTCTACGACGAGTTCTCATCCGGGCGAGTCGTCAGCCGGATTACCTCGGACAGTGAAGAATTCGCCCAGGTGGTCGTGCTGGTGACCGACCTCGCCAGCCAGACCGTCGAGGCCGGAATCCTCCTCGTGGTGTTGGCACTGGTTGAGCTTCGCCTCGTTCCCTGGCTGCTAGTGATGATGCCGTTGGTATTCCTGGTGGCGATCGGGTTCCGGCGCCTGGCCCGGGCGGTCACGCGCCGAGGCATGCGGGCGATGGCCAATGTCAACGCGTCCATCAAGGAAGCGATTACGGGGATCGCCGTCGCTAAGGGCTTCCGCCAGGAGCAGGCGATCTATTCAGAATTCGATGCGGTCAACCGGCAATCGTATCGGATCAATATCCGGCGGGGGTTTGTGCTTTCGATCGTCTTCCCCACACTGAACGCGCTCGGCGGTATTGGTACGGCCTTGCTGGTGTACGTCGGCGGACTGAATGTCGCCGCGGCGTTGATCACCTTCGGGGCCTGGTATCTGTTCATCAACAGCCTGGATCGATTCTGGTTCCCGATGCTCAATCTCTCGGCCTTCTGGAGCCAGGTCCAGTCCGGTCTCTCCGCTGCCGAGCGCGTGTTTGCTCTGATCGACGCCGAGTCGGCCGTCACCCAGCACGAAGAACGACCGGTTCCCGAACTCCGCGGCGAGATCACCTTTGATCACCTCGGTTTCCACTATCTGCCGAATGAACCCGTGTTGCGAGATTTCCACTTGCACATCACATCCGGCGAGAATCTGGCCCTGGTTGGCCACACCGGGGCAGGAAAATCCTCTATCGCCAAGCTCATCGCCCGCTTCTATGAGTTCCAGGACGGTTCCCTGCTGATCGACGGCATGGACATCCGGACCTTCGACCTGCGTCAATACCGGCGCCAATTGGGCATCGTCTCTCAAGCTCCGTTTCTATTCTCCGGCAGTGTGCTTGACAACATCCGCTATGCACGCCCAGGGGCGAGGCAGTCCGAGATCGAAGAGCTGGCCGCTAAGATCGGCGGGGGCGAGTGGGTCGACTCTCTTCCGGCCGGTTTGCAGACCGAGGTCGGCGAACGCGGCAGCCGGCTGTCGATGGGCCAGCGACAACTCGTCTCCCTACTGCGCGTCCTGGTGCAACAGCCGGCGATCTTCATCCTGGACGAGGCGACCGCCAATATCGACCCCTTCACCGAGTCACAGATCCAGGAGGCCGTCTCCCTCATCCTGGCCGAGACGACCTCGATCTTGATCGCCCACCGGCTATCAACCGTCAAAGCTGCCGATCGGATCATCGTCCTGCGCCAGGGACAGATCATTGAGGAAGGAGATCATCGCTCCCTCATGGTCAACGGCGGCTACTACGCCGAACTCTACAACACGTACTTCCGGCATCAATCCCTGCAGTACATCGAAGCCGCACGCCAGGCCGCCTTAGGTGACTGACCTCGGGCGAAGACGGTCCGGAAGGCCGGCTCCGGCGGGAGCCCTTGCGGGAATTCGTAAACGTGAGGTCTGCAATGGACGCGATCGAGCTGATGAAGCAGGAGATCGGCTGGGCCCATGAGTTTCTGGACATGGTGACGGGGGACATCACACCCGAATAGCTCGGCTGGATCCCTCCGGGGATCGCCAACCCTGCCGGGGCGATTCTCGCCCACGCCGTGTGCGGAGAAGACAGCTTCATCGCGATCCTCAATGGGAGAGATGCGCTGTTGGAGGGGGCATGGGCCGGTAAGACAGGTGTGTCGGAGCCCAAGACGGGGTTGGACCATGAGTGGGGCTGCCGTGCCAGGCTTGACCTGTCGGCGTTCCTCAAATACACCCGGGCCGTGTATCGAACAGTCAGTGAACTAGTCGCCCGGGTTCGTTGGCTGACTTAGCCCGCAACGGGATCCCGACTTAGTCCGTCGCCTCGCTCGCGGCCCTGGCGAGGGGGCGTTGCCGCCTGGACCTCGATATGCTAGATTATGAACGCGGTCGCTCGCCTACGGGAGATTCGGACGAAGTATGCCCAATACACCCCGAATCACGATCGAAGACGGCCTGGTTCAGAGCTGGGCGTGTGCCATTTGTGGCGAGCCAAAGTTGCGAGTGGCTCACGTGGAGAAACTGCCGGACTACGTGTCTTGCGCCAACTGCGGCTCGGTCTTCGTCATGGAAGAAGGGGGGGAGCGGGTCATGTACGGGAAGATCCACCCGCAGTTCCCCGAGACCGCCGAGATGGCCTTGCGCCAATGGGCTTGGCCGGAAGTCATCCAGCAGAACGCCATGCTTGAAAGGTCCGCGCCAGCCTCCGAACCTGAGACCCCCGGTCAAGATATGTTTGAGCTGGAAGGCCTGCCCGAGCCGGCCACACCAGCCATCAGTCATTCGGTGCCCGGGCCTGACCGGCAGGCGGTGGCCGCGTCAGATGACACAACCGAAGAGAAGCCCTCTAGACCCACTGACGGAGGCGCCCAGGAGCCCGCCGCTCGCTTCGCCGCCCTTCTGCGCTCTTATGAGGAAGCGCCCCCGCTCGAGGTCCCTGAAGAAGCGGCCCCCGCCGCTGCGACCGAGCTACGGCAGCCGGCTTGGCCGCCCCCGGTTGAGCAGGTCCACGTCCCTGAACCTGATCAACCCATGGTTGCTGACGCCAGTCCCGCCTTGGCAGAAGCTACCGAGACTCCTGTCCCGACAGGGCCGCCGAGACCGGGCGCTCCCGCCCCGGAGATACCGTCTCCGATTTCAGCGAGCGGGTCCCAGATTGCGGCCGGAGTCGAACCCCCACCCGGAGTGCGGTACCAGGTCCAGATCAAGGATAGCCGTTTCAGGCTTCCCAAGAACACTTGCGCTCACTGCCTACGTATCCCCGCGGGTCGAAACCTGACCATCCTCGCCCCGGCACCGGCCGGTTCTCAGCGACGGGTCCTGCGCCTACCTGTCTCGCTCTGCTCGGTATGCTTCCAGCGCTCTATCGCCAGAAGCCCGGAAGAGTCCGGGGCAAAACTGCAGGCCCACCTCATCTCGGCCCTGGTCGCTCTTCTTCTGGTGATCTCAGCTTTGGGAGTCCGACTTGTAAACCTGCAGGAGGGCCCAGGGATCGGCGCGCTGGTGTTGCTGATCCTCGCCGTCGTCGGTTATGGGGCCCCGGCGTTCTTCCTGCTCGGCCGGAGTAGCCGCTTCCCGCCGCCAGCGGACGCCTTGTACGTCCGCTCCACGCTCATCCTCCGTCCTGTGGCCGAACCGGCCGGTTTGAGCTTCGAGTGGCGAAATCAGGGCTATGCCGATCTCTTTCACGAGGCCAACAACAAGGTCGTGACGGGTCCCGCGGTCCAGGTCGCCACTCCGACCGAATCTGGCGAGGCGCAACTCCCGCCGCCCGCTTAGGCCGTCGTCCGCACATTCCAAGACGAGATCGAATGCCGGGTGGCCTTGTCTCCGCCCGGTATGGATTCTCGGCAGGCGAGCGGCTCGCACAAGTGGTCGGGCGCGAAAGCGGCTGCCCCGGACCTTCGAGCGGCGCATTCGGCGAGTTCCCGCTGATTGAGTCTGTTATAATGACTTTTTGCTATTCCCTCGTCTCGACACGATATCTCCGCTAGGCCAAAGTCATGCCGCAAGACAAAATAGTCGTCGTCGGTGCACGCGAGCATAATCTGAAGAACCTCCATGTCGAAATCCCACGTGATCGCTTGGTGGTCATCTCGGGGATTTCCGGGTCGGGCAAGTCGTCGCTGGCCTTCGACACGATCTTCGCCGAAGGCCAACGGCGCTACGTTGAATCCTTGTCCGCCTATGCCCGGCAGTTCCTGGGCCAGCTCGACAAACCCGATGTCGACTACATCGACGGTCTTTCTCCGGCCGTGTCCATCGACCAAAAGGGTGTATCCCACAACCCGCGCTCGACCGTCGGAACGGTCACCGAGGCCTACGACTACCTGCGACTGCTGTTCGCTCGGGCCGGACAACCGCACTGTCCGATCTGCGGCCGAGAGGTTCGCCAGCAATCGGCCCAGGAGATCGTCGAGGCCGTCGAGTCTCTCCCGGCCGAGACGCGTATCATGATCCTGGCGCCGCTCATCCGGGGCCGAAAAGGCACCCACCAGGCCGTCATCGACGAGATCCGCCAATCGGGATTCGTCCGAGCCCGGGTAGATGGCGTGGTCCACTCAGTCGATGATGAGATATCCCTGGACCGCTACAAGAATCACTCGATCGAGGCCGTCGTCGATCGTCTCATCGTTCGACGGCTGACGGGCGAGGAGGCGGAGGCCTCGCGCTCCCGCCTGACCGACTCGGTTGAGACGGCGCTGCGCTGGGGCGAAGGCTCGCTGATCGTCGCCGATCTCTCGACTGAACCCCCCACCGACATCCCCTTCTCCGAGCGTCTCGCTTGCCCCGAACACGGGACGACCCTGTCCGAGATCGAACCGAGGACCTTCTCATTCAACACGCCCCATGGCGCCTGTCCGGAGTGCCAGGGGCTGGGGAGCAAGCTCGAGATCGACCCCGATCGTCTGATCCCGGACCGTTCGGTGTCTCTGGCTGAAGGGGCCGTGGTCGCCATGGAGTGGTCCCGCCAGGGACGGGATCGACCCGGATACTACTGGCAGATGGTCGAGGCAGTGGCCGAGCAATTCAAGATTGACCTGGATGCCCCGGTCGCCGAACTCCCCGAGCAGAAGCTACAGCTCATCCTCTACGGTACCGACGGCAAAGAAGTCTCCGTCCATTACCTCAGCCGTGAGGGTCGAAGGGCCACCTACAAGACGACCTTTGAAGGGATCATCGGGAACCTGGAAAGGCGTTACCAGGAGACGGAGTCCGAGTACATCCGGGGGAAGATCCAGGAATACATGTCGGAGCGACCGTGCCCGTCGTGCCACGGCAAACGCCTTCGGCCGGAGGCGATGGCGGTCACGGTCGGCGGCTCGAACATCGTCGAGGTGACCGGCTGGCCCGTAGCTCAGACACTGCTGTGGGTTGAAGGGCTGCAAGCGGACGACTCACCCCTGACTACCCGGGAGCGCAAGATCGCCGATCGGGTCCTAAAAGAGATTCGTTCGCGCCTCGACTTCCTGGTGGACGTCGGGTTGGATTACCTGACTCTCGATCGCACGGCCGCCACGCTCTCGGGCGGGGAGGCCCAGCGCATCCGGCTGGCGACACAGATCGGCTCGCGCCTGATGGGGGTCTTATATGTCCTGGATGAACCGTCCATCGGCCTCCACCCGCGCGACAACGCCCGCCTGATCCGCACCCTTGAGGGGCTGCGGGATCTGGGCAACACCGTCCTGGTGGTCGAGCATGACGAGGCCACGC
>MGOM01000079.1:45093-52299 GCA_001797105.1 Chloroflexi bacterium RBG_19FT_COMBO_62_14
CCGATTGGCTCATCGACCTCGGCCCCGGCGCCGGCGAGGCTGGCGGTTACATCGTAGCCGAGGGTCCGGTGGCCAAGGTAAGCCGCGATCTGAACTCAGTCACCGGCCGCTATCTTTCCGGCAAGCTGCGCATTGAGACTCCGAAGGAACGGCGCCAGGGCAACGGCCATTCGCTGACCGTTGTCGGCGCGCGTGAGAACAACCTGAAGAATATCAATGTCGACTTTCCGCTGGGCGCATTCGTGTGCATTACCGGTGTTTCCGGCTCGGGCAAGTCAACGTTGATGGTTGAAGTGCTCTACAAGGCTCTGGCGCGCACGCTTCAAGGTTCACGCCAGCAGGTGGGAGAGCACGACCGTCTCGAAGGCACGCAATTCGTAAGCAAGGTGATTAACATCGATCAGAGTCCGATCGGTCGGACCCCGCGGTCGAACCCGGGGACCTACACGGGCCTGTTCGACAACATCCGCTCCCTCTTCTCCGAGCTCCCTGAGTCGCGGGTACGCGGATACAAGCCGGGCCGGTTCTCGTTCAACGTGCGAGGCGGGCGGTGCGAGGCCTGTGAAGGACAAGGTCAGCTGAGGATCGAGATGCAGTTCCTCCCCGACGTCTACGTGCCGTGTGAGGTCTGTCACGGGGCACGCTTCAATCGGGAGACCCTTCAGGTCCGATTCAAGGGGAAGTCGATCGCGGACGTGCTCGATACGAGCATCGAAGAGGCTGTAGAGTTCTTCGGCGCGTTTCCCCCGATGATCCGCCGGCTTCAAACCCTGCAGGATGTCGGTTTGGGCTACCTCAAGATCGGCCAGCCGGCGCCGACTCTCTCGGGAGGCGAGGCCCAGCGCGTCAAGCTCTCGCGCGAACTCTCACGGCGCGGCAACGGGCATACACTCTACGTGCTCGACGAACCGTCTGTCGGCCTCCACGCTGCCGATGTGATCAAGTTGATCGGCGTCCTACAGCAGCTCGTCGATCAAGACAACACTGTCCTGATCATCGAACACCATCCCGACATCATTAAGGTCGCCGATTGGGTGATCGACCTCGGGCCGGAGGGAGGAGACGGGGGAGGGCTTGTCGTCGCCCAGGGAACCCCGGAGGAGATTTGTGGGGCAACGAACTCGTACACCGGACAGTATTTGAAAGGACATCTTTGTTAGCCTCCGTGAGTGTGGCCGGCAGCGCGCCAAACAGTGGAGGTAGTCGTAGAGAAAGTCCAGAAATCCGTTGCGGCGTGGCGAGAGCTGCTCATACCGCTCGAGTTCGATAACAAAGGCCGTTAGAGGCGCTAAAATGCCACGTCATCCGAGGATACCTTCGCGCGCCGTATTCATGGCGCGCTTGCGGCGCAATGTAGCGATCGCCGCCGGCATCGTGGTCTTCTCGCTTGCCATCGGGACGGCCGGCTATCATTTTCTTGAGGGGCTTTCCTGGATCGATGCCCTGCTGAATTCCTCGATGATCCTGACCGGGATGGGCCCCGTCAATGCCCTAACCACTGTGCAGGGTAAGCTTTTCGCCACAGCCTATGCCCTCTTCAGCGGCGTTGTCTTCCTCACTATGGTGGCGGTGCTCTTCGCACCGCTGCTGCATCGGTTCCTTCACCGATTTCACCTGGAGTTCGAAGGAGACGCCGACGCCCCCACTAAGAACTGAGCCACTCGCGCCGGTCCTTCCATTCCGAAAAAGTACCCCCTGAGGGACATGGAGGGGGAGTCTTCGCCCCCACCCCCTTTATCCCCCCCTCCGCCACGCAACTTTGGCCAGTGATCAAGCACCGCGGCGGAGAGGGGCCGTTCGTCCCGGATGTTCTTACCGGGAGGCAAGGGGGGTGAGGCATTATCGATCGAATCAAAATGGCCGCAGTATAGCGATTGCGCCCGTCAGCCTACAGACCTTTTCCTGTCCGGATGTCAGACGGCAACATCATGGGCAAGTCGGCGCTCGCCCGTTGTCGATCTACTCGTAGCGCAGGGCTTCGACCGGCTCCAGGTCTGCCGCGCGTTTTGCGGGGTACAGACCGAAGAATAGACCGACCGCGGCCGAGAACAGCGTCGCCAGAAGGACGGAGTCGAGCGTCACGCTAGGGGTAAGATCCGTATCCGAGGCGGCGGCGATCGCCCCAACGATCAACGACAGCCCCCAACCCAGCGCGATGCCGATCAACCCCCCGGCCAGGCTGAGCAGCGAGGATTCGGTCAGGAACTGAAAGAGGATATCGCGTTTGCGCGCTCCGACTGCTTTGCGCAGGCCGATTTCACGCGTGCGTTCAGTCACCGAGACGAGCATGATGTTCATGATCCCGATTCCGCCGACCAGCAACGAGATCCCGGCTATGCCACCCAGGAAGAGGGTCAAGACTCCCGTGATCGTACCGGCAGTCGTCAGGAAATCCTCCTGAGTGAACACCGTGAAATCGTCCGAGCCGATCGGAGTTCGATGGCGGGTACGCAGAATGCTAGCGATCTCCAGGTCGGCGCTGGGGACGGTCTCCGGAGAACTGGCCTTAACCATGATCATGTCGACGCGATCACGGCCGCGCGACATCAACCGCGTCTGGGCCGTCGACAGCGGAACCATCACCTGGTTATCCTGATTGCCGAAGCCACTTCCCCCGCGGGAGGTCATAAGCCCGATCACCCGGAACGGTTGACCTTCGATCCGGATTGTCTCGCCGACTACGCCTTCGCGACGGCCGAGGAGAGTCTCGGCCGTGTCCGGGCCGATAACGGCCACCGCCGCCCGGCCGAGGATGTGGGCCTCGCTGACGAATTCGCCCTCGGACAACGCCAGGTTGCTCACGCTGTTGTACGACGAGGTCACACCGAAACTTTGAGCGAAGGTGCTTTCTCCGGCATAGCTGAGCTCGAGGGTATCCTGAAGCACAGGCGCCACACCGACGACCGAAGGCGCGGCAAATGGATCGGCGATGGCCTCGGCATCCTGGATCGTCAGCGGCTTCGGGTTGCGGATGTCTTCGGTTCCCCCGCGCAGGACAAACAGCAAGTTGGTCCCGATGCTCGAGATCTGACCGGTGATCGTGTTCTGGGCTCCGGCACCGACGGCCATGATCCCGATCACCGCTCCCACGCCGATCACGATCCCCAGGACCGTCAGGGCCGAGCGGAGCTTATTGCTCGACAGGCTGTCCAGCGCCTCATAGAAATTGAGCAGCGAGAGCATCTCGGGTCGCCTCGGGGCTAATCCCCTGACGGGAGCTCTGGATGGATCAGAAGGATGTGCCTCATTTGTCCTCCACGATTTCTCCATCGAACAGGCGGACGATGCGCTTGGTGCGGGCGGCGATTTCCGGATCGTGCGTGACAAACACAAGCGTCGTGCCAAGGTCCTTGTTCAACCCTAGCAGGTAGCGCATGACCTCATCCCCCGATTTCGAGTCGAGGTTTCCGGTCGGCTCATCGGCCAGGACGATCGATGGGCTGTTGACCAGGGCCCGGGCGATGGCGACGCGCTGTTGCTGACCGCCGGAGAGTTCATTCGGACGGTGGCGCAGCCGATCACCCAGGCCAACCGCCTCTAGCGCCTCGGTCGCACGTTGCCGGCGCCCTCGGGCGACCCCGGCATACCGCATCGGCAGCTCTACATTGGCCAAGGCCGTCTGCCTCCCTAGCAGGTTGAAGCTCTGGAAGACAAAGCCGACTTTCCGGCTGCGTATCTCGGCCAACTCATCGTCCGACAGGTCGGAGACCTGCTCGCCATCCAGGCGATAGCTGCCGGTCGATGGTCGATCGAGGCAACCAATCAGATTCATTAACGTGCTCTTGCCCGAACCCGATGGGCCCATGATCGAAAGCACTTCTCCCGGACGGACCTTCAGCGAGACACCGCGCAGCGCGTGGACCTCGACCTCACCCATCTTATAGGTCTTGACCAGCGCCTCGGCATCGATGACCCACTCGCTCATCCTATTGCCTGAAGAAGGCCGGCGGGCCGTTCTGGTCGAACACCAGAGGCGGATTGAGGATGATTGGATCGCCTGCCTTCAGATCGCCGCTCAACACCTGGCTATCGAGATCGGACGACCCGCCCAGCTCAATCTCAACGGCCACCGGCTGTCCCTGGCGGAGGATGTAGACCACCCGCTGACCATTTACAACCCGGACCGCCCGGTTTGGAACGAGGAGGGCATCCTCGACCTTGTTGGCGACGATATTCACGGCGGCCGTCAAGCCTTGTTTGATCGACTCTTCTGCATCGCTCAATTCGACCGTCACCTTGAAGCTCACCACGCCTTGTTCCGACACCCCTACCAGATCGACCTCCGTGACCTGGCCGTGGTACTCCCGGCCGAGGATGGCGTCGAAGGACAGTGTCGCCTCCTGGCCGAGCCCGATCTGATCGATGTCGACCTCCGAGATCTGCACATCGACCAGCATCCGCGATAAGTCGGCCACGCCAATCGCCAGAGTCCCCAGGCTCACCCCGTCGCCCGGCTTGACCTGGACGGAAGTGATCGTCCCGCTGAACGGTGCCGAGATGCGGGGCAGCTCCAGGTTGGCTTGTGCCGCCAACACGCGGGCTTCTGCCGCAGCGATGTCGTTCGGATCCGGACCATCCTTGAGCCGCTCCCATTCCCGCTCGGCATCCTTGACGGCGGCCTCGGCCGAGGCCAGTTCAGCATCGAGGATCTGCTGGTCGATCGCCGTCGGCTGGCCGGTATACCAATTCAGACTGGCCTGCACGACGTCCCGCGCATGCCGGGCGTCATAGAGCGCCTTCTCTGCCGCCGTCCGGTCTGGATCGTCCTCGGCCCGATTGGAGACCCGGTTGGCGGCATCCTGAGCCGCGTCGACTTGAGACTCGGCGTACGCCAGATCGGCTTCTGTCGCGTTGATCGTCTCTTGGGTCCCCCGGTTTCCTTTCTGCTGGGTTACATACCTGCGCTGAGCCTTATCATAGGCCTGCCTGGCCTGGGCAAGCGCCAGTTGTGAGGCGGCCCGGGCGGCATCGGAGGTTCTCAGATCCTCGAGGGCCCGCTGCGCTTCTACCAGGTCCGCTTGGGCCAGGATCACTTGAGCCGAGAGCGACGATGGGCTGAGCTCAGCCAAGACCTCTCCCGCCGAGACCTGGTCGCCGACCTGGACGTTGACCCATCCGACGTTCCCCCCCGTCTTGAATGCTAGCAGGCTGTACTGATTAGCTCGAACCGTCCCGGTGGCACCGACGGTCGAGACGAGTTCCCCCGTCGCTGCGGGGACGGTCTGCCATGCCGTGCTCTCGGCCGCGCGACGGGCCGACTGAAACGCCCGGAAGCCGAAGAAACCTGCGACAACGATGACGGCTGCCACGCCGACGTAGATCCATCGCTTCATTTCGCGAATTCCTCCGCTATTCACCCTGCTCTTCAAGTTCCTGGCTTAAGCCAGCCATTGTACCAAACCTCGCGACTGTCCCTCTTGCCCCGGGTCATGGCTGATCCGCGTGCGTCTGAGAAATGGCATGGCGCGCGCCTCTGGGTGCCGCAAGCCCGGACATGAAGAAACCTACCAGGAGGGGGTGAGCCGATTTTGAGCCGGTCATGTAGACACTGTGTAGCCCGGTGGGCCCTGGCGATGAGACTGGCCGGGCTGGTCCCCGATCTCGAGTGAGTCCGGCTTCTACAAGTGGCGTATTCCAAGTGCCCCTGGTCTCCGGTTCATCAGGATCCCGACGAATGTGGGTCCCGCGGCCCCCCGCCAGCCGCCTCGCCGGGCGCGGAACGGTCGGTTGATCTCCCCTGGCGGGCTGGCGCTGAACGCCCGGGCTCCCTCTCACAACCCCCGGCCAGGTGCCCTCGGGGGCCGACGTTCCCCAGGAACCAGGCCGGGAGAGTCTCGCTGGCATAGTCGTAGGGCGTCCTTCGGGCAAGGGTTGAATCGTGACAAGCGTCACACATGAAGATGACATCTGCGACTGAACTCACCCTTCTCCGGTCTGTAACATCAGGTCAGCCTACCAGGAGGACCGACCATGCCTGAGGTCAACGGCGCGGAACTTGCGATCGACCGCAAGGGCCGCATGCGCATTGCGTTCACAGACATCGTCGCCCGGCCTGTCGAGGAACGCCTGGGCGATTTCGAGGAGACCTTCCTCCCGTTGACACCGGAAGAGGCGCGCCTGGCAGCCGAACGGTGCATTCACTGCCCCGATCCTGCCCCCTGCTATGAAGCGTGTCCGGCACACAATGACATCCCGTCTGCCATGTGGCTTATCGAGAAGGGGGACTTTGTGGGTGCGGCCGAGATCTACCGGCGGACCAGTTCGATGCCGGAGATCTGTGGCCGGGTCTGCCCGCATGAGGCGATGTGCCAGGGTGCATGTGTCCGCAACAAGCGCGGGGAACCCGTGTTGACAGGCGCGCTCGAGGCCTTTGTCACCGGTTATCAGCGGCAAAACGAGAAGGTCGAGATCCCTCTCGGACCCCGAAGCGGGAAGAGGGTTGCGGTCGTCGGCTCGGGCCCATCGGGCCTGGGCGTCGCCGAACAGCTTGTCCAGGATGGCCACGAGGTTACAGTCTTCGAGGCCTTGCCGGCCCCCGGCGGATTGCTCGTCTATGGGATACCGAACTTCAAGCTGTCGAAGAAAGTCGTCTTTGACCGGATCGATGACTTGCGTCGTGCCGGTGTGACCTTCGTCAATAACACTCGCATCGGCAAGGACAGGATGATCGACGATCTGCTCCAGGATGGCTTCGATGCCGTCTTTGTCGGCGTCGGTTCAGGTATCGATGCTGCAATGGATGTCCCCGGCGCGGATTTGCCGGGCGTACACAAAGCGACCGAGTTTCTTATCCGGACCAACGTCGACCTCGACTTGTTGCCCGAGGATCAGCGCCGCCGCCCCATCATGGGCAAGAGGGTGGCGGTCATCGGCGGCGGGGACACGGCATCGGATTGCCTCCGCACCGCACTGCGGATGGGTGCGGAAGAAGTCACATGCCTCTATCGGCGGACCGAGGCCGAGATGCCTGGGGGAAAGAAGGATCGCGAGCTGGCTAGGCAGGAAGGCGCCAAATACCGCTTCCTGACCCAGCCGGTCCGCTACATCGCCGGGCCCGACGGCAATGTCTCTGCTGTGGAGTGCCTCCAATGCGAACTCGGCGAGCCGGATGACAGTGGTCGACGACGGCCGGTCCCGATCGAGGGCTCCAACTTCACCGTCCTGGCGGACACGGTGATCCTGGCGCTGGGCTACTGGCCGGATCCG
>MGOM01000079.1:52409-53667 GCA_001797105.1 Chloroflexi bacterium RBG_19FT_COMBO_62_14
CGCGATGCGTGCCGGCCGGCGCGCCGCCGCCTCCATTCACGAGTACCTTTCGGCAGGATGAGGTTCTTCATCTCCTCGAGCCCCGACCCTGGGGCCGGACCGAGATCCTGTCCACTTCGTAACCAATCCAACAAACGCGGGGCGCCCAGTCCAGAGACACGGCGCCCCGCTCCCGTATTGCGATCCCGCGGTCCCTCAACGGGTTCCCCGATGGATTGAGCATTTATGTCTGCGCTTCAGTCAACCATCCGCCGAGCCTCCAGAAAGCTCCAGCCTGGGTTTGCTTGAGTCCTGGAACTCGCTCGCGCCGGCGATCATGTCCCACGGCGGACAGATTCGGTCGTCCCGAAGCCGGTCAGCAAGGCGTGACAATCGCCCTGCAGCTATAATCGAAGCCTGCCGAGGTGGAGCGGCTTGCCCATTGTCAGTTAGTGTGGACCCGGTTGAGCTTACCGACAGGGTCAAGCGCGAGGCTCGACGTCTGGGTTTCGATCTCGTCGGTGTGACAGACCCTGAGCCTCCGCCGCATCTCGATGTCTTCGAGCGATGGCTGGAAGCCGGTCGACACGGCGAGATGGATTACTTGTCCACCGAGCGCTCGCTCAGGCGGCGGGCCGATCCCCGGCGCATTCTCCCGGAATGCGAGAGCATCCTTGTCGTCGGAGCCAACTGCCTCCCCGGCCCAGCTCAGAACCGGGACGACTCGGCCCGCATCGCGGCATACGCCAGGGGAGAGGACTACCATGCGGTCCTTGTCGAACGCCTGCGCCGGCTAGTGGCCTTCATTCAGGAACAGACAGGTCTGAAAGATCTCCCGCATCGCATCTATACCGACACAGGGCCACTTCTCGAGCGCGAGTTGGCCCAGCGGGCGGGATTGGGGTGGATCGGGAAGAACACGTGCTTGATCAACCCCACGCGCGGCTCTCATTTTCTCCTGGCCGAAGTCATGTTAGCCATCCGACTCGTGCCGGACAGCCCTTACCCGGCAGATCGTTGCGGATCGTGCACGCGGTGCATTGCGGCTTGCCCGACGGAGTGCATCCTACCCAACCGCACGTTGGAGGCCACCCGCTGCATTTCCTACCTGACAATCGAACTCAAAGGGGCAATCCCCGCCGAGCTTCGCAGTTCCATGGGGGACTGGGTTTTCGGGTGTGACGTCTGCCAGGAGGTTTGTCCCTGGAACGTCCGCTTTTCCAGGCCCACGCGTGATCCGGCGTTTCAGCCTACCCCGGCCTTGGCTAACCCAAGGCCG
>MGOM01000079.1:53683-54018 GCA_001797105.1 Chloroflexi bacterium RBG_19FT_COMBO_62_14
TGCATCCGACCGGCTGGAGAGCGCGTCTCCGCGGGACTACTCTGCTTCGAGCCAAACGAACCGGGCTCGTTCGGAACGCGTCTGTCGTGGCCGGTAACCGCGCCTCACAAGAAATGGTCCAGCCTCTGGCGGCGGTCCTCGGCGGTGACCCCGACCCGGTCGTGCGCGCTCATGCGGCCTGGGGGCTGGGTCGCATCGGCGGATCTGGAGCCCGCAAGGCACTTCTTGAGGCGCAGACTTCAGAGCAGGATCCTGAGGCCCTCATCGAGATCGCCACTGCCCTTCGAGCCTTGGAAGACGCCGCAAACGAAAGGGCGCGATCGGCTTAGTCCAGA
>MGOM01000079.1:54030-54166 GCA_001797105.1 Chloroflexi bacterium RBG_19FT_COMBO_62_14
AGCTTTCGGCTATCAACGGTCGGCCTTTAGCAATCAGCATTTGGCAATCAGCAATTAGCAATAAGCAATAAGCCGTGAGCTCTCGGCCGAGGTATCCACGCCTTGAACTCACAGCTTGTGTCTTGTGTCTTGCGTC
>MGOM01000079.1:54324-61981 GCA_001797105.1 Chloroflexi bacterium RBG_19FT_COMBO_62_14
AACCCAACTAGGGGATCATCGTCGGCGTCAGTGTCGCCGGGGTGACGACGGATGTCGGGGTGACGGCCGACGTCGGAGTGCGGGTGACGATGTTGACCGGTACGATCAGCACGCGACCGACAAACAGGACATCAGTGACCGTCATCTCGTTCAGCTTTGCGATTTCTTCGGCGGTGCTGTTGAATTCCGAGGCGATCGATTCGAGTGAATCGCCGGGTTGGACGACGTAGTCGATTCGACTACCTGGCACCAGCGTCTGCGGGAGCGCGGTCAGGGTTGGAAGTACGGCCCCCGCCTCCGGGATGATCAGTTCCTGACCGGCGTTGATCTTGCTCGGATCGGTAATGCCGTTGACCGAACTCAACAGCAGAACGTCTTCGATACCGAATTTCTTGGCGATCGACTCCAGAGTATCGCCCGGCTCGACGATGTATGTGAGCGGCCCCGCCGGTGTTGGGGTCTGGCTCGGCTCGGGGGTGTCGGTCACAGTCGGCGTCAGCGTAGGCGGCGCCGGGGTCGCTGTGTCGCTCGGCAAGGGTGTATCGGTGGAGAGGAACGCGGGCAAGACCGCGCCTCGGTCTCCTGTCAGCCACACAACCACCAGCAGCAGGCCTACGACGGTCAGCACCACGGCCAAGCCCCCGAGCAGGAGAGGCACCATACGCTCGCGGCGGCGCCGATAAGACTGGATTACATCGGCTGCTTTGGGCTCATTCTCAGGCATTAAATTCCCTCCCCTGGGCACCCCGGCAGATTCATTGTACCCGAATCCGCGACGAGGCTGGGGATGGAGCCCCCAACGGGCAGATCGAACGGCGGCAAGGCGATGGAGCTGGTCCACCCCCTGGTTTCGCCGCCCTTTTGCTTCTACCGACTGCCTTCAGGGGGAGCTGGGCCAGCCCGCCGCCAGGTACTCGAACATCCCCGGCATGAGCGCCTGCCAGGTAACCGATTCGTGGCCACCGACGACCGGCTCGAAGACCGCGCCTTCCCCATGGGCCTCCAGCGCCTCCGCCAGCTCAACGGTCTTGGCCCGGGCCCAGTCGGTCTCGCCCGCCCCCAGGTAGATCCGCGGCGGGATCTCCTCCGCCCCAAGCCGGGCAATTTCAAGCGGGTTGTAGGCCGGCCGGGCGTAGTTCAACGCCAGGGCTGGGCTTAAGGCTGCCACCTGCCCGAAAATCTCGGGATTGAGGAAGGCGATCTCCAACGCCCAGACCCCTCCTCGAGAGATCCCAGCAATCGCCCGCTCCGCGCTGGACCGCCGTGTGCGGAATGTCGTTTCGACAAAAGGTAGAAGTCCCTGTATGACCTCGGCCTCGTAGGATCCCGGCCCGCCATCCGTGTCACTGAAGAGTGGCTCCGGCTGGATCGGAATGACCAGGATAAACGGGGCCCAGGTCCCCTGGCGGATCCGTTCGTCGACCAACTCATCTGCTCCGAGATCGTCCCAATCGGCCTGGCTCAGGGGCTTTCCATGAAGCAGGATCACGCTAGGGTATTCTTCGCCGCCGTCGTCGTAACACGGAGGCAAGTACACCTCGAGGGGGATTTCCTTGGCCAGGACCGCTCCAGGATAGGACGTCTGGATGAGACGTCCGTTGGCCTCATTGCACACCACAGCTGTCGGCGCGGATGTCGGGGATGGCTCGGGGGTTGGTAAAGCAGGGGCAGGAGGGACCGTCGCTGTAGCAACATACAATGGAGGCGTGCTCGTTGGAGAGAGCTGCGGCGTAGCCGGGGCCACGCCGCATGCGACAAGGATCGCCGACAGAGCGGCGAGCCCACTCGCCGTTTTCAACCAGCCTCCTGACCTGCAGGCCGGGCGAGCCTCTGGGCGTCGAGAGAGAGCCCACCCGCATTGCGCCGAAGCAGTAGGATTTGCGCCATGATCGAGAGGGCGATCTCCGCCGGTGTCTCGGCCCCCAAATCCAGCCCGATCGGCGAGCGGATGGAGTCGACCCTGGACGAAGGCAACCCCCGCTTAATCAACCTCTCGCGTATGACCTTGAATTTCGTCGGGGAGCCGACCAGGCCGACGTAGGCCGGCGGGGGGTCTGCGGCCAGAATCTGGGCCAATGCCGGTTCGTCCCACCCCCAGGTGGCGACCACGATGAAGCAAGAAGCTGAGGTCTCCAGCCGCAGCACGCCGAGATGGTCCGTCTGTGGATCGTAGTCGACGACTTCGACGGAAGCGGCGCGCGGAAAGCGTTCCCGGGTTGCGTAATCCGCTCGATCGTCGATCACGGCCACCCGCATCCCGATTTCATGCGCCATGCTCGCCAACGGCTGGGCCACATGCCCGGCCCCGATGATCACCAGTGTCGAGTTCGGTTCGAGCACTTCGATGTGAATCTCCACTTCGCCTCCGCATAGACCGACGCTCTCGGCCTCCTCCTCCGTACTGAATCGGTAAAGCTCCAATCGACTACGGCGCGCCACCAAAGCCTCAATCGCGTGCCCGATCACCCGCAACTCGAGGGTCGCTCCCCCAATCGTCCCCAGCGTTCTTCCATCCGGCCAGACGAGCATCCGGGCGCCATCGTGCCGGGGTGCGGAGCCGCGGACACGGACCACCGTTGCCAGCGCGATCCGCTCGCCTCGGTTCAGGGCTTGCACAGCCTCAAGACTGATCCGCTCGAACTCGTGCATGTTCGGTCCTTTCTCACCCACTGCAATGATACAGGATGTCACTTGTCCGAGCGAAGCCCTAGCCTCCGCGGCCTGATCCGCCGCGAAGAGAGACCCCATCTCGCGGCGACGTGGCTTTGTCGCGCCCAGCCGCCGATCAACAGCCTCACCTCGTGCCTCTCCCTGGTCTTGGAGCCTCTCAGCCCCAAATCCTCACTTGGCCCAGGGGGAGGGGGGTGAGGTCAACGGATTACATCCTCTTCATCCCTGGGGCTGCCGGACCGCCACGATGAAACGCGGCTTTCGGCAGGCCGCCCGCTCCGCTCACCTTTCTGGTCAGGCGAGTGAGGAGATCGATCCAATCGCGTCTGCGATCCCGAGATCTCGCCGCCCCACCGGATTCAGCTGAAACATGGCCGCGAGCCAGACGGCCGGCCCACGGCCCCAGTCGGGTTATAATCCGGCCCATGCGCTATCACATTTGGACTGCCGGATGCCAGATGAACGTGGCCGACTCACGCCGGGTGGCTTCCGAGTTGGAGAAGTTGGGCTACCAACCCGTTCCGTCCGCTGAGCAAGCTGACGTCATCGTCCTCAACACGTGCGTCGTCCGGCAGAGCGCGGAAGACAAGGCCTATGGCCGTCTCACTTCACTCAGGCCGCTGAAGGACAAGCGGCCGGATCTGGTCATCAATCTGATGGGCTGCCTGGTCGGGGTGAAGGGCAACGCTAGCCTCGAAGCCGCCTTTCCCTTTGTCGACGTCTTCTCGCCTCCCTCCGACCCAGATCCATTGATCCGCCACCTGTCGGGTTCGGACGGCCACGCGCTCGAGATCGCTGAGACGAGTCGAAGACACGCCGCAATGGACGGCGACCTGAGCCTGCCTGTGAGTGAGCGCGGGAGGCTTGTCTCTGCTCATGTCCCGGTCGTGTTCGGATGCTCGCACGCCTGCACTTTCTGCATCATCCCCTACCGGCGTGGGATTGAACGCAGTCGTTCGGTGGGCGAGATCGCGGCCGAGGTCCGCTCGTTGGCGGCCCAGGGCGTCCGCGAAGTCACCCTTCTTGGGCAGATCGTCGACCGGTATGGCATGGATGTCGACGACGGACCCAGTCTATCGAGCCTCCTGCGCACCATCCACGAGATCGAAGGCATCGCGCGGGTTCGGTTCCTGACGTCGCACCCAAACTGGATGAGCGAAGAGCTCCTCGAGACGGTGGCTGAACTCCCTAAAGTCTGCGAGCACATCGAGGTCCCGGTCCAGGCCGGCGACGATGAAGTGCTGCAGCGGATGAAGCGCGGCTACACCGCCGATGACTACCGCCGGCTCATCGAGCGAATTCGCCACGTCATCCCGGGCGCCTCGATCGCTACAGACGTCATCGTCGGGTTCCCAGGTGAGACGCCCGAGGGCTTCCAACGGACGTTGGAGCTCCTGGCCGAACTGAAACTCGATGTCGCTCACCTGGCCCGTTATTCCCCCCGGCCAGGGACAGTTGCCGCGCGCCGCATCCCAAATGACGTAGAAGAGACCGTAAAGATGCGTCGCTTCCGGGCTTTGGAGGAACTCCAGGCTCAGATTGCAGCCGAGATCAATGCTGGTTACCGCGGGAGGACCGTCGAGGTCCTGATCGAGGCCCGGCACGGGGCCCGCTGGAAAGGCCGGACGCGCACCAACAAGCTCGTCTTTCTCGACTCCACCGAAGACCTGCGTGGGCAGCTAGTTCCGGTCGAGATCGAGTGGACCGGCCCGTGGAGTCTCGTCGGCCGGCCTTCAACGGCCCTTCGGGCTACGGCCCTCGATTCGGCCCAGGCCGCGTAACCTCACGCCGCTCCAACCCCGATGTCGACGCCTATGTTTGGATTGGCTGGTTACCATTCTCGCTCCTGGGTGTCTCCCGCGAAACCGGGGAGCCGCCTCTCCTTCCCTACATGCGAGGCGAAATCCTCTTCCACCCAAATATCTCCGCCCTGGCTGAACTGCATGGAGGCGGGCAGGTCGGTTGTCAGGGACCGAGTCGCATGTCATACTCACCCCCAGAGTGCGGCCCGTGCGCCTCTGTCGGGCGACTCACCGAAAGGCAAATTGGAGGGAACATGGCTAAGCCATCGGTTCGCCAACCTGCATTGATCTTGTCCGGGGTCATGACGCTCTCTCTTCTTCTCTCTTCCTGCAACCTCCCCACCGGCCAGCCGACCGCTGACGTTCTGGCCACATCCGCGGCGGAAACTGTCGCCGCGCTGCTAACCCAGCCGCCGCCGATCACCCTGCCACCCCCGGTTGAGACAGATACCCCCGTGCCCATCCCGGCAACCGATACCCCAGTGCCACCGACGGCCACGGAAGTCGGCCCGTCACCGACGGTCGGGCCGACTGGATGTACGGACAAGGCGACGTTTGTCTCGGACGTCACCGTCCCCGACGACACCAATATCCCGCCCGGTAATAGCTTCGTAAAGACTTGGCGTCTTCAGAACGGCGGGACATGCGCCTGGAACACGAACTATGCCCTCGTGTTCCAATCCGGAAACAACCTGGGTGGACCGGCGACTGTCCCGTTCACGGGACAGATCGCCCCGGGGAGCACGATCGATCTTTCGGTCACGCTGACGGCGCCCGCCGCCGCCGGCACGTACAAAGGCAACTGGATCCTTCGCAATGACAGCGGCGTTCTGTTCGGCATCGGCGCCAGTGCCAACGTGGCTTTTTGGGTGCAGATCGTGGTTGGTGCCACGCCCACCGCCAGTGCGGAGATATACACCGCCAAATCCATCCAGGTTGATCAGAACTTATATGCGGATCTCGACGACGGAAGCGGCGATGCCTCCTCCGCGAAAGCCGATTTCTGGTTCCACGCCATCTCGGCCGACGAGAAGTACCTGGAGCCGATGAACGGAGCCTTGATGAAACTGTACGGAGCGAGCGTTCCCGAACTGGCAGACTGCAAGGGCGCCTCGCTGAGCACCAACAGGATCCAGTTCAACGGGCTATCCGTTGGCGATTGGATTTGCTACAAGACGAACGAAGGCCGCTACGGACGGTTCGAGGTCGAAGGGATAACCTCCGGAGCGAGTCAGACCTTGAGCATCGACTTGCGAACGTGGAAATAGACGGGCCGGCAACCCGGGCAGAAGCCGAACGACGAATCAGACCGATTTGCGCGGAGGGCGGCGGTGGGCTCAAAGCAACGCCGAGACATGCCGCCCTCTTGCGCGGGTTCCTCTCCAAAGGCTGCAGTGAAGCGTACGACTCGCCTGCAAGGGCTTGAAGCCTCGTATATGGGTATGGTTTGTGCCACACCCTCGCCAAGACTTCTTCCCCATCTGACCTGACCGCATGCCGCACCTCCATTTCAGATCCACTGAGTCCCGTCAAGCATGGCTCGTCGGTGGGCAAAGATGAACCCAAGAGATCGATCACCCGACGTCGCCGCGATCGCTGCCGCCGTGGCATGTCTTGTCGTAAGCTGCAACTTCCAGCCTTCACCCAACGTTGCGGGGGGAGACTCCTCAACCGGGCCGCCCGAGGTTGCCCCATCCGCGACGATCCTCGGAACTACGACCACCCCTCTCACCGCCGAGCAAGCCGCAACCCCTAGTCGAATCTCCACCCCGACCACTTCTCCGTCAGCCTCATTCGGATCTCCGGCGACAGTCGTGGCCGCGCCCTGCAGCGACCGCGCGTTCTTCGTCGACGATGTCACGATTCGAGACAACACCCTGGTCATGCCGGGTGACCCGTTGGTGAAGATATGGCGCCTGCGGAACGACGGGACCTGCACCTGGGATGCGACCTACGCCGCTGTCTTTATCGGCGGTGACCGGTTGGATGCCGCTTCCCTCGTCCACCTGACGACCTCAGTGCCGCCAGGCTCCGCCATCGACCTCGCCATCGACATGACGGCTCCAGATCAGGCCGGCACGTACCAGGGTTTCTGGAAACTCATCGGTAAGAACGAGAAGTACTTCGGGATTGGAGCGAATGGGGAAGTCTCGTTCTGGGTCAAGATCGTCGTCCCGTTGCTCCCCACACCGACCGGTGTGCTGGCGCCGACGTTCACTCCCACGGCATCAGTAACCCCCAGAGCGACGCCCGAGCCTGTATCCGCAGGATCAATTTCGCTGACCGTCGACATGCGCCTCGATCTCGATACTGGGGAGATCGACAGGCCGTCCGGATCAGATGTTTCATTGCTCGAGCCGACACCCGGGGCGATCTCCCTCGTACCCACGGGGGGAGCGCTCTTGAGCCGTTACGGCCCTCCGCCAGATCCCCCCTCCCCCAGTCAGTGTCAGGCGCTGGAGTTGAACAACACGGCCATACCGCTCTCGAGCCTGTCAATCGAGGGGCTTGTGTGTTACCGGACAGAGGAGGGACGACTCGGGTACTTCAGAGTGGAGAGCTTGGACGGGCATCTCGGTATCGCATACCTCACCTGGGAACCCTAGGCAACACGGGAGATTGCCTTCCCCAGCCTCGACATGTTAGAGTGTACCCATGGCGGTTACCATCCTGGTCGCCGATCCGAATCTCGAGTTCGCCGAATCGGTGCGGCAGGTCCTCGAAGGGACTGGCAGGTACGTCGTCCTGCTGGCCAAGAACGGGGCGGAGGCGATCCGAGTCGCGGGCTCGCGCCCTGTCCGCCTGGCTATCGTCAACTCCGTGCTGCCCGATCTGGGGGCTCCGCAGGTCGTGCGTCAACTCAGGATTCTCTGCCCGGGCCTGACCGTAGTCGCGATTCCCTCGAAGACCGGCACGGAAGACGGCGACCTTTTCGGAGTCGGCATTGACGAGTTCCTGCCGCGTCTCGTCTACCTGCCCGACCTTCCGTGGATCGTCGAACGGGTCCTGACTGGCGAGGATGGGGAGAAGCTTGGCCCGCTCCATACCTCGGAAGCTCTTCCGCCGCCCCCGCCCCCAACCCAGCCGGGGCTGAAGATCCCGGCATGGCTCCTGGACCAGAGACGGGCGACGGACTACCTCGCCCGTTTGATCGCGATGAGCCCGGCCATGGCCTCGGTGTTGAC
>MGOM01000079.1:61992-64197 GCA_001797105.1 Chloroflexi bacterium RBG_19FT_COMBO_62_14
CGGCACGCTGAGCCCAGCCCAGTTCGATGAGCTGACCCTTCTGGTCGCTGGCACATCGGCCTCGAGCCCGGGCCGCGGCGCCCTGGCCCGCTTCGTCCGGTTGACCGGGGCCTCCGCGCATTTCCAGCTTTACTCGACGGAGGTCCTGGGCGATCTTCTCTTGTCGATGGTCTTCCCGGCGAACGTGCCTTTCGGCCAGGTGAGACTACTCGCCCGGAATGTGGCTGCGACTCTGTCGACTATCGACCCAGGAGGAGCCGAACCGGAACCCGAGGCGCCGGAGGCCGAGGACAGACAAGCCCCAGAACAGGCGGCCGCCCCTCTGGTCAGTTTGCCGCGAGATTGGTTGCCGACACAACCCATGGAACTCAAAGTCCTCCCATTCTTGGCCCCGAGTAATGGCCCTGGACAAGGGGATGGCGCGGCGCGACCCGCCCGGAACGGAGTCGCCGCCCCTCCACCCCAGCCTCTTGAGATCCCGCGCGACTGGTTGCCTCGACGCTCCCTTCCCATCGCTCAATTGCCGTTCCTGGCGCCCCAGCAGGCCGAACTCCCCACGCTCCCACCCGGCTCTCATGAGCCGCCTTCGACCGCCGATCAGATTGATTGGATCTCCTACACCATCGTGCTCGTCCCTCGCTTCCCCGATCACAGCTTGTCGGCGGCGCTGACCGATAACCTAGCCCGCTGGACAGAACGCTTGTGCTTGGCCTGGGACTGGCGCCTGGACCATCTCGACTTGGAACCCGCCTACTTGAGGCTGACGATCAGCCTTCCACCGGATGTCGCTCCTGCCGGCGCCGTCCGCCTCCTCATCGATACCCTCTCCCGTCAGGTCACTCGGGCGTTCCCCGAGCTGGGCCGCGACCTGCCCTCGGGCCGTTTCTGGGCACGTAGCTACATGCTGGTCGCTGGCCCGCCCTCGCCGGAACGGGTGGCGCGGTTCATCCGCCAGACACGACAAGCCCAGGGCCTCAAGGGCTGAGCCTCGGCCTCACCTGGTCTCAAGCCCGGTCGTTGCGGTAAACTGAGTTGTTTGCGGAGTCCGACACATGCCCACCAAGCCACGCTTGTACTTGATCGACGGCCACGCCCTGGCCTACCGAGCTTATTTCGCGTTGACCGCCACCAGTGATGGCTCGCGCTGGGTCACCAAGTCCGGCGAGCCTACGGCAGGAGTCTACGGGTTCACCTCGGTGCTCATTCGACTGCTGGAGCAAGACGCGCCAGAGTACATCGCAGTCTCCTTCGACACGGGCCGGACGTTCCGCGATGACATCTACCCGGAGTACAAAGCGACCCGGGAGAAGACTCCCGAGGACCTCGTCCCCCAATTCGACAGGATCCGCCAGGTCGTGCGCGCTTTCGGCATACCCATCCTCGAAGCCGAGGGGTTCGAGGCCGACGACGTGTTGGGCACCGTTGCCGGCCGCGTCTCAAAGGAAGGGGTGCACGTCACGATCATCACCGGCGATCGGGACCTGCTGCAATTGGCAGACCGGATGGTGACTATTCGGCTGGCCGGCCAGAAGCTCTCCGAGGCGGTCGATTACGGCCCGAAAGAGGTCGAAGAGAGATTTGGGATCAAGGTCGGCCAATTCGTGGACTACAAGGCCCTCGTCGGTGACACGAGCGACAACATCCCCGGGGTGCGCGGGATTGGGGAAAAGTCGGCCGTGAGCTTGCTTCAGGAGTATGGCACGCTAGATCGGGTCTTCGACAACCTCGACACCGTCGCCACACGCTACCGTAACAAACTTGAGACTGCCCGCGACATAGCCCAGTTGAGCCGCGAGCTGGCGACGATCGTGCGGGACGTCCCCATCGAGTTCGACCTGGATGCCTGCCGCCGTGACGAGGGGTACGACCGGGAGCAGGTGGCCGCGCTCTTCCGCGAACTCGAGTTCCGCTCTCTCCTCGATCGGCTCCCCGGAGGCGCCGGGAGCGATTCCGCGCAGCAGATGCGCCTTTTCGAAGCCGAACACAGGTCCAGGCCGACGGCCATTGTTCAACAGACCCACGTGATCGATCAGCCGGAGGCACTCGAGGGGCTCGCTCGTCGACTGACGAAGGCAAAACAGATCGCTTTCGATGTGGAAACGACAAGTACGGATCCGATGCGGGCCGAGCTCGTGGGAATCTCGCTGGCGGTCGAGGCGGGCGAGGGTTTCTACATCCCTGTCGGTCATCGTCCGGCGACGGCGG
>MGOM01000079.1:64223-68597 GCA_001797105.1 Chloroflexi bacterium RBG_19FT_COMBO_62_14
GCTAACTGACCCCCGCATCCCCAAGTTGGGTCACAACCTCAAGTACGACTACGTCGTTCTCGCGCGACTAGGTGTGATGCCTTCACCCTTGAGCTTTGACACGATGCTGGCTGAATGGCTCTGCGACCCCAGCTCACGCAACCTCGGGCTGAAGAGCCTGGCCTGGGCCCGGCTGGACGTCGAGATGACGACCATCCAGGAACTCATCGGCAGCGGCCGCAATCAGCTGTCCATGGCGGAAGTCCCGATCGCCCAGGTCGCCCCGTATGCGGTCGCTGATGCTCAGATATGCTTGAGTCTGATGCCCATCTTGAAGGACGAGCTCCAGTCGAAAAACCAGCTCGGTCTTTTCGACGAACTCGAGATGCCCTTGGTTTCCGTACTGGCTCAAATGGAAATCGCCGGCGTCCGGTTGGACACCGGGTTTCTGAAAGAACTCTCTCGTGAGTTGGAAAGGCGTCTGGCCGAGATCGAGAAGGAAATCTTCAAACAAGTCGGTCATTCCTTCAATATCAACTCCACACAGCAGTTGGCGGCGGTCTTGTTCGACGAGTTGGGCTTGAAACCACCCGGAGGCGCGCGCCGAACCTCGTCCGGCCACTACTCGACAGCCGCAGATGTGCTTGAGGAATTGCGCGAATTAAATCCGGTCGTCGATCGAATCCTCGAGCAGCGTGAGCTCGCCAAGCTCAAGTCGACCTACACCGATGCCCTGCCCCAACAAGTCAATCCGGATACACAGCGCGTGCATACGTCGTACAGCCAGACCGGCTCTGTGACCGGGCGCCTGGCCTCCTCCGATCCCAATCTGCAGAACATTCCGATCCGGACCGATCTCGGTCGCCAGATCCGACGGGCCTTCATTGCCGCACCCGGACACGTCTTGCTTAGCGTCGACTACTCACAGATCGAACTCAGGATCGTCGCCCACACGGCGAACGACAAGGCCATGATCCAGGCTTTCAAACAGGATCAGGACATCCACGCCACAACCGCGGCGGCGGTCTTCGGCGTTCCAGCCGACGTCGTCTCGCCCGAGATGCGCAGGCGCGCCAAGGCCGTCAACTTCGGTCTGATCTACGGCATGAGCCCCTTCGGGTTGACTCGAACGACCGATCTGACGTTAGCCGAGGCTCAGAACTTCGTCGATGCATACTTCGAGCGCTTCCCCGGCGTTCGCAACTACCTTGAGGAGATCCGCCGAGTTGCGGCTCAACAGGGTTATGTCGAGACGCTCCTCGGGCGTCGGCGCTACTTCCCCCTCCTGGACCCGGGTGCGACGGCCGTCTCGGCCGTTGCCCGCGCTCGGGCCGAACGCGAAGCCATTAATTCCCCGATCCAGGGCACAGCCGCCGACATTATCAAGCTCGCCATGCTCCATCTCCCGGATGAACTCACCCGGTCCGGCTTGGCTGCCCGCATGCTCTTGCAGGTTCACGACGAACTTGTCTTAGAGTGTCCTGTCAAGGAACTCAAACCGACCAGCGCGCTGGTCCAACGCGTCATGCGAGATGCGTTCAAGCTGAAGGTCCCTCTAAAGACGGATGCCAAGTCCGGGGCTGACTGGGCTGTGATGGAGCCTGTGGCCTGAAATAACGCGTTCGTCCCTCGACATCGATGTCCCTCGGAGTGGCTTCCCGGCGGTCTGCTGCGGGCCGACGCAAGCCAAGTTGTGCTATACTCGCCTCGCCAATCCAGCCAGCAGGCTGTTTCCCTCCAATGACAGGACGGCAGGATCTCTTCGACGAATCGATGCGCCTAGGGCACGCGGCGGCCTGGGACTTGCAGTGGGACAAGGCAATCGGGTACTACCGCAAGGCGCTGGCCGAGTTCCCCGACGACCCTGACGCACTTTCACACCTTGGGCTGGCGCTCCTTGAAACGGATCAGCTCAAGGAAGCCTTGCCTCTGTATCACCGCGCCGCCCGAGCCGCTCCCGACGATCCAATCCCTGTAGAGAAGTGTGCCGAGGTCTTCGAGCGCCTGGGTCAGGTTAAAGACGCGATCCAGCAGCGCGAGCTGGCCGCCGACATGCACATCAAGCGCCGGGATGCTGAAAAGGCGGTCGAGAACTGGAACCATATCGCCCGTCTGAACCCCGAGAACGTGTCTGTCCGCTCGCGCCTGGCCCTCACATACGAGCGTCTCGGACGACGTAGAGAATCCGTGACGGAGTATCTATCTGTCGCCTCCACGCTTCAGCGCGGCGGTAAGGTCGAACGGGCGACCGAGGCCGTCCAGCGCGCTCTGGGAATCATCCCCGGCGATCCCGAAGCCTCGCTTGCCTTGCGTCTCCTCCGACAGGGGCAGCCTCTCCCAGCCCCAACGCGCCCGAAGGGCTCGACCGGGCCGCTGCACATGAAGCAGGTGCAGGAGTTCCTCCAGGCTGAGGAACCAGAGTTGCCGCCCGAGGCCAGCGAGGAGGCGGCCGATCCTGAAGTGGCCGCCCAGCGTTACGCGTTGAGCGTTCTGGCCGGGATGCTGTTCGAGGAACCCAAAGAGGGTGACGATCAGGCGCGCTCGATCGGCATGGCGGCCCTGACGCGCGGAAAGTCCAACGGCGATCGCGAGAGCCGGGCGCGCCGGCAGATTTACCGTTACCTGGGCCAGGCGATCGATATGCAGACGCGTGGCCACAAGGAGAAGGCTGCCAAAGAGTTCTCGCGCGCCTTGGAGAGCGGCCTCGACCATCCGGCCGCCCACTACAACCTCGGGCTCTTGCTCAAGGAAACCGGGGATCTCGACGGCGCCCGCAAGCACCTGCTGGAGGCCGTTGGTCATCCCGAGTTGGCTCTAGGAGCCAACCTGGCGCTCGGCCGCGTCGCCCGGCTCGGGAACGACCTGGCCGAGGCGGCCCGCTTCCTCATGCATGCCCTTCGCCTGGCCGATAGCTTGTCGGTCGAAGAGGGGCAGTCCAGTCAACTCAGCCAACTTTATGACGCGATCACCGTCTCACAGTCTCAGGGCGACGAGGAAGCCCTGTCCCACCTGGTCGAGAACACCCTCAACTTCCTCAGCGGCCCGGAATGGATGCAGCGCCTGAAGCAGGCCCGACTCCAACTCGAGTCGGAGAGCACGGGGACCAAGGTCATCCCGATCGCTGAGATGCTGGCCGCAGGCGGCAGCGACCGGGTGTTCGACTCGCTCAACAGGATTGACGACCTGATGAACAAGGGCCACATGACGACCGCCATGGAAGAGGCCCTGCTGGCGATCGAATACGCGCCCAACTACCTGGCGGTGCACGCGCGCCTGGCTGAGATCCTCATCCGGCTCGGACGGCCCGAGCAAGGGATGCAGAAGTTGGCCATCGTCGCCGACACCCATCGTGTGCGCGGGGAGAGCCAGCACGCCACTCAAGTGTACGACCGGATCCTCAGTCTCGATCCCGTCGACACCTCCGCTCGCACCAACCTGATCAACCTGCTGATCCAACAAGATCGCGTCCCAGACGCGCTCAATCAGTACATCGACCTGGCGGGTCTTCACCGGCAGATGGCGCAGATCGACCTGGCCCGCGCCGCGCTCACGCAGGCCCTCGAGCTGGCAGAGCAGTCCGCCGTTGATCGAGGTCCGGTGCTCAAGATCCTGCACGAGATGGCCGACATCGATCTATCGCACCTGGACTGGCGTCGCGCGCTGAGCGACTACGAACGGATCAAGAGGACGAATCCCTCCGACGACAAGGCCCACATGCACGCTATCGATCTCAACCTGCGCCTCGGGCAGGAAGACCACGCTGGAGCAGCTCTTGACGAATATCTGGAGATTCTCGTCCAGGCCGGGCGCGGGACGGAGGCCCTCGGGCTTCTAGAGGAGTTGACCCGCGAGCATCCAGGAAAGCAGGCCTTGCACGCTCGCCTCGCCGAAGCCTATCGCGCCGGCGGAAGGAAAGCCGATGCGATCGCGCAGTACGATGCCTTGGGTGAGATCCAGCTCGATGCCGGGCGGATCCAGGATGCGATTCGCACAATTCAAACGATTGTCGATCTCGGCCCTCCCGATGTCGAAGGCTATCAAGAACTGCTGCGGAATCTGGAATCCGGCCGGTGAGACCGGGCGGATGGAAACGCGATTCCCATGTTGAATAACCTGTTCAGTGAGCTGAGTTTTCTTTTTATCAGACTCGACTGGCTGAGCGTCCTCGATCTCCTGCTGGTCTCCGCCATTTTCTTCGTCGTCCTCAGCCTGGTGCGCGGGACACAGGCTGTAGTATTACTACGCGGGATGATCTTCTTGGTGATTGTGATCGGTCTGCTGAGCGGCCTCTTACCGCTTCCGGCATTTTCCTACTTGCTCAAGAACACCCTGCCCGCCCTGCTCATCGCCATCCCCGTGATTTTCGCGCCTGAGATTCGGCGCGCCCTGGAACGG
>MGOM01000079.1:68605-78831 GCA_001797105.1 Chloroflexi bacterium RBG_19FT_COMBO_62_14
GGCCGGCAACCTCTTCAGCGTCACGACGCAAGCTGATAAGGTTCAGCGGACGGTGGAGGCCATCGGCACCGCCACCCAGCGTCTGGCCACTCACAGCTTCGGGGCACTGGTCATCATCGAGCGCGAGGTGCCGCTCGAGGAATACCTTGAAACCGGCGTGACCCTTGACGCGTTCCTGACCCCCGAGTTGCTGCTGCAGGTCTTTCACGTAAACACGCCTCTCCACGACGGTGCGGTGATCATCCGCGGCGATCGAGTGGCGGCCGCCGCATGCGTGATGCCGCTCTCGGCCAGCGGCACCCTGACCCGCTCGCCTGAGCGCCAGATGGGCTTGCGCCACCGGGCCGCCCTGGGCATCAGCGAGGTCAGCGATGCCGTCGCCGTCGTGGTCTCGGAAGAGACCGGGGCGATATCGGTCGCACACAACGGTCGCATGATCCGCCGGCTGGACCAGACCCGCCTGCGCAACATCCTGCTCGCCTTCTATCACCCACGACCGGTGCGGCTCTTCCCCGCGTGGCTCGAGCGTTTGATGGTTCGGCTCAACCGGACGAGCGCCCGGGCTCCCGGAAGCTGAGGGGCCCGCACTATGCTCCACTGGCTGTGGGATAATCTCGGCACCCTCGTCTTGTCGCTGGTTCTGGCTGTGAGCGTCTGGGTCGCGGCGGTGAACGCCGATGACCCGACGGAAGTCCGCCCCCTCTCCACCCCAGTTCCCATCGAGTACGTGCACCTGCCGCAGGGGATGATGCTCGTCGGCGAGGCCCCGGCCGAGGGAAGCGTCGTCGTCCGCGCCCCGCGCAGCGTCTGGGACCAACTGACACCCGAAGACATCCACCTCTCGGTCGACCTGGCCGGGCTGAGCGGCGGGCCGCACCAATTGGTCGTCGTCCCCTTCATCGATGTCCAGCCGGCTCAAGTCGCCAGCTTCGAGCCAACAAGCGTCCGAGTGATGCTTGAGCAGTCGCTCACGCGTGAGGTCCCGATCAGCATCGACGTCGTTGGCGAGCCGGCGCTTGGTTTCCGGGCAGCGAGCCCGTCGGTCACACCGGTCGCGGCCTCGGTCAGCGGACCGGCGTCCATTGTCGATACCGTCGCCGAGCTGCGCGCCCGCGCCGATATCACCGGGCTGCGCGAGACGCTGGACAACGAGCTCAGCTTGATCCCAGTTACCGCCGACGGACAGCGGGTGACCGGCGTCACCGTGCAACCTGAACACGCGATGGTTCAGGTTCGAATCACCCAGCGGGGCGGCTTCCGCGAGGTCGCGGTGCGCGTCGTCGTCGAGGGCCTGGTCGAGGCTGGCTATTATCTGACCAATGTCACGGTCTCCCCGCCGATCGTCACCGTGTTCTCCTCCGACCCCAGCACCGTGGAGTCGCTACCCGGGTTTGTCGAGACCGTATCTCTGCAGCTTGCGGGCGCCGAACAGGATATTGAGCGCCGCCTGGCGCTCAACCTGCCGGCGGGCGTTTCGCTTGTCGGCGATCAAGACGTGCTCGTCCAGGTGAGCATCGCCGCCATCCAGGAGTCGCGCACGATCACGCTCGAAGTGGAAACCCAGGGGCTTGGGCCGTCCCTGTTTGCCGAACCCTCGCCCGATACGATCGGCGTGATCGTCACCGGGCCTCTGACCACGCTCGAGACCCTCGGCCCGGACACCCTGAGGGCGATCCTGGATCTCCTCGATCTGGACCCCGGCACGCACCAGGTGGCGCCTCAGGTCGTCGGCCTCCCCGGCGATGTCACGGTCCAGACCATCTTGCCCTCCACGATCGAGGTCGTAATCTCGACAACCCCGATCCCAACCCCCTCCTTGACGCCGGCCTCGCCCCCCGGAACATAGGGTGAGACCATGGATCGGCCCGTCGTAGCCCTCGTCGGGCGCCCCAACGTAGGCAAGTCGACTCTCTTCAATCGCCTCGCCGGCGAGCGATTAGCCGTCGTCAGCGAACGGCCCGGAACCACGCGTGACCGCCTGGTGGCTGAAGCCGAGTGGGCTGGCCTGACGTTCGACGTCGTCGACACCGGAGGGATCGATCCCACCGCGCCTCGAGGTGGGCCGCCCTTGTCCGTCGACTCGCTCGACTACATCCCGCAGATTCGGTCGCAGGCAGAGCTCGCCGCTCGCGAGGCCGATGCTGTGCTCTTTGTGGTCGATGCCGAGGATGGCGTCACACCGGCCGACGTAGAGGTCGCCCGGATCCTGCGTCGCCGGCAGGCGCCGGCCGATGGCCGTCCCGCCGCCCCGGTCATCTTGGTGGTCAACAAATGTGAGAATGCCCAGCGTAGGGCGAGCGCCGTGGCGTTCTACGAGCTCGGGATGGGAGATCCGCAGCCGGTGTCCGCCCTGCACGGCACCGGAACTGGGGACATGCTGGATCGGCTGGCCGCGCTTCTCAGGTCCGGACCCGTCGAAGAAGCCGAGGCCGAACCGGGCGTCAGGATCGCCATTGTCGGGCGCCCCAACGTCGGGAAGTCCAGCCTGCTCAACCGGATTCTGGGAGAGGAGCGGGCGATCGTCTCCCCGATCCCTGGTACAACGCGCGATGCCGTCGATACCCATCTGACTTTCCAGGATATGCCGGTTACACTGATCGATACTGCCGGCATCCGACGCCGAGGGCACATCGAACCCGGTGTCGAGAAATACTCGGTGCTTCGGGCCTTGAAGGCCATCGACCGGGCCGATGTCGTCCTGTTGGTCGTCGACGCTACTGAAGGGATCACGGCCCAGGATGCTCATATCGCCGGAATGGCCCTCGACAAGATCAAGAGCATCGTCTTGCTTGTGAACAAATGGGATGCCGTGCCCAAGGACGGCCAGACCATGCCCGAGTTCTCGAGCGTTCTTCGGCAGCAACTCAAGTTCCTCGAGTACGTTCCGGTGCTATATATATCGGCCAAGACCGGGCAGCGAGTCGAGCAGGTGTTGCCGACCGCGCTTCGGGTCCAGGAAGAGCGGCTACGCCGGATCCCGACGTCGGAGTTGAACCGGCTGGTCCGCCAAGCGATCGCGATCCACGCCCCACCCTCTAAGAGCGGTCGACCACTCAAGATCACTTACGCAGCGCAGGTCCGGACCGACCCTCCGACATTCCTCTTCCACGTGAATGACCCGGAACTTGTCCATTTCAGCTACCGCCGGTTCCTGGAGAATCGCATTCGAGAGGAATACGGCTTCCTCGGGACCCCTCTGGTCCTTTCCTTCCGACGGCGATCCGCTGAGCGATGACTTTAGTACTGGCCCAGCGCGTCTTGTCACGCCCTTTTCCAGGCCGTATAATCATCATCCCGATGACAGACTACATACCTGTGCAACCTCCTCCCCCGGAATTCATTGTACCGAAGAAGCGCAGTCTCTTCGTCCGCTTCATGCATTTGGTGGGGGAAGTGCTGCAGACAATCCTCGTCGCCGGCCTGTTGTTCTTGGCCGTGAACCTGGTCACGGCCAGGATCCGGGTCGAAGGGAACAGCATGGAGCCCAGCCTGCATGACGGTGAGTTCGTCGTGGTCAATCGGCTGGCGTACCGCTGGAGCCTGCCCGACCGGGGCGACATCATCGTCTTCAACTTCCCCCTCGACCCGCAACGTCGCTTTATCAAGCGCATCATCGGTCTCCCCGGTGACACCGTCTCGGCCCACTCCAATCACATCTACGTCAACGGCATCGCACTAAGTGAGCCTTACGTCGCCGCCGCCCCGCTCTACACCGGCCAATGGGTTATTGGCGAAGACGAGGTCTTCGTCCTCGGCGACAATCGCAACAACTCGTCCGATTCCCAGAACTGGGGGAACCTGCCGGAAAGCGCCATTATCGGCAGAGCCGAGTTGGTGTACTGGCCCCCGGACGTCATCGGTGTCATTCCCCACTACAACTTGGCTCAGGCCGCGCCCGAGTAGGTCGTAACCTCGCTCGGTTCACGGCTCTGGCCGACTCCCGTTGCGCGCCGCACGTATTCCAAAGGAGCATGCCTAACCGGTCGCTGCGCTTTGGACGACCGCCGGCCGCGGTTTGTGGAGGTGGAAGAGTGCCATTGTGTTAGAATGAGTGGCTTAGAGCCTTCCGGATCCGTCCTCCCGCATTTCGTCGCGGTCAGCTCTGCACCTGCCGGCCCACGGGGGCGGCCAAGTCGCTTCCCGGGTGGGAGTGATGGGGCCGGACGGCAGGCAAAGGCACATGAAATGAGGCTGGCCGAGCTTCAAGGCCCGTGGCGGAGGGTAGCGCGTGAACGACCCTCCTATTTACTTTCGGGTGAGATCAGGTTATTCAATAGAGGTAGAGAGAGCGTTTTGGATGGAGCGCCCACCGATCTATACGTGCCCTGAGTGCCTGGTGGGAATCATGCGCCCGCGCAAGACTTCCTACTTCACCATGGAGGACGGGCACTTGATATGCGTTCCGGATTTCCCGGCATGGGTCTGCGATATCTGCGGCCGCCGAGAATATGACACAGCGGCCCTGGCCGAGTTAAATGCCATGCTGGAGACCGATCGGCGACTTCGTCGCCGGCCAAACCGGCCCGTTCCCGGGGGGGACCAGGAAAAGCCATCGGCGTCAGCCGATCCCCATCACCGGCCCTAGGACCTCCGGGCGGCCAATCGAAGCGTGACTTGCCCGGTATGTCTGGACAAACTGCCCAGCGCAGACCAACCCGAGTTGTCGTTCTAGCCGACGTCGAGTCCAATGCCCAGGCCTTGATCGATCGCGTGCTGGCGCCGGCCGGCATCCAGGCGTGGACGGCCAACCAGGAGGCCCCTGCACCGGACGTCCTGGTCGTCGATCTCAGTCAGCTCCGCGGGGATCCCTTCGCCGGCCTGAAGGCCTGGCGCGAGAAGGGAGACAAATCCCCGGCCGTCGTGCTCGCCTCGCTCTTCCCCGCCTCCCGTCTGCGCGATCTCTTCCGCCTCGGAGCGGGTGATGTCTTGCTGAAGCCTTATCGGCCGGTCGAGCTGTGCAAAGCCGTCCTCGAGCTGGCCGAGACGCGCGGCGCCGAAGTGAGCTCGGAGACGCTGGCACGTAAGCTCGAAGCGATGCAGGAGCAATTCAAACGCCGATCGGAAGAGCTTCGTCTGTTGACCGAGATCGGACGGGTCGTCGTCAACCTGGGGGAGCTCGATGCCATCCTGACGCGAGTGGTTGAAGCGGCGGCTTTCGTGACCGAGGCCGAAGAGGCCAATATCTACCTGGCCGAACCGGATACCCAGGAACTCGTACTCCGGGCGAGTAAGCAGGCCGGACAGCACCATGCTACCCTCAAGCGCCTCCGAGTTCGAGACACGCTTGTGGGTCAGGTTTTCCGTACCGGCCAGCCGGTGATGCGCCAGCCTTCGGTCGAAGGCGGGCCCCTCAGCGTGCAGACCGGTTTCCTCGTGCAATCTTTGATCAAAGTTCCGCTCAGGCAGCATAAGAAGATCGTCGGCGTACTCGGCGTGTATAACCGGACCACCCCACGTTCGTTCAGCGACCATCACCTGACAGTCATGACCGCCTTGGCCGACTGGGCCGGGGTTGCCCTTGAGCGTGCAACGCTACTGCGTCAATCGTCGACGCGCCCCGACTCGGCCTTGACCGCCGTCCCGGTTCAGATGATCGACTCCCTGGACAGCGCCACCAGCGCACTCGAAGATCTCATCGAAGGGAAGGTCGGTCCACTCCCCGCCAGCCAGCTCGACCAGCTCAGGGCAATTCATGACAACCTCCAGCTCATGCGCAGCATGCCGGTGGTGATGATCGATCGGTCGGAGGCCGAGCGCCTGCTCGACCTTCCGGCCCTGGTACGTCAGGTGGCCCAGGAGCATCATCCCCTCGGCGCAAGGCGGGGGATCTCAGTCGAGGTCCAGCCCTCACCACCGGTCGCTCTCTTTCCGGGGGATCGTCGACGCGTGCAGCAGGTGGTGGCGGCGCTCGTGACGACCGCCCTTCAGCGGACGCAGCAGGGCCGCGTCCAGCTCAAGGCCCAGCGCTTCGATGTCCGTCGCGGTCGCAGCAACGGCTTCAGCATCCCCGATGGGCTTGAACTGGAGGATGGTCCGTGGGCTTCGGTGACGGTCTCCGACTCGAGTCCGGGCCTCTCTCCCGACACGCGCCGCTCGATCGAAGCCCCGACGGCCAACCCGGCCGACGGCAAGACCGGGCCCGGTCTGTCGTTTGGCGAGATCCGCATGATCGCCGAGAGCCTGGGGGGGGTCCTGTGGCACGACCAGACCCCCACCGGCCCGTCGGTTACCTTCGCCTTCCCGGCGATGTGAGGCGAGACACCCGATGGCGGTCAGGCCGATTTCCGCCGAGATCTATACCACGAGCCATCGGATCCTCGGCCGTATCGTCCCCGGCACGATGGGCTTGTTCAGTTACCTGAATATCCGAACCACCTCCTTTGTCGAAGTCGAAGGCGCCCATTTGAACCGACTTCACCAGCCGGCGAAGCTTGTGGCCCGCTACCCCGAGATCTGGCTGGTCAAGAATGAGATCGTCGCAATCCTGGTGAGCAGCCGCCTGGAACTCGGCCCGGCCAGCGTCACCCGGCGCGGCTACATGACCATAGTCCAACACGCGGTCCACATCATGCTCGGCGGGTATGAGATGCGCGGACTGCTGGAGATGCCGGGCAAGTTCGTCTTCGGGGCGATGATGTTCGAAGGGGATCAGATCTTCACCCCCCTGTACAACGCCGAGCTGATCGCGATCCTGTTCCCCAACGTCCGGGCCGATTCGCCAGCGGCGCTCTTCAATCGTGAGATGGTAGACGCCATCGGCCTGCTTCCGCGCGACGACTCCCCCAGTCAGACCGGGCGGCTGGCTTAATCTTCAGGGCCGCGCCCGCGCCTCCCCGGCAACCCTCCCAAGCGAACTCCTCCCCAACGGATTCCGACCTGACGTGCCCGAGCCCGGCCCCGATCCATTGCGAGATCGATGCTCCGCCAGAGGCGAGGCTCTGCAGAAGAAGAGTTGGGGCGTTCCGGCAGTGGCAGTCTCGCTCTGATCCCCCATCGAGCGACCGACTCGGTTCAGAGCCTTTTTGCTGCACGCGGAAGCGAAGTGGGCGGGGGTTTCAGAGTCCAAATGGGCCTGACGCCGGCGGGGAGTCTGTTCGCGAGCCGACGCGTCGCTTGCGCGCCACTACCAAGAACAAGGGGCGACCTGATCATTCGATGCCCCATCCCACGCGAGAGGGAGTTACATGCTCGCCTTTGATTCATCTCGATAGAGCGCCTCGGCCTGGTCGACCGCCAGGCTGAGCTCCCTCGTCACCAGATCGAGGGCCTCGCTCCGATCCCCGTCTTTGGGGACCACGAATGGCGCCCGGACCACCAGGGCAATCCTGCAGAAAGGCAGCGGCAGGGAGTACCGGTCCCAGCGCCGTAGGCGATACCCCGAGGTCGTGTATGCCCCCAGCGGAAAGATACGCGCCCCGGCCAACGCGGCCAGGAACACCACACCTTCCTTGGGGACACGCGCCGGCCCGTCCGGCCCGTCGGGATGGACGTAGCCTAGCCTTCCATTCCGCAACTCGCGGACGAATCCAAGCATCCGCATCGGACCGGCGACCGACTTGTCCGCTCCTGAGATCGCCAACGGCTTGCTGCCGATCATACGAACCATCACCGACAACACCTGCGTCCGGTCGTCATCGGTCACGATTACCGAGACCCGACCGAGATCGAGCACTCTCATCAGGTAGGGGAGAAGCAGGTGCCCCTGACCATGCCACGCGGCCATCACGCTCGGCCGGTCGTCGCGCACCATGTCTTCGATGTAACGGCTTCCTGCGACCGTGATCTGGACCGTGCGCTGAAGGATACGCGCATACAATGCCAGCGCCCACCCTTCAACCGATCGGATGAGGCGCATCATCTTAGAGCTGCCTGATCAAGGCTCGAAGCAGGCCGAAGGAGATGTAGCCCGTAGTCACCCCCCACCAGACCACCTGCGGATGGAGCCAGACGGCCACCACACTGGCCACAGTAAGGGCGATGACGCTCACCCGCCAGTTGCGCAGCACCATGCGCAGTTCGGGGAAACGAATATGGCTGACCATCAGGCCGGCGGCGATCACGAATACGATGAGAAACGCCCAGGGCGGCGCGTGGGGCCCGGCGTGGGAGCGATCGGCCAGGACGCTCAGGGTAACGAACGCCCCGCTCGTCGAGATGGTCAGGCCGTACGTCTCGCTCGGCTTGCTCTCGCCTGCCATGAGGTTGAAGCGGGCCAGCCGGTAGGCGCCGGCTAGGACGTAGATCGTCGCCATGATCCAGATCGGTACCCCGCCGACGGGGGTTCCCCGAACATGCTGGGTGACCAGGACCGCGCCGCCAGCCCCGAAGATCACGATGTCGACGATCGAATCGAGCTGCAAACCGAATTCGGACATCGCACCGATTCTGCGGGCAAGCTCACCATCGACCGCATCCAGAAGATAGCCAGCCAGAAGCAGCGCGCCGGCGATCCCAAGCTGGCCCTCGATGGCCAGGCCGATCGCCGTCATCCCGCACAACAGGGAGGTGAAAGTCACTAACGAAGGTAGGCGTCGGCGCATCCGATCAACTCCGCCGGGAGGCCACGATTGAGAGACCTCCCCACACTTGTTCGCCGGGGGTCACCCTGGCTTCGCACTCCGGTGGTAGGAAGAGTTCCACCCGCGACCCGAATTTGATCATCCCCAGCCGCTGTCCGGCCCGGACCGGATCGTCTACGCCGACGGTGCACACGATGCGCCTGGCCAGGATCCCGGCGATCTGTTTGACCAGGATGCGCGTCGCGCCGTCTTCCAGACCGACCTCGTTGGACTCGTTGACCCGGGAGGCCTCTTCGCGGAAGGCCTGAAGGAAACGCCCCGGGACATGGTGTACCCATCGCACTGTTCCGGCCATCGGTGATCGATTGACGTGTACGTCGAACAGAGAGAGGAAGATGGCGATCCGCAGCGCCGGCCCGCCGACGAAGTTCGCCTCCTGGACCTGGTCGATCGCCATCACCCGGCCGTCTGCCGGCGCCAGGAAGACGCCCAGCTCCACCGGCGGGGTGCGCCGAGGATCGCGCATGAAGAACAACAGGCCGAGCCAGACTATGGTCGCCAGGACGGCGAGCAAGAGCAAGAGTGCTACGTTCGACCGAAACCAGGCGAACCATAGCACCAATACGACCAGAGTAGTCGATATCAGTTCCGGTGCGGCATCTCTGGCAAATGGAAGCCGAACCGCGGCGTCCTCATGTCGATTCACGATACGAGTTTACTTCGCTTGGGTGATGATGACGAGTCGCATGTTGGTCGGGTGCCCCGACTGCGCGGCTCGCCGACTCATCATACCGCCATAGCTCGATACGAGAGGACCGGCGAATCACTTGTTCTCAGATGAAGTGCCTCTATAATAGTCGACAGAGTCTTCCGAAGAAGGGGGTTGCATGCGGCTCCTCTGGCTTGTCCTCGCCTGGATCGTCGGGATAGCCCTGGGCCCATCGCCTCAACCTACTACCTTCGAATGGGCCGTCATCGCCGTTCTGGCACTGCTCGCGTCCATCGCATTCCGCCGGCAGTCTCGTTACCGCCTTCTCTTCATCTGCCTTAGTCTGCTCGCCGTGGGTGCAGTCCGCTACAAATCCAGCCAGCCGGAACTCGGGCCGGGGCATGCTTCGGCCTACAACGATACCGGACATCGCATCCGACTGACCGGCGTCGTTGTTGCGCCACCAGATTCACGCGAGACCTATGTGGGATTGAGAGTCCGCACAGAGACGGCAAGTGAAGTCGCGGCCGACCAGATGCGACCTGCGGAAGGCCTGGTGCTGGTCAACGCGGACGCCTTCGGCGAGTGGGCCTATGGCGATCGGGTCGAGGCGATCGGCGCGCTAGAAACCCCGCCGGTCTTCGAGACGTTCTCCTACCGGGATTACCTGGCCCGCCAGGGAATCTACAGTGTCATGCGTACCGCATCGGTCACAAGACTCGCCGTCAACCAGGCCAACCCGATCCTTCAAGCGATATTCGCGTTACGGCAAAGAGGGCTGGAAACGATCCTCCGCCTGTACCCCGATCCGGAGGCCTCCCTCCTGTCTGGCATCCTGCTCGGCATTGAGAGCGGCATCCCCACCCGGGTCGAGGAAGCGTTCAACGAAACCGGGACCACCCATATCATCGCCATTTCCGGCTTCAACATCACTATCGTGGCGTCGGTCTTCGTCAGCGGGCTTGGGCGTTGGCTGGGTGCGCGCCGAGGCGCGTGGG
>MGOM01000079.1:78900-80836 GCA_001797105.1 Chloroflexi bacterium RBG_19FT_COMBO_62_14
TGATGGCCGGCCTGGCATTGCTCGCCCGCCGCATCGGCCGTCGGGATGACGCCTTGATCTCCTTGGGAGCCGCCTCCGCCCTGATGACACTCGTCAACCCGGCTGCCCTGTGGGACGTCGGCTTCCAGCTCTCATTCGCCGCAACCCTGGGACTGGTCCTTTACGCGGATCCATTGAAGGCGTGGTTCGTCGCCCGAGTTCTATCCCGGCTCCCAAAGCCTCAAGCCGAGAAGCTCGGCGGCATCGTTGGGGAGTTCGTGCTATTTACGCTCGCGGCCCAGCTCACGACGCTGCCTTTGAGCGCGTATTACTTCCATCGTATCCCGCTGGTCGCGCTCATCGCCAATCCTGTCATCCTTCCCGCCCAACCGGCGGTGATGATCCTCGGCGGGATTTCGGCCATGGCCGGGTCGATTTGGCTGCCTCTCGGCCGGCCCCTCGCGTGGCTCACCTGGCCGTTTGTGGCGTTCACCATTCGCGCCGTCGAGTTCTTCGCCGGCTGGCCACTCGCAGGGATCGAACTCGGTCGACTCGCCCTGCCGATCGTCTCTGGGTATTACCTGATCCTGTTCGGCGGGACAGCGGCCTACCGAGCTATCGCAACCCGCCGTCTGGAATGGATTCTGCCGCGTCCCTTGGTCGGTTTCGGCCTGGCCGGATTGGCTTTGTTCTCAGGGCTTGCCTGGCGCGCTGCAGTCGACCAACCCGATGGCATGCTTCACCTGACCGTTCTCGATGTCGGCTCCGGCGACGCGACGCTGATCGAATCCCCATCCGGCCGATTTATGTTGATCAACGGCGGCTCGAGCACGATCGCGCTTTCCGATGCGCTCGGGCGCCGCCTCCCGCTCTTCTACCGCGCTCTCGACGTGGTCCTCGTGGCCGGGAATTCCGAGGATCAGCTTGCGGGGCTGGCTGGCGTCCCCGGGCGCTTCCCCATTGGAGCACTCGTTCTCGCGGCACCGCCTTCGGGCCGCGCCTACACCGCTCTCGTCGAAGAAGTGACCCAGGCGGGCCGACCAGTTACGACCATGGTTCCCGGCCAGGTCATCGACCTTGGGCAGGGCGCGACTCTCGAAGTGATCGCCGGCGACGATCACGGCTCAGTGTTGCAGCTTGTTCACGGTCGCTGGCGGGCCGTACTCGCCCAGTCCGCCGGTCCCCCGCTGGTGGCCCAACTCCTCAAGAGTGGTGAATTGAGCGAAGTCCAGGTGCTTGTACTCCCGGACGGCGGTTTCGCCGGTGTCAACCCACCATCCTGGCTGGACGCCTTGCGACCACAGCTCGCGCTGATCTCGGTCGAGGCCGGCAACCGGCGCGGCCTCCCCTCTCCCGTCGTCCTCGATCACCTCGCCGGGACAACCGTCCTCCGGACGGATGTCAACGGTTGGATCCGCGTCAGCACGGATGGGGAGCAGATGTGGGCTGAGGTGGAGAGGCTGCCCTAGGGCCGGTCTCCTTGGCCGGGCATCACGCCGATCGTCTTCGCGCGCCACGGCCGCCAGCCATCGTGGAGTGGATGACTCCTAATTGACTGTGCGCCCGATGACCGCTAGAATGGGGTCGATAATCACCCGCATTTCCTCTTTCGGTCCCGACGACAATCAGAGGTAAGCTTCGGTGGCGGTATCCCGGGTTCGATCCGACTACGATGCACTGGCCCAGATTGCGAAAACCTTCGGCCAGCAGGCGAATGCGGCCCGGCAGACGCTTCAGGCGTTGAAGCGCCAGCAAGAAGTCCTGCGAGGTGGCGACTGGATCGGACAAGGAGCCACCAAGTTCTACCAGGAGATGGATTCAGCCGTGCTGCCGGCCGTGACGCGAATGGCCACCGCGCTGGAATCGGCCCAGCGCGTGACGAGCCAGGTCGGCCAGGTCATGAAGCAGGCCGAGGAGGAAGCGGCCCGGTTCCTCAACGGCCAGGGGGTGGGCGCCG
>MGOM01000079.1:80888-86296 GCA_001797105.1 Chloroflexi bacterium RBG_19FT_COMBO_62_14
CTCCGGGTTCAGCGAGAGAGCCCGCGAGGTTGCGGCACAGTCGCCGACGGTCACGGCCCAACTCGAGGCGCTCGACCGCCAGGGTTGGACGGTCGAGGTCGGTCCGGCCGGAGGCGGCTCGTACGCCGACCGCCAGACCAACACCCTCGTCATCGACGGCGGAAACTCGGCCGAATACCAGGTGGGCACCATTGCCCATGAGGGCTCTCACGCACTCTACGGACAACCCCCTTATCACCCGCCTACCGCAGATATGACCCGCGAGCAGTACGTCAACCTGAATGTCAATGAGGCCTTGCGCGACGAAGGCAATGCCCAATTCAACCGGGCCGCCGCCCAGCAGGAAATCCTCGGCAACGGCGGTCCCGACGTCGGGATGTCAGGTACCCAGGCGGCCGAGTACACGCGAATCTACGGCGAGTACCAAGCCGGCAGTCTGACCCGCGACCAGGCGGTCGAACAAATGGGCACGGCCATCGGAAACGACACGACCAGCACCACGAACGAGAACTATCGCGCTTACTACGGTCACACCTACGAGGACCATTGGGACACTAATGTCGCTCCGGCGAGGGCCAACCCATGAGCGATCCGTCGATCAATCAAATCCTCGCCCGCTTGACGGGGGTCGACAAACCCGAGGCAGCCCGCCTGGGGGAGCTCCTCGGCACGACCCTCACCCCGGTTCAGGAGAACCCGGGGTGGACCTTCTACAAGTTCGATCTGCATAAAGGGCCTATCCCCAGCGGAGAGCTTCGCCTGAGCAAGTCGGGCGACAGGGTGCTCCTAATCCTGACGCCGGCGGAGCAGCCGGGGATCTACGAGAAGGACATCGACCTGGCTCAATGGGGAGAACTGAGCGGCATCGACGTGAACCCGCGCATCCCGCCGGAAGGCACCGATGCCTACGTCTACAATGCCAACGGCGTGAAACTCTCCTTCCAGTGGACCCATACCTCGCGTCGCCTCCGCGTCATCGCGCTCGAGTGGGGATCCGGCGCCTGATCGGCCCAGACCATCCACTGCCGACAGCCGATCATCCCGGATAGGCGGCCAGCCGCTCCGCTCCCCTGACCAAAAAAGCAATGCTCATGACGCCCCGCTCGATTCGGAAGATTCAGAGGCGCCACAGTCCCACTCGGTTGCCGTTCCCCCAATGATAGAATCTATTGAACATGTCAAAGACCAAGGGCAATCTCCCTTTCAGGCTTCCCTTGTATGCGATCCTGGCAGGCACGCTTCTGGTGCTGGTATTTGTCATGTTCCTCTTGCGATTGAATGAACCCATCATTCGTTGGGTTGAGTTGTTCCTGTCACGCTTGCTTGGGTAGGGATCTCGCTTCACACGCATTCCCAACCTGGATGGGGATGCCTCGCCTCATCCGGAGACCAGTTCCGCGCCTCCCGGCAGGCTCAAACCCCTTCAGCGTCGGAATACTCTCCCCCTTTCACATCCTCTGGCTGGTCCAACCTGTAAGCAGGGTGTAAGGCGGCCGGCTGCTCCTTGAGCATAGAATCAAGACGTAAGGATGAGCCTATTACCGGCGGGGCAATAAAGGTGTTGATGACTCAGATCAGTCTCGAAGAACGGCATTGGTTCATCCGGAACCTGGCCTCCGGCCTGATCTCCCACATGGGAGTGACCAGCCCGCCGGTCTGGATTGAGACCTTGCTCCACCATCCGCCGGCGGTATACGCTGACGTCTTCGGCATCATCGAAACAGGCTCACCCGGATGGGATATCGTGTCGCTGCGGCCTGTCTACGAGGATAACGGGATTCGGGTTGCATACGATCTACCGCTGGACGAGCGGCGCTTCGCCCTGGCCCGAGAGACGATGATCGTGATGAGCGGTTGCCAGCACGGACGCCGGATGGGCTTGCCCGAGTTCATCTTGAAGGACTTTTGGGACTCGCAGAACTACTTCGCCCGGGTGCTCCTGGCACCCGACCATCTCGTCGATGCCTACCGGCGCCAGGGGAAAGATCTGCGCGGCTTCGCCGAGACCTTCCTCATCCCTCCCCGGATCGCCACGATCCGCTGGCAAGATCCCCTCTATCTCTGACCCGACCCAGGGTCGACACAGACCTCCCCTTCTGCGCGTACCTTAGGCAGGGTGGACTGCGTCGTACACAGCCGAGTAATCGTCGTCACCGAACCCCATCTCGATCGCCCGCTCCATGATCTGCCGCACCCCATCCAACGCCCCGGTCGCCAACCCTAACGCCCGCGCTTCCGCTTGGACCAACTTGAGGTCCTTGAGCAGCAAACGTCCCGGGAACGTCGGCGCCCGATAGTCCCGCTCCAGCATGCGGGGCAGCTTCTTGTCGAACGTCGGAGCGTGAAGCGCGCTCCCCCTCAGAATCCCCATGAAGATGTCGACCGGGATTTCCTCCTCGATGACAATCGCCAGGCTCAAAGAGAAAGACGTGGTCAGAGAACCAATGAGATGGTTAAGGGCCAGCTTCAGCGCGGCCGCCTTGCCGACGTTGCCGACAAGTCTCGGATTGGGGTCGAAGATCGTCAGCATCTCTCGCCACCGGTCATACTGTTCCGGCTCGCCTCCGACCATCACAATGAGTTCGCCGGCCCTGATCTCGGCGATGCTTCCCAGGACGGGCGCTTCCAGATAGTCGCCACCGTTGGCAAAGACCTCTGCCTGGAGCGCCTGGCTTTGGGCCGGCCCGATTGTGCCCATCTGGATGACGCTGCGGCCGCGCAGACTGCTGCGCGAACGTCTCTCCAGGAGCGTCTCCCGAATGGCGGGCTCGTCGGCTAGCATCACAAGAACACATTCACCGGCCTCGATCGCTTGATGAGGGTGATCGACGACCACGGCGCCGTGCTCAACCAGAGGCAGGGCTTTCTCGCGAGTTCGGTTGTAGGCCGTAACGGGATAACCGGCAGCCAGCAGCTTCTCGGCCATCGGTCGGCCCATGAGCCCCGTGCCCAGCAGAGCGATGCGGCTCTTTACCTGGTCCGTCACGTGATCCTCCTTGAGAAAGGTCTGCCTGCGATCCGATGACCCCCGGCCGTCAGAGCAGTCTGCACGCGTCGCCGCACTTTGCAGGTTGGTCAGACCAGGCCCGATCGCATGACCCTGCTTGCGCCCAAACCGGGAGCAAGTTCGGCCCTGATCGGAGTTTCTCGCTAGATGGCGGTGCAGACGCGACCCGAGAATGGGGCAGACGATAAAGGCCCACATGGCGGTGCGGCATAGTGTGGAAGGATTGCGGAGAGAGGGGAGCTAGTGGATCAGCTCGGCCTGGTCCTTGATCGCGCCGCGCCGCTCCAGCGGCAGTTCCGTTGCCGGATCACGCCCGGCCGGCGGTTCGATCTTGCTCAGATGAACAGCACAGACCTTGAAATCGGGGATCTTCGCCCGCCGATCGATCTTGTTCATCGTCAGGACGTTGGCCGCGGCCTCGACAAAGTGAAAAGGAATGAAGACCATGCCGATTCCGGACCGGCCGGTGACCATCGCCCTGAGTTGGATGGCCCCGCGTCGTGAGCGGACTTCGAGCCAATCCCCGGTCTCAACCCCCAGCTTGAGGGCGTCCTCGGGATGGAGCTCGGCCGTCGCCTCCGGCCAGATTTCATCCAACTTCGAGTTCCGGCTCATCGTACCGCCGTGCCAATGGTATAAGACGCGACCGGTAGACAGGATGAAGGGGTAGTCGGCGTCGGGCTGCTCGCTCTCCGTCCCGTACTCGAGCGCCCACAACTTGCCTCGCCCTCGAGGAAAATCATCGGCGAATAGATAGGGGGTGCCGGGGTGATCCTCGTCCGGGCAAGGCCAATGCACACCGCCCTCGCGTTCGATCCGTTCGTACGTGATGCCTCGGAAGTCCGGCGTGACCCGGCGCATCTCTTCCCAGACATCGGCGGGGTGGTCGTACTCCCAGCCGGCGCTCGGCGTGAGACCCAGGCGCTTCTCGAGTCGAAGCCCCAGATCACAGATGATCCGCCAATCGGTCCGGCTCTCGCCGACCGGATGGATGGCCTCCCGGATTCGCTGGACGCGCCGGTCGGAATTGGTGAATGTCCCATCCTTCTCGGCGAATGAGCACGAAGGCAGGATGACATCCGCCATCTCCAGGGTGGAGTTCATGAAGATGTCCTGGCAGACGATGAAGTCGAGCTCCTCCAGGGCGTGCCGCGCGTGAGATAGATTCGGTTCGCTGGTCAGCGGATCCTCGCCCATGACGTAAAACGCCTTGATCGCCCCGCTGAGTGCGCCGTCCACGAGCTCGGTGACCGTCAAGCCGGGCATTGCCGGCAGCTCGGTCTTGCCCCAGGCGCGGGCAAATGACTCCCGTATCTGGTCATCGTCCACGCGCTGATAGGCGGTGTACACGTTCGGCAGTCCCCCGCTATCGGAGCAGCCCTGCACGTTATTCTGGCCCCGCAGCGGATTGAGGCCCGTTCCCGGCCGCCCAACCTGGCCGCACAGCAGAGCCAGGTTCGTGATGGCCAGGGTATTGTCGGTGCCGTGGGTGCTCTGACTGATACCCATCCCCCAGTAGACCGAGGCCGCGCCCGCAGTGGCATACATCCTGGCGGCGCGGCGGATGTCCTCGGCCGGCACGCCGCTGACCCCCTCCGCCCATTCGGGGGTGAAGGTCTCAAGCGACTCGACGTAGTCGGAAAAGCCCTCCGTGCGCGCTTCGACGAACGCCTGGTTGTACAGCCTCTCTTGCACGACGACGTGGGCCATCGCTTGCCAGACGGCCACATCGGTCCCCGGTCTCTGGCGCAGCCACAAAGTGGCGAACTCCGTCATCTCGACCTTGCGCGGGTCGATCACGATCAGTTTGGCCCCGTTCTGCCTAACAGCACGCTTGAGGAAATTGCTGATGACCGGATGGGTCTCGGTCGTGTTGGATCCGGTGACGATGAAAGTTTCGAGGTGTTCCATTTCGGCAATCGAGTTGCTCATGGCACTCGAGCCGATGGCCAGCTGAAGACCGGCGACGCTGCCGGCATGGCACAGCCTGGAGCAGTGATCGACGTTGTTCGTGGCAAAGACCGCCCGGGCCAGTTTCTGAAGCAGGTAGTTCTCCTCGTTGGTGGCCTTGGCGCAGGCGAACGTGGCGACGCTGTCGCCGCCGAAGGTCTGGATGATGCCCGCCAGTTTCTCGGTTACAAGCTCGAGAGCTTCTTCCCAGGTCGCCTCTCGCCAGACAGCCTTGGCGGAGCGCGGTTCATCGGTGTTGACTCGGATCAGAGGGGAGCGAAGCCTGGCCGGATGGGTGGTGTAGTCGGTGCCGAAACGCCCCTTGACGCAGAGCATCCCGTAGTTCGGGGCGGCATCGAAAGGCGCGCTCACACGATACACGACCTCGTCCTTGATATGCAGGTCGATCTGGCATCCGACGCCGCAATAGGGGCAGGTGCTGCGTATCTCA
>MGOM01000079.1:86399-88115 GCA_001797105.1 Chloroflexi bacterium RBG_19FT_COMBO_62_14
CTGGAAAAGAGAGGCTCCCGGAGCCTTTGAGGCTCCGGGAGCCTTGCTTGAGCACCCGCTACTGGGTAGGCGAAGGTGTCGGTACCACCACCGCCGGCGAGAGGGTCGGCAGCGGGAGCAAATAGGGCGAGTTGCTGGGGACAAGCATCACCTGGATCCCCGGCGCCAGCTTGTCGATGTACTCGAAAGTCAGCACTTCCGGATTGTCGCGCAAGGCGGCGGCGATCAACTCAAGCGCCTCTGCCTCGGCCTGGGCCTCGATCACGCGTGCCTTGGCCCGCCCCTCGGCGGCGATGACCGCCGCATCCGCCTGGCCCTGGGCGACCTGCCGCGCTTGCTCGGCCTCCTGGCGCCTCTGCTCGACCGTCAGCCTGGCCTGCTGGGCCTGCTGTTCGGCGATCTGCTTCTGCTCTACCGAAGCCGCATACTCCGGTGAGAAGGTGATGTTGCGCAGCACAAACTCGCTCATCCTGATTCCATTGGCGTCTAATCGCTCAAAGAGACGACTCTGGATGCCTTCGATCAGCTCAAGGCGCTTCGAGCTGACGATCTCCTCCACGTTATACCTGGCCGCCTCGTCCCGAATGATGCCGCGTGCCAGCGGCCGAACCAAATCGGATGCGTAGCGGTTCTGCCAGGCGATGTGGACGTCAATGATCCTGTTTACATCAATGGAGAAGATCACCGAGGCGTCGATCAACACCTCCTGGCCGTCGGCCGTTCTCGCCGCAACCGAGTCGTCCCCCTGGACGGCGCCCTCCTCGGCGGCGATCGACATCGTATAGGTTTGACTCGAGATGGGGTAGATGATCGTCGACTCAGCGAACGGGATGATCCAGTGCAGGCCCGGCAACAAGGCCGCCTCCCGGTAACCCTTGGGGGCGATGGCCGAAATCACGATGCCCCTTTCCTCCGGCTGGATGAAGACCATCCCTGCCCCGGCGGATGTAAGTAGGAGCGCGGCGACGATCGCCACCAGGACCATGCCTCCGGCCGCTTTGAAACCCTGGCCGCGTGTAGCGCGCACAACTGCCAGCCCGATGATAACGAGGGCAGCTATCCACGAGAGCGATGCCAGACCGCGCAAGACGACTGCGATATTCACTTCAACCTCCTCGGTTTGATCAAGATCGAGCGCTTCATTCTCAAATCGAGCGCGATTATAGCATGCGCGATTCGGCGAGCCCGCGTTGCAGTGACGGGTGCATCCGGGTTTCTTGCTACATTCCCCTGGGAAGATAGGTGGATTCGGGTTTGCTGGGCGGAGCATGCCCTGCCCGTGATCGTCCATGAGATGGCGGATGACGCCGACGACTTGGCGCTGATGGTCGAGATGCTCGAGCCGGTCGAGGGGGTGGCCGCCGTCGAAGTCAGCGGGAAGTCGCCTGGAACCCCAAGGTCGCGCTCATTGTCCAGGTCGGCCGCGTCTGAGGGGGTGTGCAGCCGCTGCCGGGCGGCTGGCATGATGGCACTCGCCCCGGCGGCTCTCCGGGCAGGGCGGCCCCGGGCTGGTCGGTTGCGCCTGGCGGTGCGGTCGGCCCCCGCCAGGCCGCGGCTCGACGGCGGTTGCATTGAGCCAGGAACGGTGGCATGCTGAAGTCCGGGTGAGGAGAGGAGAAGAGGTGCATGGCCGACTACGAGTTTCTGGGGTATCGGTCCGAGGCCGCGGCGGTGCGAATCAGCCTCAATCGGACGCCGCTGAATGTCCTCAACATC
>MGOM01000079.1:88124-97357 GCA_001797105.1 Chloroflexi bacterium RBG_19FT_COMBO_62_14
CCGCGGCCGAGCCGGGGATCAAGGCGCTCGTGCTGGCCGCGGACGGGAAACTTTTCTCTGCGGGCGTCGATGTGGCCGACCATACCCCGGAGAAGGTGGGCGAGATGATCCCGCTCTTCGACCGGGTGTGCCTGGCGATGGCGCAGTTTCCGCTGCCCACCATCGCCGCGCTGCACGGGCACGCGCTCGGCGGCGGTTGTGAGCTGGCGATCTGCAGCGATCTGGCCGTGATGGTCAAAGGGGCGCGCATCGGCCAGCCCGAGATCCAATTGGCCGCGCTGGCGCCCATCGCCGCCCTGCGGCTGCCCTCACTGGTCGGGCCGCGCTGGGCTGCGCGACTGCTGCTGGCCGGCGAGCAGCTTGAGGCGGATCAGGCGGCGGCTATCGGGCTGGTGGGCGAGGTCGTCCCGGCGGATGGTCTGGAAGCGGCGGTGCAGGCCTGGCTGGACCGCTTCCGCGCGCTCAGCGGGGCTGCGCTGCGTATCGCCAAGCGGGCTCTCTGGCTGGGGAGCCGCGCCTGGACCGGACCACTGCTTGAGATGGAACGTCTGTACCTGGAGGAGTTGATGGCCACCCACGACGCCCAGGAGGGGTTGCAGGCTTTCTTGGAGAAGCGCCAGCCGACCTGGAAAGACCGTTGATGACTTCCGGGCGGCAGCAGCGCCAGGGTTATTCCGCTGGCGGCTCGTAGGCCGCCACCGCCTCCCGCAGCGCTTCGGGGATGGCGGTGGGGGCCCAACCCTCTTTGGCGACGGTGACCGCCACGATGTGCCCGCTGGCCACCTCCCGACCGTCGCTCTCGGCGCGCACCTGAAACTCGAAGCGGATGCTGCGGTTGCCCAGGTGCCCAATGCGGGCGTGGGCGTCCAGCACCTCCGGCCAGTAGGCCGGGGATTGGTAGTTACAGTGCGATTCCACGTACAGCAGGTCCACGCCCTCCTGCAGCATGCGTTGGTAGCTGTAACCGATGGCCTGCATGTACTCGACAAGCGCCACGTCGAAGTAGAACAGGTAGTGGCCGAAGTTGACGTGGCCCTGCAAGTCGGTCTCGTTGAAGCGGACTTTGATGGGCGTGGAAAACTTCGGAGGCTGGCTCACTCCCACACCTGACCTTCGCTGGGGGACCGCCTGCGGGTGTAGATCATCCTGAACCCCAACCGCGCGGCCAATTGGCAGCCTTCGCACTCCTCAGGAAACGACTCCGGGGGGAGCGGCTCGGCTAACACGTCCAAACCGAGCGCTTCATAGAGCTCAAGGCTCTCCTTCAAGCGCGGTCCCCCGGCCACGAAACGGTGGTCCCAACCTTGCGCGAGCAGGCGAGGGTCGGGCCTGAATCGAGCCCCGGCTGGGGCGTCGCCGGCTCCCCAGCCGTTGCCCGGCTGGGGCTGCGGGGCTGGGAGGTCGACTGGGAGAGGCATGTCCTGGCAAGGTCCTGCGAGTGTGTGAGAGGATCCGCCGCTGCGGGGGCGCTCAGCCCGCCGCCGGCAGAGGGGCACGTGTCTTCCTCAGCCGGCGATGGCCCAGCGCCGCCGCGCCGATGGCACCCACAAACTGTACCATGTCTTCCGGCGGTAGGTTGACTTCCATGGCCAGCTTCTCGCGCACGACAGCGGCCATGGTCTGGAAGCGCAGGATCCCGCCGGCGACGGTCACCTGCGGCTCCACCCGCACCCGCTTCATCAGTTGGACCGAGCGGTCCACCAGCGAGGCCATCGCTCCGTGCATGATGTCGGCCGGGGCGCTCCCCTGGGACAGGTGGTTGATCACCTCCGACTCGGCGAAGACCGCGCACACCCCGGAGATGGCTACCGCCTCCTTGGAGGTGGCCACCAGCGGCCCGATCTCCTCGGTGGGAAAGCCCATGTAGCGGGCGGTCTTCTCCAGGAAGGCGCCGGTGCCGGCGGCGCACTTGTCGTTGAGCCGGAAGGACTGCACCCGGGCCTGCTCGTCCAGCCGCATGGCCTTCATGGTCTGCCCGCCGATATCGAGCACTGTGCGAGTCTCGGGAAAGAGGAAGCGCGCCCCGTGGGCGGCGGAGGTCAGGTCGGTGACGTTGACGTCGCGGAAGGGTACCTGGTAACGGCCGTAGCCGGTACCCACCACGTAGCTCACCTGCTCCGGCGTAAGCCCGGCCTGCTCCAGTGCCAGCTCGAAGGCCCGCCACGCCGCCTGGTCCAACTTAAAGCCGGTGTTGACCATGCCGCGGCCGACAATCCGATCGCCGTCATCCAGAATGACCGCCTTGGTGTAGGTAGAGCCGACGTCCAACCCGGCCGTGTAGCTCATGCCACGCTCTCCCGGACGCGCACTGCTACCCGGCTCCCCAGCACGAAGTCAAGGGCAAAGAGCGCCGCGCCGATGGCTCCCATGAAGTGCGAATCCTCGCTCACATTGACCTGCAGTCCCAGCGATTCGTTCAACACGTGTACCATCCCGAGGTTGCGCGTCACCCCGCCGGTGAAGGTCAACTGCTGCTCGATCCCCACCCGGCGCAGCAGGCCGATGGAGCGCGAGGCGATGGACTGGTGCACGCCGAGCAGGATATCCTCGATGGCCTTACCTTTGCCCAGCCAGGAGAGCACCTCCGACTCGGCAAACACCGTGCAGGTAGTGCTGATGCGCACCGGTTTCTGGGCACGCAGGGCGGTGGCTCCCAACTCCCCCAGCGGGATTTCCAGCGCGGCAGCAGCCGCGCCCAGAAAACGGCCGGTGCCGGCGGCGCACTTGTCGTTCATGCAGAAGTCCAGGATCTCGCCGGCCGGGTTCACCCGGATGGCCTTGGTATCCTGCCCGCCCATGTCGAGCACGGTCTGCGTGTTGGGGAACATGTGCACTGCACCGCGGCCGTGACAGCTAATCTCGGTGACCTGGGTGTTGCCGAAGGTCACCCGATAGCGGCCGTAGCCGGTGCCCACCACGTACTCGATCTGTTGCTCCTCCAGACCGCTGTTGAGCAGCGCTTCCGTGTAGGCGTTCTCGGCGGCGGCCACCACGTTGGCGCCTGTGTCGATCAGCGCCCGGGAGACGATCTGCCGCTCTTCATTAATAATTACGGCCTTGGTCTGGGTGGAGCCAACGTCTACGCCTGCGGCATATGCCATTCTGGGTTACTCCTGGGGCTGCTGCAGTTTGCGGGCGTTCAACCCTTCAAAGAAGGCGTCGATGCGGTTCTTGAGTTGCGCCTCCGACACCACACGCTTGTCCATCATGTCCGACTCGATGAACAGGCTGGGCACCTCAGTCGCCTGCATGAAGGCCCGCCGGGTGTCGGCCTGGCCGGTGGAGGTGGTGCGACAGCTCTTGATGGGATGGAACACCACACCGTCCACTTTGAAGGCGTCCACCATCTGGACCAGCGCCTGGTCCTGGAAGAACATGCTGTCCATGGCGTGCCGCACGCTGATCAGCACCCCCTCCGCCAGGCTCTCCAGCGGGCGGGCCAGGTCGTACTCGAAGCCCAGGTTCGCGCCACCGCTGGCAAACCAAGTGTATGTGGAGCCTACGAAGACCCCGCCCCACTCGCTGAACAACTCATTGAATCGGCGGAAGATGGGATAGCAGGGGACGCCCACAAAGACCAGGCGATGCTGCTCCTCGGCCAGCGTGCCGATCCCCAGGCTGGACTTGAGCTCCATCTCTTCTACCAGCTCGCTGAAGTAGCGGCCGCCCTCCGGCGTGCCGCGGAAGGCGTTGGCCACGCCCAGGTAGACCGTGCCGTCGGTCACGGCGTTGAACACCGCCGGGGCGGACTGGTTCAGCTCCAGCACCCGGCGCCAACCGCGGATCAGCTCGTTGGTGTGTCCCATCACCTCGCGCAGCCGGTCGATGTCGAACTGCTTGCCGGTCAGCCGCTCGCACAGAGCGATCAGCTCCTCCAGCTGGGCGGCGACGTAGCGTCGGTCGTTCTCGAAGTCGGGCTGGCCCGGCCAGGTCTGGGTTCCGGCGGCGCGGGTGCCGGGCACATCCAGGGTGAAGACCGGCGTGCCGTACATGCGCTCCCAGATCTCGGCCCACTTGATGTAGGTGTTGCAGGCGTTGGTGATCACCGCCAGGGTCGGCTTGGGGATGCGCCCCATGGGGTGTTCGCCCTGCCGCAGTTGCAGGGCGAAGTCGGCCTTGACGTAGCCGCAGACGTCCGGGGAGTAGCCGTAATCCTCGGCTTGGCTGAGGTACTCGTGTGACACCCGCCGCACGGCGGTCTGCAGCGAGTGGATCTCAGGGAAGACCATGGGAAGGTCGAAGACCCGCAGCACCTCAGCCAGGCTGCCCATCACGAAGGCGTAGGCCGCCGGGCCGCCCTGTTCAGACGTTGCGGTGAGCCCGTCAAACCATTCCCGGAAGAGGCGGCCGCCGTCGCGTGTTCCCCGCCCGATGATCTCGTCTACCTGCTGCCCATCGCTCACCATCGCGCCTTCCCTGTTCACGGCTTCCGCAGCTCGTCCCGATTCACCGGGCATCCTGCCTCCCCGCGGCTCAGAAGAACAGGATGTTCTCCACAAAGGTTTCCAGCTGGATCTGTATCTGATCGAAGCTGGTCATCTTCTCTTCGAACTCGTTGACAAAGTAGGGAATGCCGGCCTGGTCCAGGGCCTTGGCGTAGGCGACCTGCTCGTCCAGCCCCGGCTCGCACATCTTGGCCGCGGCGATGATGGCGGCCTCGGCGCCGGACTCACGGATGCGCTGCAGCAGCATACGCTCCTTGGGCTTGCGCAGGTCATGCTGCACTGGATTGTAGGAGGACTTCTCCAGGTAGGCCTCGGCCAGGTTGAGCAGCGGATCGCCCTCCGGCGGTACGTCCTCCAGCAGCCAGCGCAGCCCGATCAGCAGATCGTCGTCGACTACGTAGCATGACTGGGAGATCGCCCGCAGGAAATCCAGCGGGGGCTGCTCACAGAATCCGCCCTCGAACACAACCCGGATCTTGTCCTGCGGTTTTGCCCGGCGAGTCTGGATTTGGGGGAGGACCAGCTCCAGGAGCTGGTTGTGTTGCTCGCGAGGCAGGATGCCTGCCAGCGCCACCAACACGTAGGCCTCCTCCGCCGAGAGCAGCCAGGGCTGCTCGCGCTTGATCCGGTACAGGCGGCGGATCAGGCTGCGACTGCGGTTGAAGAGGCGGATAGAGGCCCGCAGCCGGTCATCGCTGGCGTGGACGCCGGTGATGGCCTCGATGTCGCGCTGCAGGCGGGCGTACTCATCGCGCAGGTAACGGGCGGCGGCGCGGGAATTGGCGTTCTGCGGCAGGTAGAGGATCTGGCACGGGTAAGGGAAGTTGCGCCCCCACACCCCGGCCAGGTTGCGGGCCGCGTCGCAGATCGGGTGGGTGACGAACATGTCCAATTGCACCCGCCCGCTCAGGGCCAGCTCCAGCGAGGTCTTGATGATCGAGCACAGGTAGGACCCGAAGCGGGACTCGGCCTGCGCCGCCTCCACCTGGGCCCCGTGGATCTTGAGCGGCAGAGCTCCGGCGGCGTGGGCGATCTCTTCGGGGAAGTAGACCTGGAAGTGGCCGATGACCTTCCCGCCGGCCTCTCGCCAGCGCCGGACGATCGGGTACTCGGGGTCTTCCACCAGCTCGCGCGCCAGCTGCAGGATCTTGTCCAGCGGTCTGCCGTTGGGTTCGTCGATCCAGTCGAGATCGCCTGCGGCCATCGAGGTGCTCCAGATCAACCCTGCACGGTCCTCAGGACCCTTGGGGCAAATTCGGACCCATATGTCGCAACCTGGGGTCCCTAGACCAAAAAGTGAGTTATTTCTAGAGTAGCACTAATCCTCACTTTGTCAATAGCGAAACCCCGAATAGGCGTGCGCAAGCGCGGCCTAGGCCAACGGAGATCGGCCTGCCCACTGAGTTGTGTGACAGACGGCTATTGGGGGAAAGAAAGGCCTGCCTTCGCGCAGGCCGTCCGGCTGGCCAGCTCGTGTGTTTTGCAGGGCTTCTGCAGTCCGAGGTCCGGCTACTCCATGGGCGCCGGGAGGACCTCGCCGAAGAGCTCCTCGTCTACCCGACGGCCCTGCGCAAGAAGCTGGCGGTACTTGATGAAGTCGATCGTGTCTTTGCCGGTAAGCTTTCGTGTGTTGAAGGCGGTGAAGCCCAAGAATGCCTCACTGGACATGTTCGCCATCAGCCAGTGCCGGTAGTAGTCCTTGGCGGCGTCCCAGAAGAATCTCTTCTTGACCCGGATCGAATCGATCGACATTTGCAGGCAGTGTGGGAAGAGGTTGGTGAACGTCCATAGCGTCTCGTCTACGGCTCTATCCAGCAGCTCGAAATCGATCTGCGAGTTGCGGATCAGCTCCTGGCCCTGCTCATAATCCCTCCCGGTCTTGGGCTCTCCGTAGACGATTTCACCGTTTTGGACGTACGTATCGGTGATCACCTGGGGGTTTCGGATCCACTCCCCGTCCTGCTTGAGCACGGGAACAATCTTACTTACGTAGCCCTTGCGATGCATCTTGTAGGCGCTCCACAGTTCGCAAGAGATGCAATTCCACATGGCGTCCTCGATGGTCAGGAACCATGGCAGGAAATCGGTGGAGCCGCCGACCGGTGCCGAGCCGTGCCGGGGGCCGGCCTGGCCGAAGACGGCCAGGTCCGATGCGATGGCCAGGTCACAAGCGCCGCCGATCTCCTGCCCTCCGGCGACGCGCATGCCGTTCACCCTGCAAATGACCGGTTTCTTGGCCTTCAGGATACTATCCACCATGGCGTTAAAGAGGTCCATGTAGAGGGCGTACTCGGTGGGGCGGCCGCTGTAGTATTCTGCATACTCTTTGGTGTTACCCCCGGTGCAGAAGGCTCGGTCCCCCACACCGGTGAAGACGATCGCCACAACGCTACGATCCATCGAAGCCCGTCTCATCCCGGCGATAACCCCCTTCACCATCTTGGTGGTGTAGGAGTTGTATTGCCGAGGGTTGTTCAGCCAGACCCAGGCGGAGTAGAGGCCCTCGACGTCCTTGCCTTCAGGATCTCGGATGGGTTTCTTCTCGTACGTCACGCAAGGGGGTTCTGTGCCCAGGAACTCGTCTCCGCCCAGATCATGATCCTTGAGCCCATCATCCCGCGGCAGCCAATCAAGCGTCATTGTCTTCGTCCTCCGCGAATGGCCGGTCCCTCAGGCATACCAGCATGCCGGGACCGTGCATATTCTGGTTTCGTCCCTATCTGACGATCGTCCTTTCCTCTTGAGGAATAGGAGGCGGAGCAGGATCGCCGGCAATCTCCATGACCGCACCGAATTTGGCCGGACAGACTTCAAAACAGATCCCGCATTTGAGGCACTTACCTTGATCGATGATGTGAATCTGGTTCTTGGCGCCATCAATGGCGTCCACCGGGCATCTCCTGGCACAGATCATACATGCCTGGCATTTCTCCGGGTCGATATAGTACGAGATGACTTCGTTGAAGAGCCGGTCGATCTCGTCTGAGGTGAAAAGGTGGTCGTAGTCATCTGGGTGCTCGAGGCGGGAGGCCAGCTTCTCATGCTTCACCAACTTGATGTAGGGGACCAGCCTGCGGACTTCCGCCAGCCTGGCATTGCATACCTCGTCATCGAGGCCTTCGCCCACGCCGAGAGGTCCCAGCGTCCTGACCTTGCTGCCGAACTGCCTCATCGTCTCGGCAAAGAGAGGCCCATCGGAGGAAGACATGAACTCGATCCTCAGTCGATCGGGGTTCAGGCCGATGTGCTCCATGATTCTTCTGCAGAGCAGCACCATGTTGAGCGCGTCATAGTTCCCGTGCGTGAGGTAATTGCATTCGTTCAGCCGGCAACCGCCAACAAACACCCCGTCCATTCCGTTGGAGAATGCCCTGAGCACATGTCCCAGGTCAACTCGCCCGGAACACATGACGCGAAGGAGTCTTGTTTCAGTTGAATATTGAAGTCTGGAAACTCCAGACATATCTGCGGCGCCGTATGCTCACCAATGGCATACGAAGCCCAGAATCCTGGGCTTGAAGACGGATGCTGTACTCATTCTCTCTCACCTCCTTTCATGCGTCGACTTGTGTACAATGACGTCCTGTCTAGATCAAGGCAGTCACTTGCACGGATTGCGCCAGCGCGTCGACTTGAGCCAGGATCACCTCGTCGGTGAAATGCTTCAGTTGAATGGCCCCCGTGGGGCACTTGGAGCAGCACAGTCCGTCACCCTTACATAGGACCGGGTTCACGACCGCCTTCTTGCCCTGGCGTGTCTCGGTCAGCTCAACGGCAGCATAGGCGCAGGCCGAGACGCATTGCCCGCAGCCGATGCACCTTTGCTCAGCCACCTCGCAGACAGAGCCGGAGGCGGTGATGCTATCGCGGGAGAGAAGCGTAAGCGCCCGGCCGGCCGCTGCGTAAGCCTGCTCGATGGTCTCCCTGATCAGCTTGGGATAGTGAGCGGTTCCGCACAGGTAGACACCATTCGCCGCAAACTCAACCGGCCTTAGCTTGACGTGGGCTTCCTGAAAGAAACCGTCCGGGCCCAAAGCCAGCCTAAATAGCTGGGAGACTTCCTTGCTGCCGGAGGGGGGAATCACAGCCGCGGCCAAGACCACGATGTCGGCCTCGATCTCGACCTTCTTGCCCAAGATGAAATCCGGGACGGTGACCTTCAGAACAGGCCGGCCCTGGTCCGACTGGCCCGCTTTCACCTCAGGTTTGTCTTGCGGTTCGTAGCGGATGAACTTCACGCCCTGGTCGGCCGCTTCCCGATAGAAGTCCTCGTTGAACCCATACGTCCGGATATCCCGAAAGAGGATGTAGATATCCATCTCGGGATTGATCTCTTTGAGCTTCAATGCATTCTTGATCGACTCGCTGCAGCAGACCCTGCTGCAGTAATTCCTCTCTTCATTCCTGGAGCCTACGCACTGAATCATCACAACGCTGTTCGCCTGAACCACCGTCTCGATGCCTTGGTTGATCTGCTGCTCCAACTCGAGATGGGTCAGGACCCTGTCATCCTCTCCATAGAGGTATTCGCTGGGTTCGTATACATCGGCGCCTACGGCAATGACCGTTGCGCCATGTTTCAGCTCTGTGATCCCTCTTTCAGATTTGACCGTGGTAACGAAATTCCCTACAAACCCCGCCGCCTCGGTGATGGCTCCATCGGTATACACATGAACCAAGGGATGCTGATACACCTGGTGAACAAGGTCACGCAGGTATGCTTGTACGTCCAGCCCATCCAGAGTGTGGTAGATTCTTCTGGCCGTCCCGCCTAGCTCCTTCTCCCTT
>MGOM01000079.1:97364-99568 GCA_001797105.1 Chloroflexi bacterium RBG_19FT_COMBO_62_14
GATGAACCACATGCCCCTGCCTGGCGATGGAGAGCGCGCAGGTCATTCCGGCGATCCCTCCACCCACCACTAACGCCGCCTTGTTGACGGGCAGTTCAATCTCCTGCAGCGGCTCGAAACGGGCCGTGCGGGCGACTGACATCCGGATAATGTCCTTGGCCTTTTCGGTAGCTTCCCCCTTCTCTTTGCTGTGGACCCAGGAACAATGTTCTCGAATGTTGGCCAAATCGTAGTAGTACTGATTCAGCCCCGCCTCTCGAACAGTGTCCCGGAATAATGGGTCGAGGGTCCTGGGCGAACAGGCGGCGATGATCACGCGATTGAGCCCCAGTTCCTTGGTCAGATCGGTGATTTCCTGGGCGCAATTCGACGCACACGAGAAAAGCTGCGCCTGGGCGTGGACCACATTGGGTAAGGTCTTGGCGTATTCAACCGCGGAAGGGACATCCACAACCCTTCCGATATTCGCTCCACACTGACATACGAAGACGCCTATCCTGGCTTCTTCTGCGGAGACCTCTCGCTCCGGTGGATAGGATCTCGCCCTGGCCAGCTTTCCACGCCGATAATCGAGTAGTTGGCCCACCTGGGAACCCGCAGCGCTGGCAGTGAAAACGGACTCGGGAATGTCAATGGGGCCCTGGAAGCCACCGCTCAAGAAGATACCCGGCCGGGTGGTTTCCATAGGATTGGCAGGACTGATCTTACAGAAGTTGTGAGAGTTGAGTTCAATGCCGAATGTGGCGGCCAGGGCCTGTGCGTCCGCAGGAGGATTCAATCCGACGGACAAAACCACCAGGTCGAATTCCTCCTCTTTCACTCCATCATCGGGCGTTGAGTAGCGGATGGTGACATTCTTGCTTTCCGGTATCTCCCTTCCGATGGAAACGTAGCTTCGAATGAATCGAATCCCCGGAAGTCCCTCCGCTCTTTGGTAGAACCGCTCAAAGTCCTTGCCATGGGCGCGGATGTCATTATGGAAAACCGTGCACTCCGCCTCCGGGTTGTGCTCCTTTGTCAGAATGACCTGTTTCTGGGAATAGGTGCAGCATACGGCCGAGCAATAACTGTTGCCACCGGTTGGATTGACCTGTCTGGAACCGACGCATTGGATCCAGGCGATCTTCTGGGGATGCTTCTTGTCGGAAGCACGCAGGATTTCGCCGTCATACGGCCCGGTGGCGCACATCAGCCGCTCATAGTCCATACTGGTCACCACGTTTTGGAATGTTCCGTAGCCGTACTCATTCCTCGCTGCTGGATCAAACGCCTCAATACCAGGAGACAGGATGATCGCACCGACTTTCACTTCCACCTTCTGCGTGGTCTGAGTGAAATCGATGGCGTCGTTTTCACATATGGTTTCGCAGATGCCGCACTTCTTCTCTTTCAGGTAGAGGCAGCTCTCGTCGATGTACGTGATCAGAGGTATGGCCTGGGCGAAGTGGATGTGGACGGCCTTGTTCTTCGATAATTCCTGATTGAACGGGTCAGGGTACACGACAGGGCAGTATTCCACACACGTCGTGCATCCCGTGCAATTGTCCGCTACGATATACCTGGGCTTTCTGAGCAGGGTTACGCGGAAGTTCCCTGCTTCGCCATCTACAGACTCGACGTCTGAATAGGCAAGTACTTCTATGTTCGGGTGCCGGCCGACCTCGACCAGCTTAGGAGCGAGTATTCATATGGAGCAATCGTTGGTCGGAAAGGTCTTGTCCAGCTGGGCCATGTGGCCGCCAATGGCGGGAGCCTTGTCCACCAGATAGACCTTGAAGCCCGAGGCGGCCAGATCCAGCGAGGCCTGAATGCCACTGACCCCTCCACCGACCACCATCACATCACCGAAATGGTCGTCTGCCGACCTCGCGCGAATGCTGTCTGCGAGCGTCCTCCCGGTCCGGCCTTGTCCATTGTCTCGTGATTTCATCATGTATCACCTCGACGGGCATGATCCGTTCCTGGTCAAACCCTAGACCACTTCCTGGAGAAGCTCCGTGATGTCCTTGATCTGCAGGCTTTCGCCGTCAGTCAGGCTTCGCCGGCTGTCTTCAAGCTGGGAGATGCAGTACGGACAGGAAGTCGCCAGCACCTCAGCCCCAACCGCGATCGCTTGCTGAACTCGGATGTTGGCGAATCTCTCAGAGCTTGGCGTTTCAAGCCAGATCCGGCCTCCCCCCATTCCACAACACAGGCTATCCTCA
>MGOM01000079.1:99578-104207 GCA_001797105.1 Chloroflexi bacterium RBG_19FT_COMBO_62_14
CCAGCTCGCGTAGTACCAAACCGGGTATCTGTTTCAAGGCCCCTCGGGGTTCGTCATAGATTCCATTGTGCCGGCCCAGATAGCACGGGTCGTGATAGGCAACCACCTTCCGGTATTCCTCGGTGGGACGCAGCCTTCCCTCCCGGATGAGCTGGCTGATCAGTTGGGAGGTATGCACTACCTCGAAGCTCACCATGAATTCAGGGTACTCGTTCTTGAAAGTGTGGTAGCAGTGAGGCGAAGAGACAAGGATCTTCTTCACACCATGTTCTATGTAAGCCTTGATGTTCTGCCTGGCGAGGCTCTTGAACAACGCCTCATGGCCGGCTTTGCGCACGCTTTCACCGCAGCAGTTCAGCTCGGCGTCCAGAATGCCAAAATCCACCCCCGCCTTCTGGAGAAGGGCGGCCGTGGCTTGCGCTACCTTCTTCAGTCTCGGGTCGTAGCTTGTGTAGCAGCAAGAAAAATACAGGAACTCCATCCCCTCGGTGAAGGTCCTCACCGACAGGCCTTCTGCCCAATCGCCCCTGGCCCTTCGTTCTTCGCCGAGGGGATTGCCTTCAGCCGACAGGCCTGCGCTGACGGCGCGTAGAGGTTGAATGGGGGGAGGAATAACACCGTAGTCCACGGCGATCCTGCGCAAGGACACCACGTCCTCGATTTGCTTCACGTCCCGCGGGCAGCGCTGAGTGCACTTCCCGCAGGTGGTGCACCGCCAAACCTCCTCCCGCTCTAGCTCGCTCAGACCAAATGACGCTTCGCGGATCAGCTTGCGGATGCTGAACGTGGTCACCCGGTTCCAGGGGCACAGCGTGTCGCACAGTCCGCACTGATAGCAGAAGCGGACGGCGCCCCCACCGTTCGCGTTCACCTCATCGATGACTTCTTTGAAGGCGGAAAGGGGTACGGTCTCCACGGTCACCCTCAACCCTCGGCTGTTGCCGGGATGCCTCTACTTCGTGGACATCCGGGCAATGGCATCGATCACCGGCTGCAGTCCATGCTTGCCCACCAATGACTCCAGCCCGATCTCCATCTCCTCCAGCTCTGCCGCTTCCTCTGCTTCCTCTTCCCGTTGCTCATAGATCAGGGCATCGTTCTCGCACCACTTGACGCACAAGGGCTCATCCAGTGGCGGATCGTCTTCACACATGTCGCACTTGAGGGGAAGACCGGAATCGGGCTCCTTGAACACGTCCCGGGACGGGCACGAAGCTCTGCAGAAGGCGCACTCATCGTGGACCTTCCCATCGATGATGTATTGGTTTCTGCCCGCACACTCTGCCGGAGCAAAATCTCCCGCGAACACAGGGACAAAGATATCGAGAAGGGGTTCGCGAATGACCCGGATGCGCGCCCTGGCCGGATTGGTGGTGCCGTATTTGTCCGCAGCGTGAAAAGCGGAGCAGATAACTTCGCATGACCGGCAACCATTGCATTTGTCGACATCAATCTTGATGGTCTTGACGACTCGCATCATTGGATCGCCCTTCACGGCTGTAGCCGCGTTGGATCTACTGTGACGCCTGTTCCACCACGGCCTCTCTGGAAGGAGCCGCCTCCCTGCCGTTCAAGATCCCCCTCCGAATGAACTCTTCGCTCACGTAATCCAGGCCCAGCTCGTGTAAGGACTCTGTCGTGGGAATGCCCTCGTCATTCCACCCCTTGAACCTGTAATACGCATCCAGCAGCTCCTTTTCAAGTTCGGGGAATCTGTGCTTCCAGTGATCCTCCGGCGGCTTCTCATCCTTCCTTCTCATCCCGCGTCCCACGTTGATGGCTCGAACCAGCGTCCGGTATCGCTTGGCAGCCTGCTTCAGTTTGGCTTCATCCGTGTCGAGCCCGGCTCCGGCGGAGATGAACTTGGGGAAATTGTGGACGTGATAAGGCGCCTTCAAGTGAAAGGACGACAGACCGGTGCACATCCCGAGGGCGTCATCGATGTAGTGCATCTGTTCGTGCCATTCGACAATGTCGCAGCACATCTCGACCGTTGGGTAGTACGGATTGGAGAAATCTCCACGCGGTTCCCAATCCAAGAAGTACTGTTTGAATCGATCATCGGGAACCTGGAACCAATCCTTCACAAAGGCCTCCCGGTGCTCCCTCTCGGGGAAAGGCGCCTGGGGGAACTGCCCTTGTATCTGCGTGATGTTGATCTTTTCCCCGGTGGAGTACATCAGGAAATAGACCGGATTGAGCATCCCCAGCTTGAGGGGCAGCTGCTCATGCTTCTTGATGGTGTTGTGGGCATAGGCATCGGCACCCTTGCCAATCGCTTTGGCCGCCCAATAGGTGCCGTTGGCCAATACATCACCGATTCCTTCTCGCCGGACGATTCGGTCGAGCAACCAGAAGAATCGCTCCTCGTTGCCATCCGGCAGCCCCGGCAGATCATCGTCGGTCAAGATGCCGGCCTCATACAGTTCCAGGGCAAAGGCCATGACCTGGGGAGCCGAGTAAGCATCCACCCCGTATTCCGTGGCGCGTTGAGCGATCCTCAACCCAAAATTCAGATTCGACATGGCCGCCATGGTGTAGGTGAGCTTCGAGAAGCACTTCATCATGTAGGTTGGAAATCCGGGCATGGAGATGGTCGCCCCACACTGCAGCGGGCAGTTGTAGCAGCTGATCATCCGGGTGCGCGCGTTATCCAGAGTCTCCGTCCACTCCTTTTCGACTTCCTCGGTCCAGAAGCCCTTTCGCCGGGTACGCGCATTTCCCCAGGTGAAGTTCTCCGTGTGCCACCTTTCGTCATGGATGGCCATCTCTTGCGGTGATCCAAGCACTGACAGAATGGGTATTACCCCGGGGATGGGATTCTCTTTGCGGAACTTGATGTAATCCATCACCTCGTCACAAAGCCCGATGAACTCGGCTGGACGGGCGATGTTGATGTCTCCCGTTCCGCGAACCGCGATCGCCTTTACCCCTTTGTCTCCCATGACCGCGCCGATTCCGCCCCGGCTGGCGCTGGACCTGCCCTGCTCGATGGAAGCGAAATACACCCGGTTCTCGCCGGCCAGGCCGATGGCCGACACCTGGGCTTTTGGCTCATTCAACTCCTGCCGGATGAGCTCGGCAGTTTCTATGGCTCCTTTGCCCTTCAAATGAGCGGCATCCCGAATCTCAACTTTGTCATTGTGGATCCATAGGTAGACCAAATCGGGGGACTTGCCGCGCAGGATCACTTTGTCATAGCCGGCGTACTTCAGTTCCGGCGCCCAAAACCCTCCCATCATGGAGAAGGCCATCAGCAGAGTCTGCGGAGAAATGGTGGTAACAATGGTGCGATTGCAGCCGATCGCAGGGGTGCCGCATAGGAGGCCCGCGCTGAAGATCAACAGGTTATCGGGAGAAAAGGCTTCAACTTCCGGGGGAACCCTGTCCCATAAAATCTTGGCATTCGTACCCAGCCCGCCCAGATAGAGTTCGGTGTCCCTCGGGTCCGTTTCCACCCTCTCGATACCCCCTCGGGATAGGTCGATCTCCAGATTGATGCCCGTCTCTGCGTATCTCATGCCTGGTCCCTCTTGGGTTTCTCCATTCAAGCGGCAGGTTCGACCTGCATCGTGCTTCCGGCGAACCCTTCCGCGGCCGCCTTCAACAGCTCGCGATAACCCCTCAAGAGCTCGGCCGCCTGGCCGCCCACCCAATCGGGGGGAAGCAGCTCAGGCGGAAGATTCGGATCCTCCCGAGGGTAGGAGGAGAACTCATACGTAATCCAGAAGCGGTGCACGAAGCTCTCTTCCGGCGGCAACCCATCCGAGCTCTGGTTGCTCCCAAGAAACCACTCGTAGCTCGGCTGGTAGCGCCGGATGAACTGTGCATACCGCCGATTGAGCCCGGGCAAGTCCCAGCAACGGGCGACGATCTCATTCCCGTCCGCCGTCTCCAACTTGGATCGGCTGAAGAAGTGCACGTAGCGCTCCACGCCCAGCTCGCGGAAGAGCTCGGTGACCTCTCCGTCCCTGGGAAAGGCGGCGACCATCGTGCCCGGTAGCAGCATGCCGTATCCCAACCAGGACAGCCGAGTGCGCAGTTGGCGTCGCAGCGCCCGCTGGGTCTGGGGGAGGGAGTAGACGACCAGGTGCCAGCTGCCGTCCCACTTCGTCGGGCGCGGGCCAAACATGCGGCGGGCGCCCTCCCCCAGCAAGGTCTTGGTCCTTGGGGTCAGGATGTAGACGCTACGGCGTCCAGAGCGGCCGGCTGTCAGCCATCCTTTCAGCTTCATCCGGGACAGCGCGGAGCGGGCCGCCCGCTCTCTAACACCCAGTCGGCTGAGCATGTCCAGCAGGCCGCCGGTCCACACACGATCGCCCCTTGGGAACACGTAATCGCCCAGCAGGTTGAAGATGATCGGCTGGGCTCGGACCGCGGGGGGGATGTCTATCTGTCTCAAAGTCTGGCCCAAACGCCGAGAAATGCGTCAAATCTAAAATAGCACGCCTTTTCACAAAGTCAACTACCCGCTGGTAGGAGGGCTGGGCGCCGCTTCCCATAACGCACCTATGCAATCCATTTTGTCACGAATTGACATAACTGCAACGTATGCTATGATGGGGTCGGATCGTCCCGAGGACGGCACATCTTGCAGCGACCCCCGAGCGCCAATGCTGCCTCAGGGCC
>MGOM01000079.1:104240-107432 GCA_001797105.1 Chloroflexi bacterium RBG_19FT_COMBO_62_14
TGCCGGCCCGGCAATCCCTGCGGTCGCCCCGGAGGCTCAGCGAGGTGACTGCCTCCTGACGACGTCGGACGACCGCCGGCCTGGATCGGCGAATATGCCTCACTCGCTGGACATGGTCTTCAACTTGTACGGAGACTATTTCCGGCATCGGACGGGGGAAGGCTGGACCGGCAGCCTCATCGAGCTGCTCGGTCTGTTGGGCCTCTCCAGCCAAGCCGTCCGTTCAACACTCTCGCGCCTATCCCGCAACGGGTGGCTCCAGAGCCGCAAGGCCGGGCGGTACAGCTTCTATTCCCTGACCCCCAAGTGCGTTCAGTTGCTGGAGGAGGGCGAACAGCGCATCTTCCACCCTCGCTCCGATCCCTGGGACGGCCGCTGGCACCTGCTCATCTACTCCATCCCCGAATCCAAGAGGCACCTGCGCCGCAGACTGCGCACGCGACTCCGCTGGCTTGGGTTTGGGATGCTGAACCACGCCATCTGGATCTCTCCCCGGGACGCGCGGCAAGAGGTGAGGCAGCTTGCGGATGCCTTCGGCCTTCGTCCCTACGTGGAGCTGTTCGTCGCCCAGAGTCCGACCTTCGCCCGCGACGAAGAGATCGTGACCCGCTGCTGGGAACTGCAGGGTCTGAACGCCTATTATGCGGGGTTCATTGACCGCAACCAACCGGTCCTTCGGCATTACCGGGACCTGCTCGCGGCGGAGGACACTGTGCAGCCGCAGGCCTGTTTCGTCCAGCGCTCCAAGCTCATTGACGATTACCGTTCTTCTCCCTATGTTGACCCTAACCTACCGCCGGAATTGTTGCCCGAGGACTGGCTCGGTGAGAGAGCATCCCAACTGTTCCAGCAGTTGAACGAATTGATGTCCAAGCCGGCAGGAGCCTTCGTCGATGCGGTTCTGGCCAAGGCACCGCCGATTCGGCCGATTGGGAGGGAAACATGACCGCAGAGACTGGTGGCAAGAAGGGCGAACGCGCGGGCGAAGTCCGCTGCCTGAACTGCTTCGCTCGCTTCTGGCCGGCTCGAGGCGTGAGCGAGGCCGCCTGCCCGGAGTGTGGGTGGAGTTGGCATATCTCCTGGTCGGGTGAGGTGGCCAAGATCCGCAAGCCGGTGTGGGAGAGCTGGGAGCGGCAGCTGGCCCAGTCCTCCGACGAAGGATAGGAGCCCGAACATGCCCCTCGACCGCAAGATCGCATACATCGACCTTACAACCGGCGAGATCAACTCGGCCCCCATCCCGCCGGAGATGCGCAGGCGTTACCTGGGAGGCCGCGGGCTGGACATGTATCTGCTGTACAACCACCTCGCGCCGGGTGTCGACCCGCTCGGGCCGGACAACGTGCTGACCGTCAGCGCCGGTCTACTGGTGGGCACCCTGGCCTCGGCCTCTGCCCGCACTCACATCGGGGCCAAGTCGCCGCTGACCGGGTTCGTGGGCAGCTCCAACATGGGCGGCTTCTTCGCGCCTGAACTGCGCTGGGCCGGATACGACCACCTGGTGATCAAGGGCAGGGCCGAGCGACCGACGTACCTGTGGATCCACGACGGCCTGATTGAGATGCGCGACGCCGGGGAGGTCTGGGGTGCGAGCATCCCTGAGACCCAGGAGCGGATCAAGGAGCAGTTGAGAGACCCAGAAGTCAAGGTATTGTGTATCGGCATCGCCGGCGAGAACTTGGTGCGCTACGCCAATGTGATGACCGGGATGAAGAACGCCGCCGGGCGAACCGGGATGGGGGCGGTGATGGGCTCCAAGAATCTCAAAGCCATCGCGGTGCGGGGCACGCAGGACCTGGAGATCCGTTTCCCCAAGGATGCGCTGGCCTACAACCGGAGCCTGGTCGAACACATCGGCTCGACCAAATTCGCCCAGATCATGCAGAAGTGGGGCACCATGTTCATCTACGGTGTCACCAACACCACCGGCCTGGTGCGGAATCGTAATTTCCAATTGAACCAACAGGTGGGGGGAAACATCGAGTGTGAACACATTGAGCGCTATTCGCTGGGCACGCAGGGGTGTTATGGGTGCGTCATTCACTGCCGGCACAAATACATGATCAAGGAGGGCCCCTACGCCGGGACCTACTCCGAAGGACCCGAATACACCAGCCAGGGCGCCTTCGGCATGGAGGTCGGCTGCAATAACTTTGAGACCGTCCTGGTCGGCAATCAGCTGGTCAACACGTACGGGGTGGACACCCTGGAAATCGGCAGCATGATCGCCTGGGCCATGGAGCTCTACGAGAAGGGCATTCTGACTGATGCCGATACCGATGGCCTGAAGCTGGAGTGGGGAAACGATGAGGCGGTGCTGGAGATGATCCGGCGCATCGCCGAGCGCAGAGGACTGGGGGACATCCTGGCCGAGGGCCCGCTGCGAGCCGCCGAACGGATCGGACGAGACTCGCTCCGGTACCTGATCCACGTCAAGGGGATGAGCAACCTGCACTCCGACGAGCGGCCGACGCCGTCGCTGGCATTGGGCATCGCCACCTCTTCGCGCGGCTCCGATCACCTGCGCAGCAGACCAGCCATCGACCTGTACCACCTGCCGGAGGAGCTGCTGCGCAAGATCTACGGCGGCCCGCAGCCCTATGACGGTCCGCTCTCCTCGGATTACACCTCCTATGAGGGCAAGCCGCGCATGGTTCACTGGCAAGAGATGATGTACGAAGCGATCGACTGCGCCGGCATCTGCAAGTACCACACCATCTTCCTCAGCCCCAACCTGATCGGGTTCGCAGAGCTCTCCAAGCTGATCTACTACAACACCGGTCTGGAGCTGGCGGCGGAGGACATCTGGCAAATCGCCGATCGAGCCTACACCATCGAGCGGCTGTTCAACCTGCGCGAGGGCCTGACCCGGGATGACGATTGGCTGGTGGATCGGTATTTCGACGAGAAAACCCCTATTGGTCTGCCCATCGTGCGGGGCAAGTCCATCGACCGGGAGAAATTCCGGGCCATGCTCGACGAGTACTACGAGTTGCACGGCTGGGACGAGCACGGGCGGCCGCGGGCCGAGACCCTGGCGAAGCTGGGGCTCGAGGCCGAGCCCTCACACCTGCTCTAGGAGACCTCCCATGGACATGATGATCGTGGTCGACCACGCCAAGTGCACCGGCTGCCGGCTGTGCGAAATGGCATGCTCCGTGAAGCACACGGGGGTAAACAACCCCAGCCGCT
>MGOM01000079.1:107440-108090 GCA_001797105.1 Chloroflexi bacterium RBG_19FT_COMBO_62_14
CACGTCATTAAGTGGCCCATGGAGGGTTTCGAGCTGCCGATGCTGTGCCAGCAATGCGAGCAGGCGCCCTGCATTGCCGTGTGTCCGAAAGATGCGCTATACCGCGACCCGGTGGTCAGCCGCGTGACGCTGGACTATGACCTGTGCATCGGCTGCCGGATGTGCGTGACCGCCTGTCCCTTCGGCGGAATGGGGGTCGACACTACGGACCGTCGGGTGATCAAGTGCGACCAGTGCGACGGGGATCCGCTGTGTGTCCGTTTCTGTGGTCCTGGTGCGCTCCAATATCTCCCCGTCCACGCGGTGAATCTGATGAAGAAGCGCAGCGCCGGTCTGCAGCTCTCGGAGGTCATGCGCAAGGCGTACGCCACCCGGTTATGACCGACCAGTGGGTGCTCGTCATCGGCGCCGGAATCGCCGGCATCCAGGCCTCCATCGATCTGGCGCAAATGGGCTTTCAGGTCTACCTGGTGGAGCGCACGCCGTCCATCGGCGGGCGCATGGCGCAGTTGGACAAAACCTTCCCCACCAATGATTGCGCCATCTGCATCCTGGCCCCCAAGATGATCGAGTGCGCCGGGCACGAGAACGTGCATCTGCTGACCTACAGCGAAGTGCTCCACGCCGACGGGCGCCTGGGTGAGTTCCGG
>MGOM01000079.1:108110-108542 GCA_001797105.1 Chloroflexi bacterium RBG_19FT_COMBO_62_14
GCGCTACGTGGACGAGGGGCGCTGCACCGGCTGCGGCGAGTGTGTGGCCAAGTGCCCGCGGCGCGTGGCGGATGAGTTCAACCTTGGGCTGAACCGACGGAAAGCAGCCTACCTTCCTTTCCCCCAGGCCGTGCCGCGGGTGATGACCATCGATCCCGAGCCCTGCCTCTTCCTGACGAAGCGGGAGAAGAACCGCTGCCGCCTGTGCGAGGAGGTCTGCCAGGCTGGAGCGATCGATTGGGATCAGCGCGAGCAGGTCATCGAGTTGGAGGTCGGAGCCATCGTGCTCGCCACCGGTTTCGACCCCTACGACGTATCGCCGTTGAGGGAATACGGCTTTGGCACCATCCGCAACGTTATCACCGGCTTGCAGTACGAACGGCTGGTCTCGGCCTCCGGCCCCACGGGGGGGGAGCTGTTGCGGCCAATGGA
>MGOM01000079.1:108582-108989 GCA_001797105.1 Chloroflexi bacterium RBG_19FT_COMBO_62_14
GGCTCGCGCGATGTGAACTACAACGCCTTCTGCTCAAGCGTGTGCTGCATGTTCGCCACCAAGGAGGCCATGCTGGCCCATGAGCACGACCGGGAGGTGAGCTCGACCATCTTCTATACCGACCTGAGGGCCGGCGGCAAGCGCTTCCAGGAGTTCATCGCCCGCGCCCAGGCCGAGTATCAGGTGAGCTATGTCCGCGGCCGGCCGGGCTGCATCGCCGAGGATCCCGAAACGGGCAATCCCATCGTGCGCTACGAGGAGACCACCGCGCGGGCATTGCGGGAGATGGAGGTGGACCTGGCGGTGCTGTGCCAGGCATTGGTTCCCCGGCGAGGCCATCAAGAGTTGGCCGCGCTGCTGGGGATCGAGCTGGACGAACACGGCTTCGTGCGGGCTCCGAACTTGCT
>MGOM01000079.1:109016-109716 GCA_001797105.1 Chloroflexi bacterium RBG_19FT_COMBO_62_14
GGGCATCCTGGCTTGCGGCTACTGCATTCGCCCGCAAGACATCCCCGAGTCGGTGGCCCAGGCCTCGGGGGCAGCGGCGCGGGTGGCCGAGCTGCTGGCGGCGCCGGCGGAGCTCGTGCCGTGACCGAAGGGGTCGCCCCGTCGGCGGAGATCCTGCCGTGAGCGAAGTCCGGGTCGGCGTCTTCGTGTGCCATTGCGGTAGCAACATCGGGGGCGTGGTAGATGTCCCCGCGGTGGTGGAACACGCCCGTGCTTTACCGCACGTGGCCCACGCCGAGCACAACCTGTACAGTTGCTCGGAGGCGGGTCTGTCTTCCCTCCAGCGAAGCATCCGCGAACACAGCCTGAATCGAGTCGTGGTGGCTGCATGCCCCCCGCGCCCCCACGAGCCCCTGTTCAGGACCGCCTGCTGACAGGCGGGGCTGAACCGCTACCTGCTCGAGTTCGTCAACATCCGGGAGCACTGCTCGTGGATTCACAGCCGGGAGCCCGGCAAGGCCACCGAGAAGGCGATCACGCTGGTCAAGATGGGGGTGGTCAAGGCCTGCCTGCTCGAGCCACAGGAGGAGGCGCAATCGGCAGTCGCCCCGGCCGCGCTCGTCATCGGGGGTGGGGTGGCCGGGATGAGCGCCGCGCTGAACCTGGCCCGCCAGGGTTTCCAGGTCCACCTGGTGGAGAAGCAGCCCCGACTTGGCGGGCG
>MGOM01000079.1:109771-110018 GCA_001797105.1 Chloroflexi bacterium RBG_19FT_COMBO_62_14
GAGCCACTGATCGCGGCCGTGGTTGGCCACCGGAGCATCAGCGTGCACATGCCCGCCAGCCTCGCCGAGATCGACGGCTTTGTGGGCAACTTCCGGGTCAGGCTGGGCGAAGGCGAAGGCCGAAGCGAGGTCTTGGTGGGCACGATCATCGTGGCGACCGGCGCCGAGGTGCTGCAGCCGGAAGGGCTGTACGGTTACGGCCTGTTCCCCAATGTGGTCACCCACGTGGAGCTCGAACGCCGCCTGA
>MGOM01000079.1:110097-110239 GCA_001797105.1 Chloroflexi bacterium RBG_19FT_COMBO_62_14
GCGCATCTGTTGCATGCAATCGCTCAAGAATGCCATGCGGCTCAAGGCGCGGCTGCCAGAGGCCCGCGTGGCCGTGCTGCACCGCGATCAGCTCACTTCCGGAGTGCAGGCTGAGCGGTATTACCGCAGCGCGAGGCAGGCG
>MGOM01000079.1:110249-110405 GCA_001797105.1 Chloroflexi bacterium RBG_19FT_COMBO_62_14
TCTTTCGCTATGAGCCGGAACAGCCGCCGCAAGTCGTCGGCGAGAGCCGGGCCGAGGCTGTGGTTGTGCGGGATGCCTTGCGGGGCAGGGAGCTGAGCCTGCCGGCCGACCTGGTCGTGCTGGCCACGCCGCTGGTCCCGGGCCCGGACAACCAGG
>MGOM01000079.1:110518-110596 GCA_001797105.1 Chloroflexi bacterium RBG_19FT_COMBO_62_14
CGACGTGGCCGAGAGCGTGTCGCAGGCCTACGCCGCCGCCGCCAAGGCGGCCATCCCGATGCGGGCGGGCGCGGTCCG
>MGOM01000079.1:110671-110772 GCA_001797105.1 Chloroflexi bacterium RBG_19FT_COMBO_62_14
CGGGGCGATCGCCCGTCAGCCGTGGGAGGGGGGAAGACTGGTCGCCCAGGTCAACACGGTTCAGTGCAAGGGCTGCGGCTGCTGTGTGGCGGCTTGCCACA
>MGOM01000080.1:0-116 GCA_001797105.1 Chloroflexi bacterium RBG_19FT_COMBO_62_14
GGATCCTCTCCGGAGAGCTTGACGCGATGCAGGCCATGCTCACCCGCCGTTTGAGGGTCGATGGAAGTATGGCCTACATGTTGCGCAATGTCCCGACGGTCCTCGATTTTGTCCGA
>MGOM01000080.1:163-9488 GCA_001797105.1 Chloroflexi bacterium RBG_19FT_COMBO_62_14
AACGCCAGGCTCTGTTTCAGCCGGCTCCCCGAGGATCGACCCGGCGCCTAACCGATCAAGCCTCTGACCTCACTCCGGTATTATCATCCGGGGCGGGGTGCACAGTCCGTTTCTTGCCCATTCGACGTTCGGCATTTGGATTGTATAGCACGTGAGGTTCATTCACGCGTTGCTAGACGAGGACAGACTCGCGGCGTGCCGGTCCTGCGCTCGGGGCTCGATGAAACGGTGGCCTCGTACGAGCGAGCGGAGCGTTGCCTGACCATCTGCGTGTTGTTGTAGGTGTGATGCCCCATCTCATTCTCACGGACACCGTCATAAAGCCGAATGACTTCCACGCCGAATGAGTGGGTGAGCTGAGCCGGCCGAGGCGACGGGCGTCGTAGGTGAGACCGCAGGGGGTAGCCTGGATGAGGAGTTTCCGCACGCCGGCCACCGTTCTGAACAGGCGTGTTGCGTCTCCTCCGGAGGTGATCTCTGGAAGCAGGTTATGAAAACGCCGGCAGTCTACAACCTTCCATCCCCTACGACTTCGTCGTCGTCGGATCCGGGTTCGGCGGCAGCGTCGCCGCCATGCGACTTGCGCAGAAGGGCTACCGCGTACTGGTGCTTGAGCGCGGCCGCCGGTTCCTCGATAGCGACTTCCCGACCACGAACTGGAACGTCTGGAAGTACCTTTGGCTACCGGCTGCTCGCTGCTTCGGGATCCTGCAGCTCAGCGTCTTCCGTGATCTCCTGGTGCTGCACGGGAGCGGGGTGGGGGGAGGCAGCCTGGTCTATGCCAACGTCCTGGTCGAGCCGGATGAGCGACTGTTCGAAGCGGAGGGTTGGCGCCATCTGCAGAATTGGCGCAAGGCCCTGCGACCGCATTTCTCCACCGCTCGCAGGATGCTGGGGGTGACGCCCAATCAGCGCCTGACCCATGCCGATCACACGCTTGCCGCAGTCTCAGAGAGCATGGGAGTCGGGGCCACGTTCCGACCTACACAGGTCGGTGTCTTCTTTGGAGAAGAAGACGTTGAGGTCCCGGATCCGTATTTCGGAGGGGAGGGTCCAGCCCGAACGGGGTGCAACCTGTGCGGGGGCTGCATGGTTGGATGCCGCTACAACGCCAAGAACACGCTGATGAAGAACTACCTGTATTTCGCCGAGCGTTGGGGTGCGGAGATCCAGGCGGATTCCACTGTCGAGCTCCTTCGCCCACTCCCGCCGCATCAACCCGACGGCGCGCGGTATGTGCTTCACGTGGCCAATTCAACGGATTGGCTCGGGAGGCGCAGGCGTATGGTCCGCGCGCGCAACGTGGTTCTGTCTGCAGGTGTCGTCGGGACACTGGATCTTCTGATACGCTGTCGCGATCACTCTCGGACGATGCCGGCCCTCTCCCAACGATTGGGTGAAGAGGTCAGGAGCAACAGCGAGTCGCTCCTGGGCGTGACCGCCAAGGATCGCCAACAGGACATGACCCAAGGGGTGGCAATTGGGTCCGTCTTTCAGGCCGACGCGGTCACCTCTGTCGAGCCCTTCCACTATCCCGCTGGTTCATCGATGATGTATCGGCTGCTTGGAGCGCCTCTGATCGATGGAGGGGGAAGGGGGCTCAAGCGCCTCGGGCAGGTCACCGGGCATGTGCTGCGCCACCCGGTCGAGTTCCTGGAGTCGAAACTTGAGCCCGGATGGGGGCGCAGGACCGTCGGGCTGCTTGTGATGCAAACCGAGGACAGCACGCTGCGGATGAAGCTCGGCCGTGATTGGACGACTCTCTTCCGGCGCGGGCTCGTCTCCGAGCGTGATCGCAGCCGCCCGATCCCGGCCGAGATCGCTATCGGCCACCAGGTCGCTCGGGATCTGGCGAACCGAATCGGAGGAGCTGCCCTGGGGAACGTGATGGAAGGGCTGCTCGACGCGCCGATTACGGCCCATCCGCTGGGTGGTTGTCCGATGGGGAGATCGCCCGACGATGGAGTCGTGGATTCGGAGTGCCGGGTCTTCGAGTACCCGGGGATGTATGTCGTCGATGCGTCTGTTGTTCCCGCCAACCCGGGCCTTAACCCCAGCCTGACCGTCACCGCACTGGCGGAATATGCCATGAGCAAGATCTCCCCAAACTCGACTCCGACGGGATGGCGGGCGCCGAGTGTCAGGTTTGGTTCCGCGGTCCAATGATCGATCTCCCCGGGCACCCCAAAGGTTTGGGTAGCGGCCCTGACGGATCTCCGCAGTCCCCACAGACTACGGCCGGCCATCAAGCCACGTTCCGCCTCACCAAGGTCGACCTGTCGTCCGGCAAAGTCGAGCGGCATCCACTGCGAGTGCATGACCTGCGCGAGTTTCTCGGCGGTGCGAGTCTTGGAGCACGCATCCTGTACCCTTTTCTCACTCCCGATCTTGATCCGCTTGGTCCGGAGGCGCCTCTCCTCTTCGCCACCGGCCCGCTGACCGGAAGCGCCGGCCCGGCCGTCGGTCGTTTCGTGCTATGCGCGAAATCACCGGCCACACGGCTGTGGGGAGAATCCAACGTGGGCGGGTTCTTCGGCCCTGAGCTCAGGGCGTCCGGCTTCGATGGGCTTCTCATCATTGGAAGGGCGACAGCACCGGTCTACCTCTGGGTCCACCAAGGAGACGTCGAGATCAGGAGCGCAGTCCATCTATGGGGGATCACCGATACCTACGAAACCCAAGCAGTGCTTAGAAGTGAGCTCGATGACAGCCTGGTGCGCGTAGCATCGATCGGCTTGGCAGGCGAGGCCGGACTGCCCTTTGCCCTCGTTCTGTGTGATCACGGGAGAGTCGCCGGGCGCACCGGTATGGGCGCCGTAATGGGTTCCAAGAACCTCAAAGCGATTGCTGTGCGAGGTAAGGGAGAAGTGTCGCTGGCGGATCCGGCGGCCTTCGGCCTGGCGCGGCGGAGGGCAAACCTCGCGCTCAAGACCGACAATCTGACTCGGGCGCTGCGTGAACTGGGCTCTGCCAGTGGAGGCGATTACTTCGATTATCTGGGGGAGATGCCGAAACGCTACTTTACGCGCGCCTCATTCGACGGAGCGTCGAGAGTCTCCGGAGCGACGATGAGCGAGAGCATCCTGAGCGGCGTGAGCACGTGTCACGCGTGCGTGATTGCGTGCGGGCGGAAGGTGCGGATAAGCGATGGGGAAGAGCGGAAAGGGCCTGAGTACGAAACCCTCGTCGGATTTGGCCCGAACCTCCTGATCGATGATCTGCTTGCCGTGGTTCGCCTGGGGGAGTTGTGCGATCGCTACGGTATGGACACGATCTCCGTCTCGAATACGATCGGACTGGCCTTGCTGATGAACAGTCAGGGCTTGCTGGATGCCGAGGCGGGCCACGAGCGGTTGAGGTGGGGCGATCCGGATGCCGTCGAGAGCCTGGTCCACTCGACCGTCCGCCGAGAAGGACTCGGCCGGCTGATCGCCAAGGGTGCCCGCGAACTTGCGCGTGAATACGGCGTGCCCGAGATGGCTGCTCAAGTAAACGGTCTGGAAATGGCCTACCACGATGCGCGCGGAGCATCGGGGATGGGGCTTGTCTACGCGACTTCGCCGCGCGGCGCCTGTCACAATCAGAGCGACTACTTCATGGTGGACATAGGTCAGACGGCAGAGGAGCTCGGGATCACACTTCATGGTCGGTTAGCCGGACGGGAGAAGTCGGCAAGTGTTGCCCGGCACCACGACTGGAGGAGCGTGGGGAATTCACTCGTACTGTGCCATTTTGCGAATGTGCCGCCGGCAGCCACTCTCGAGCTGACCAATCTAGCGACAGGCTTTGACTACACACTCGAGGAGCTGCTGAATGTCGGGGAGAGGGGGTGGAACCTCAAACGTGTGATCAATCACCGGCTGGGGTTGATTGGAGCGGATGATCGGCTGCCGGGGCACGTTCTACGGCCGATGGAGGACGCCGCTGTACGTGAGATCCCGCCGTTTGACGAGATGCTCGCTGGATACTATTCGGCGAGGGGCTGGGAGGCGAGCTCGGGCAGGCCGCTCCCGCGGACGATGACCCGACTCGGCCTGGAGGATCTGATCCCCGATATTTGGCCGGAGATGGGTCCACACCTGACTCCACTTGGCCCCGGAGCGTCAGCGTCGTGAATGTGGCGCTCTTGTCGGTGAGCCCCATTCGCCGGAGAGATGTGCTTGTTGCCGGCCGCCGGCCTTCATGTCGATGGCGGCGCTTATAATTGCGTGGACTGACTTGGACAATCCTATACGTGCAAGGAGCTGGGCGTGCCAAAGATCGTCACCGTTGAAGAAATGAAGGCTATCGAGAAGGCAGCCGACGCCGCCGGCCTCACCTACGATCAGATGATGGAGAACGCCGGGCTGGCAATTGCCGATGCGATCCGCCGCAGGCAGCCGGCGATCAGCGGAAAGCGCGTGGTCGTCCTGGTCGGCACCGGCAATAATGGCGGCGACGGGTTAGTGGCTGTGGATCACCTGGCTGAAGCCGGAGCGCAGGTCGCAGCCTATCTGGTCAAGCCCAGAGACGACACGGACCCGCACCTGGCACGCGTCAAGAGTCGCGGCGCGCTGATTGCCGTCGCCGCCGATGACCAGCGCGCCCGCGTTCTGCACAACGTGCTCGGATCGGCGGATATCGTCGTGGATGCTGTGCTCGGGACAGGGGCCAAGCTTCCGTTGGAGGGCCCCGCCAAAGGGGTTCTCGGCACCGCCAAGAAGGCGATCGCTGCCCGCGGACAACGGCCTTACATCGTTGCCGTCGACTGCCCATCCGGTCTGGACTGCGACACGGGAGATCTGGCCGATGAGACGATCTTCGCCGATCTGACCGTTACCCTGGCCGCGGCAAAGCCCGGACATTTCCGCATGCCTGGAGCAGCCGCCATCGGGGAATTGAGTGTCGCCGATATCGGGATCCCAGCAAATCAGAAGCTACTGGCAAAGATCCCGTTGGAGGTGGCGACCCCGTCCGAGCTTCGGACGTGGCTGCCGGATCGACCGCTGGATGCGCACAAAGGGACGTTCGGTCGTGTCATCATCGTAGCGGGATCGGTCAACTTCCCGGGAGCGGCCGCTCTCGCCGGACTAGGGGCGTACAGGATCGGAGCTGGGCTTGTGACATTGGCCACGCCCTCATCCCTACAGGTGCTCATCGCGCCTCGGCTCCCCGAAGCGACTTGGATCCTACTCCCCCACGAACTAGGTGCGATCTCCGCCGCCGCAGTAGACGTCCTGAGGCGGGAATTCTCCAATGCCGATGCGTTTCTGCTTGGGCCGGGTTTCGGCCAGGACCCGGCAACTGCGACGTTCCTCGATCAGTTGCTATTCGGCCGACAGGATATGCACCGGCCACGCATCGGGTTCATCCATCAGCAAGAACAAGCGTCTTCTGATCCCTCGGCGCTTCCGCCGTGCGTTGTCGATGCGGATGGCCTCAAGCTGCTGGCGTCCTTGCCGGATTGGCCGTCGAGGCTTCCCGCACCCTCCGTTCTCACCCCGCATCCCGGTGAGATGGCCGTGCTCACCGGCGAGGACATCGAAGCCGTTCAGGCAGATCGAGTGAAGACGGCCGCCAAGTGGGCCAAGACGTGGGGCCATGTCGTGGTCTTGAAGGGTGCTTTTACCGTGGTGGCCGAGCCCGAAGGCAAGGTGAGCCTCAATCCGATCGCGACACCTGCCCTGGCTCGGGCCGGGACTGGAGACGTCCTGGCGGGAGCGATCGTCGGGTTGATGGGGCAGGGTGTGGATGCCTACCGATCGGCCGTACTGGGGGCTTATCTGCAAGGTCGAGCCGGGCAGTTGGCAGCCGTGAGTGTGGGCTCAGAGGCTAGCGTGCTGGCAGGAGATGTCGCCGAGGGGCTACCGGCGGCGATTGCCGGGCTCGTCTCGGGCCGTCCCTGGGGATGAGGGGCTTTCCAACATCGGCTGATTGATCCTAGGCAGTCGAGGACTCGAGCAGGAATCAAAGGCGCGCGTAAGCGCGCCTTTGTTATTTGGTAGTGGGATCAGTCAGAGGCGAGTGATCCGGCGGCAGCTATCGACGCCACCGGTAGAGAGCCCTAGGCTTCTCCGGGTGCCTCGCCCTCGATCTCCGCGCGCTTGGATTGGGCGGCCTTCTTGCCCGCGTCAATCGCCTTCTCGATTCGGGTCTTTTGCTCTTCGAGGACAACCTGGCCGCGCTTTTGGAGCTCTTCGGCCTTGATCCGGGCGTCCTTGGCGATGCTCTCGGCCCGCGTTCGGGCGTCCGCAGCGAACTGCTCGGCCTGGGCCCGCGCATCCGCAGCCGTCTGCTCGACCTGCTCTTTCAGCTCGATACTCTTGTCGCGGATCATCGCCCGGGTTTCTTCACCCGACTGGGGCGCCATGAGCAATGCCACCGCGGCCCCGACCAATCCGCCGATGACAAACCCTGAAAGGAAAGCGCCGAAATCTCCATCTCGATCAGACATTTTCTTTCCTCCTTTGAGGGGCTGAGAGCCTATCTGGACCGGCCAAAGCGCAGCAGATCGATCGCCCGTCTCACGGCCGAGAATGAACTGTTGGCTTTGATCACCGGTTGCACAAGATTGTCGCTCAGGAACGTCGTCGTGCCGCGCAGCGTGTTGAGGGTCTCGTTCGTCGAATCAAGGATCGGGCGGATCTCATTCTCAAGCAACGCAGTCAGCCGGGCGATCTGGACGATCAAGACGATCAAGGCCAGGCCGATAAGCAGGAACTCCAGGGCCATCAGAATGATGACGATGTCTCTCAGGAGCTCTGTTTGGGCCGGGTTCTGCACCATGTACGCGACGGCAACAGAGATACCAGCGATGAGGACCACAAGGGCGAGCACGGCCAGCCCGACATACAGCGTCTGTCTCGACCTTTGAGGTTCGCCTGGAGTTGTCGTCGATCCGGGTGACACGTCGCGTGGGAGTTCTTCACGCATAGCATGCGCATTATATCATACGAGCCTCGACGGGCATCTTGCGGGCGCCGAAGGCTGACCGCAGGCTTTAACCACGGCTTCTGGCTTCGGCAACTCCCGCCGACCCGGTGCTCTTGAGGACACTCCGGCCTCAATCGTCCTGGGCCGACTTTACGCCCTTCCAGACATCGGGTATTCTTCAGCCACGAGGAACGAAGCCTCTGGATCGGGGTCTGCCGGTTTCGCCAGACGGCTTGCTCGATAGCCCGGGTGTGATTCGGGGTTGACTTGAAGCGACCGATTGGACGTGCCGCCCAATCCATCTCCCGCCGAGGGTTCTTGCGGGGCGCAGCCATCGGCTTGGGCGCCTTCGCCTTGCTGCCCGGACGCTGGACCGCCGAGGAGTTCGAGGCGCCGGAGGATGGAAGGCTGGGGCGCGTGACCGTCGATCGGGTGGATGTGAGGGCCGGCCCGAGCATCGACAGCCCGTCCGTAGGCGTGCTCGACGCTGACACCATCGTCCCCTGGCTTCGGGAGCGCACCGGGTCCCATCCGCTGCGGACGAACCAGCGCTGGGTCGAGACTCCCGAAGGATACATCTGGTCCGCCAACCTCCAGCCGGTCAGGGATCAGCCGAACACCCCTGTGTCTAGCCTGCCATCAACGAGCCTCGGCGAAGGGATGTGGGCCCAAGTCAGCGTCCCCTGGACCGATTTCGTCCTCGCCAACCCTCCGGCACGCTCTCCCTGGCTTCGATCGGCGTCTAAGCCACGCCTGTACTCCAGCCAGGTTTTCTGGGTCGACCAGGTGAAAACCGAATCAGACGGTAGGACCTTCTATCGGGTCTTCGAGAGGTACGGCTACGGAGACATTTTCTGGGTCCCTGCCGAGTCCCTGCGGCCGCTCACGGCCGAAGAGATCGCTCCGATCAATCCGGAGGCGGAAGACAAGCGGGTGCTGGTCGACGTGACCCGTCAATCCCTTTCCTGCCTCGAAGGGGGAATCGAGGTGTTCTACTGCCGGATCTCGTCCGGCGTCAGGCTGAACTCCGACGACACGGCGAAAGAGTGGGCGACGCCGCTCGGCCCTTTCCGGATCTGGCGTAAGGTCATTTCACTGCACATGAGTGGGGGGACGACCGGGGGTGGCTACGATCTTCCCGGCATTGCCTTCACAACGTTGTTTTCCGGGACAGGGGTGGCGATCCACTCGACATTCTGGCATAACAACTTCGGGGAACCGATGTCCCATGGATGCCTAAACGCCAGGCCAGAGGACGCGAAGTGGGTGTTCCGGTGGACGAACCCGGTCGTCGCCTATGACCCGGGTGATGTCACGATCGGAATGCCCGGCGGCACGATCGTCGAGGTCGTTGAGGGTTGAGAAAGCACCCCTTGATTGGCCCCAAGGACTGCTACTGCGGCTGGCCCGTCTCTGGGTCGACCCCGGTGTCGATGAAGCCCTCATAAAGATCCCGGATCAGCTCCTGCGCGAACTGAAGACGACCCGGAGTGAGCTTCGTCGGCTCTTGAACGCTGACGCGCAGCGGCATTTGCAGCATTCCCTGACTTTCCCCGTTCATCACCGCCGGCCAAATCGAGACCAAGACTCGGGCTGGATCCGGGTCGATTGTGGCGACCCATTTCGATGCCGGAGCCAGCTCGGGCGTTTCGGCTCCAATCAGGTAAATCCCCCGTTCGACCATCATGCCGCCTAACTCCAGATCGAGTAAGCCCGGCTGCAGATAGGCGACCTCGACGGCGTTGCTGCTCAGCTCGTCCAAGAGGAATGACTGCTCCGCCGAACCCGCCCCCCGATCGATCTGGAAGTCCAGGGGGTAGCGCGAGTATGGAGGCAGAGTTGGCCTGCACAACCCACAAAAGAACTTGGCGCCATTGGCAAAGGCGATGCGGGTTGTGTCGCCGAGGACACTGCCCGCCTCGGTGATTGAGGCCACCCGCCACTCATCGGAGATGAGGGCCGACAGATAGCCCCCCAAAAACGCCTGGTCATCCGTCAGGTCGCTGACCGGCGCGATCACCGTGAGATTGGGCGCGGGGCTCAAGTTCGGGAGGGCGACGGCGATGAACTGTGTATCGGGTGAGGCGGCAGCGAGGTCGGCCAGTGTCTCAACTTGCGTGAGGACGACCACGATCCGGATGTTGTCGATGAGTCCATCGTCAGGAAACTCAGGCACCGTATCAAGCTGCAGCCCGGCCTCGGCAGCCAGGATAGTCAACTGGCTCTGCAGCAGAGTGCCGGAACGATCCCCTGCCGGCGCGACGAGGATAACCCTCTGAGGGGGCGGTGAGGGCGAAGCCGTGGGGGAGGCAGGTGGGGGGCTAGAGATGGCCGGGGAGTACGGAGTGAGCGGCGGTGGACTTGGGGGAGGTACCTGCGTGCAACGGATGACGCTCAGAGAAATCAAGAGCAC
>MGOM01000080.1:9509-13510 GCA_001797105.1 Chloroflexi bacterium RBG_19FT_COMBO_62_14
ATCATGCGGCGGTTCACCCCTGCATCAGGTCCAGCGAGCGGTTACGCACGTGGGCCGGACGGCCTGCGGGGCCAGCGCGGCCCGGGAGCCTTCTCCGGTCCAACAAGGGCCGAGGCCGCGATCAAACCGAGAATCGTCGCCAGAAACGCCGGGAAAAGATTGAGCGGACCCAATCGTCCCAACTCCCAGTGGAGCCATTCGCCAACGGCGTGTCCGAGAAAGAAGGAAACCCAGGCGGCAACGACGTCGAGTGCGATCCGGGACAGGCCCCCGCCGCGGATCAGGTGGAAAGCCAGCCCGCAGGCCGTGGCCAACAACAACCCGATAAGCGCCGCGGGCAGGGTCATGGCAGGATCGTGCCACCTCCGAGACAGGTCTCCCCATCGTAGAAAACTGCCGCCTGTCCAGGCGTGACATCAGGCAGAGGGTTCGAGAGGACGACGCGTACTTGTGCCTCGCCGTCTGAAATGACCGAAGCCTCGGTCTCTCGGGCACGGTAGCGCACCTGGACAAGGCACTCAAGCGGTCCCTGCGGGCCGTGGCCATCGACCCAGTTTACCCGGCCCGCCACAAACTCAGAGTTCCCCAGCGATTCGCGCGGGCCGACGGTGAGCCGATTGTTGACGAGATCCTTGGCGACAACGTAGAGGGGTGAGGCGGCGGCGATCCTGATGCCTTTCCTCTGACCGATCGTGTACTCGGCCAGACCGGTGTGCTCGCCGATGATGCGTCCAGCGAAGTCCACGATGGCGCCAGGACCAGGGAGGCAGGCGGCATGCGAACTCAGGAACGACCGGTAGCCCTCAGACCCGACGAAGCACAGGTCCTGACTCTCCTTCCTCTCGGCGACAGACAGCTTGAATCGCCGAGCATGTTCCCTGACCTCGGGCTTTGTGTATTCGCCCAGCGGAAGCCTGGCTTGGCTCAACTGTGATTGAGTCATCACGCTCAACACGTACGACTGATCCTTGTTCCGATCACGCGCACGCCTCAGGCGGAAGTCTCCACCCTCTTCGACGACGCGGGCATAGTGGCCCGTAGCCAGATGGGTTGCCCCCATCGCCTGGGCGTGCTCCAGTAACGTCGTCCAGCGAATCCACCGGTTGCATTCCATGCACGGGTTCGGCGTAGTGCCCTGGGCATACCCGTCGAGGAAGAAATCCACGACCTGCCGCTTGAAAGTCTCCTGGACATCGAGGGTATAGAAGGGGATCCCCAACTGTCCGGCGACCTTCCGGGCCTGGGCCATGTCGTTGGGGGAGCAGCACCGGTTCGGCGAGCGGGGGCCGTCGCTCCACAAACGCATCATGATCCCAAATACGTCATACCCCTGCTCGACCAATAGGGCCGCGGCGACCGAGCTATCCACGCCTCCGCTCATGGCGACTGCGATGCGCTCGAGCTGGTTCATGTCCGCGAGACGGCCACGAGTCGGAGTAGGGAAACGACATCCGGGAGGAGGCCGAGGAAGGCCTGAATGTCGTCATCAGCCGTGGATCGTCCGACGGTGACTCGCAGAGATCCGAGGGCCCACTCGCGAGGCAGTCCGATTGCGGTGAGCACATCCGATGGCTCCGGGTCCCCGGTCTTGCAGGCAGAGCCGGATGAACACCCGAACCCCTGCAGGTCCAGCGCAGCCAGCAACTGATTGCCGTCGAGGTCGCGAAACACGAAAGAGGCGTGGTTGGGAAGCCGCTCGTCGGGGTGACCGGTGACCCGGGCATCAGGGATCCTGAGGGGGATCTCCGTGATCAACTTATCGCGGAGCCTGCGGTAGTGCCCTCCGTGCTCATCCAAGCTCGCGGCCGTAAGGACGAGAGCCTTGGCAAGCCCAATGATCAGGGGCACGTTGTGCGTCCCTGCGCGCAGGCCGGATTCCTGGGAACCTCCCGTCTGGGATGGATCCAGGGGGGTCCCGCGGCGGATGAACAAGGCCCCCACGCCCTTGGGCCCGTAGAACTTGTGGGCCCCGATCGACAGGAGATCTACCGGGAGCTCGCGCAAGTCCAGCGCCAGTTGGCTGGCGGCCTGAACCGCGTCGGTATGAAAAGGGATCTCCCTTTCTCGGCACAGGGCGCCCAACTCGGCAATCGGATTGATCGTCCCTATCTCATTGTTGGCGAAGATCACCGAGACGATCGCCGTGTCTTGCCGCAACCTGCTTTCGAGGTCCTTTGGGGAAACGCGCCCGCAACCATCGACGGGGAGGAGCTCGAGTTCAAATCCTTCCTGGGTGAGCTGTTCGGCGGTCCGCAACACGGCATGATGCTCGACCGGTGTCGTGAGAATGTGGCGTGCCCCTCGTATCCGGGCTGCCGCACGCGCCGCACCGCGCAAGGCAAGGTTGTCGCTCTCCGATCCGCAGCCGGTGAAGACGACCTCCTCCGGCAGACAGTGGAGCACTCCCGCGACATCCGAGCGGGCCGCCTCGACCGCGGCTTCGGCCTTCTGACCCCAACGGTGAATCGATGAAGGGTTGCCGAAGACCTCGCCGAAGTACGGCAACATCGCCTCGAGCACGATCGGGTCGACCGGGGTCGTGGCGGCGTGATCGAGATAGATCTGTCGGGCCGTCATCGGCCGGATTCTATCACGGGGGTGCGGACGATCTTTCCCGGGAGAGATTAGAGGGCGGGCAAAGTACTCGCGAAGCGTTCGCCTTCTGCGGAGTTACGGCCGGCTTGGGGTGCATCCGCAGGCTCCCGGAGCCTCTAAGGCTCCGGGAGCCTAAAGGGGAGCGTGAACGGGAGTCTCACCCGGCCTTCGCTATCCTCGTTGAAGCGCGCTGGGTGTCTGTTGACAAGACCATTCGGGGAAGACCTCAACCATTTTGCCGGTGCCGACTCTGAATCAGACCCATACAGGTGGAGAGGATTCATGAACTCATGCCATCCAAGGAAAGTATAATGGTTCTGGATTTCACATAAAAGGAGCCTGACGAGATGGGAACCGTGATCGAGGCGATCTATGGGCGAGAAGTGCTGGATTCGCGAGGTAACCCGACGGTCGAAGTGGATGTGACCTTGCTTGATGGGAGTTGGGGCATGGCGATCGTCCCCTCTGGCGCCTCAACCGGGGTCCACGAGGCGTTAGAGTTGCGCGACGGCGACAAAGCCCGCTACGGGGGTAAAGGGGTCACGCGGGCCGTTGAGAACGTGAACACGACCATTTCTGAGGCGCTTCTCGGGTGGGACGCGGTGGAGCAGCGGGCGATCGACCTGATGCTGCTTGAGCTAGACGGAACCCCTAACAAATCGAAGCTTGGGGCGAATGCAATCCTCGGGGTGAGCCTGGCCGTGGCCAAGGCCGCGGCCTCATCGCTTGAGGTCCCTTTATACCGGTACATCGGCGGCGTGCACGCCCACGTTATTCCGGTCCCAATGCTCAACATCTTGAACGGCGGCGCGCACACGGCCTGGCAATCGACGGATGCCCAGGAGTTCATGATCATGCCGCTCGGCGCCCCGACCTTTGCCGAGGGGCTTCGCTGGGGGGTTGAGATCTACCAGTCGCTCCGGGGCGTCCTGAAGAAGAAGGGCTACACAACTCTTGTTGGAGACGAAGGGGGCTTTGCCCCGGCGTTGAAGGCGAATGCCGAGGCCGTCGAGGTCATTCTTGAAGCGATCCAACAAGCCGGGTACTCTCCGGGAGAGCAGGTGGCACTGGCACTCGACCCGGCGGCCTCGGAGCTCTACGATGATTCGAGCAAGAAATACGTCCTTCGGCGCGAGGGCAAAGAGCTGAATGGGGAACAGATGGTCGGCTTCTGGAAAGCGTGGGTCGATCAATATCCCATCGTTTCGATTGAGGATGGTCTGGCACAGGACGACTGGGAGAGCTGGGCCCTCATGACGCGCGAATTGGGTGACCGAATTCAACTCGTGGGTGACGACTTGCTTGTCACCAATCCAGTTCGTGTACAGAAGGCGATCGAAGGCCGGGCCTGCAACGCTCTTCTGGTGAAGCTGAACCAGATCGGCACGCTGACTGAGACGATCGAG
>MGOM01000080.1:13521-24382 GCA_001797105.1 Chloroflexi bacterium RBG_19FT_COMBO_62_14
GTGCCAGCGAGCCGGATGGCGCGCCGTGACTTCCCACCGTTCGGGCGAGACCGAGGATTCGACGATTGCCGATCTGGCTGTGGCACTCAACATGGGGCAGATCAAGACTGGTGCCCCGGCTCGTTCTGACCGGGTGGCGAAATACAACCGCTTGCTCCGGATCGAAGACGAGCTGGCCGACACGGCTCTCTATGCCGGTTGGGCTGCTATCAGAGGCGCGACAAAGAAGTCGTGAGGGGACGTCGAGCCCCGGGGGGTCTCCTCAGGAAACGACGGGGCGGGCTGCTTAGGCCCGCCCCGTGTGAAATGCAGCACACCGGGAGGATTCCTACAGGCTCTCTCTGCCAGCGAGCATTTCACCTTCAGTGGATTCCCCTGAGGTACGCATTCCCGGGGCCAATGTTCCACAGTAGGGACAGATCTTCCAGGGAAGTTCCATCAGACGTCCACAATTCGTGCACGTCTTGCGCAGCTTGGTGTGGCAAGTCGGGCAAACCTGCCAGTCTGGGAGTGTGCTTGCGCCACACCCCGGGCAGGCCTGGCGCGCCTCGACCTCACTTAACAAAGCTTCTTCCTCGAGCGTATGCTGGTAGGCCTCATCAATCGTCATCGGCGGGCGCATGATCATGTAGATCAGCACCCCGGGGAGGCTCAGAACGGCGACCAGCAGCGGCGCCAGGATTTGAACGAGGCGGTCTTGCGTCCTTGAGCGCACATCACGGTAAGTCCAGAATACCAGGCTGATCCACAGACCGGCCAGAAACGCACCGAAGAGGGCCGTGAGATACGTCAGGATGGTTTGGAGCGAGCCTGCGTCGAGTACCATCGCAACTCCTGGAGCTCTTCCGCCGGGCATTATAGCATGCGGCTGACTCGCACCAGGCGTGCAACTTCCAGGCCGCCTCCGAACCCAGGGAATGATCCCTCCCGAACGAACGCGTTGACTCGGCCTCAAGCGTCTTGTATAGTGCCGAGGCCTTGCTGCCCTGGCAAGATTCATGCATCCGGAGGCGAGAATGGGGGAGAGGGCCGAATCCTACCGAATCACCGACCTGTCGACATCCGACAGGCCTCGAGAACGTCTGGCCGCAGTTGGGCCGGAGGCGCTTTCCAATGCCGAATTGGTCGCCATCTTGCTGCGCTCGGGCATCGTCGGCCTGAACGCCGTCGAATTGGCCCGGCGCCTGCTGGCCGAGGCCGGCGGCTTGACTGGGCTGCACCGGATGTCGTATGAGGAACTACGTCGCAAGCGGGGGATCGGCCAGGCAAAGGCGGCCCAGCTCAAGGCGGCCATCGAGGTCGGCCGACGGCTGGCCGCCTCGACGCCGGAGGATCGGCCCCTGGTGCAGTCACCGGATCAGGCTGCGACGTTGATCATGTACGAAATGGGTGCCCTCGAGCGCGAGGAGCTCAGGGTGCTGTTGCTCGATACGCGCAATCGGCTGATACGGATCGTCGAAGTGTATCGGGGTTCGCTGAACACGTCGCTGATCCGCATCGGGGAGATCTTCCGCGACGCGATCCACGCCAACGCCGCGGCGGTTATCGTCGCTCACAATCATCCAAGCGGGGATCCAGCGCCAAGCCCGGAGGACGTCGCCGTGACCAAGGCGATGGTCGAGGCCGGGAAGCTCCTTGACATTGAGGTGCTCGACCACTTGGTGATCGGCCACAACCGCTTCATCTCGATGAAAGCGAAGGGTCTGGGGTTCGACTAGGCCGGCCGGAGGGCTCGTGGATTTCCAGATTATGCTTCTGCCTCGCGAGCGCTACTGGGCCTGGGCCAGGGCTTGCAGCCAGTACGTGCAGACGTATGCTCTCAACCTGTCCAGCGATCCTGTCGGCGCGGCCAGTTACATGTCGCCGGGCCAGGTCGTGACCTTCCCGAATATCCATGACGCACATCCCGAGCAGGGCGATCTAGTCGAGGGGTTCGAAGCGAACTACCCGGGGATCCGCATCGACCCTGTCCTGGCAGATAGTCCGCAAGCCTTCACCGACAAACTCCAGACTCGGCTCGACGCTCAAGATCGCTATGGGCAGCGCCAACGCCCTTTCTATCTTCTCTGGCCGACCAATTATCCGGTGATTACCCAGAAGTTCGGCGCAAACCCCCAGATCTACACCCGTTTTGGTATGCCGGGGCATGAGGGCCTGGACATTCGCGCCCTCCCATACACCGACATCTACAGCTGTGCCGACGGCGTCGTTTACGAGGTCCACACAAATTCCAAGGATCATGCCTACGGCATTCACGTGAGGATCAGGCATCAGTTCGGATACAGGACCGTCTACGGACACTTGGCCAAGCCCCTGGTCCGGCTGGGGCAGCAGGTCGCCGAAGGCGAAGTGATCGGCAAGGCCGATTCCAGCGGCGCTTCGACCGCCTCACACCTTCACCTATCGCTGAAGCAGGATGGGGCCACAGCCCGCAAAGAGACCAACTATCCTAAAGACATCATCGATCCTACACCTCTGATGGTCTGGCCAGACTCGAGCCGAGCGAAACAACTCCACTCTGGCGCTTGGCCCGCCGGCAAGTGCCTCGTGGGTCTGCACCACGAGGCGGGATCGAACCTCACCGACGAGGAGATACACGTTCTCGTTTCGACACGGATCGAGGCACTGAAGATCGGTCTGGCGGAATCGAGCGATGCGATCGCGAGCCTCTTGTCGAGGATCCCCGGGATCCTACTCGTCGTCAGGCTGACGATGGACCTTTCCGGAGACTCGGTCGAGCCGGGGGGATTCGTCCGACATGTCGAGGCTGACGCCCGTCGTCTTTATGATGCCGGGGTTCGTGAGTTCGAGGTGCACGCAAACCCAAATCTTCAGTCCGGTGGTTGGCGAAGAAGCTGGCGTGATGGTGCAAGTTTCGCCGAATGGTTCATGCAGGTGACCGATCGCCTGGGGAAGTCCTTCCCGGAAGCCCGCTGGGGGTTTCCCGGCCTGTCACCCGGTGGGTTCGTCTCAGGGTGGCGAGAAGATCCGATCCGGTTCCTGGAGGAGGCCGATCAGGCAGTCCAAAGCGCGAGCTGGATCGGGGTCAATTGCCATTGGACAAGCCCGGCAGGGATGCGCTCCCAGGAGGGAGGGCTGGCATTCAAGATCTACCAGGCCCGCTTCCCGGGTAAGCGCTTAGTGGTGACGGAGTTCGATAACAGTTCATTGCGGGTCACACCCGAGACGAAGGCAGAGCAGTACATGGCGTATTTCAGGATGCTGCGGCATGAGCCGGATGTCGCCGCAGCTTTCGTCTACCGACTGCCGGCTGCAGGCGGCAACCAGGAGGGCTTGTGGACTGCCTCCAGCGGGCCCACATCGATCATTTTGAGCCGGCTTGCCAACCGGCCCTTCTGAGGCTGCCCGGTAAGGCCCGAAGGGGATCACGCTGTGGACACCCGCGGAAGGAACCAGGCTGCGGCGGGTTTCAGACGCGGCTTCTCACGAGCCTTGTTCCCATTGGATTAGCTGAGGCTGGTCTACGAGAGGCCGCCGTTATCCCTCCGGCGGCGCAGAGGGAGCACGGCCAATACAAAAGCGAGGATGAGGGTCGGGAGCAGGAGGAGTAGCCACGGGAGAAGAGGACGGACGACCTCAAGTGGCTCGCTTCCGTGGAATGCCATCCTGATCCATTCGGCCTCGAGCTGATCGGGTGAGCGGCCGAGTACCCGCTGGATCCCTCCGGAACACGTCGTCGACCCTTCCTGATAAGCATCCAGCAACGCGTTGATCGATCCACTCCCGTACACATCCCGAAGATACTGGACAATCGAGGCGCTCTCGGCGTAGGCGAGGCGGGAGGCCGTGCCCGAGCTCGGGAACGGGGCACATAGGGTGATCAAAGGAAGGAAGTCGCCCGTACGCGCCGCCTCCTCCAGAGCAACGCGAAACCCCGGATCCGGCGCGCCTTCCGCCAGCGTTGCCAGGCCCTCATTCAGCCATGGGGGGAGGTTGAGATAGGACTGCTTCATCCTCTGGTATAGCAAGACGTGGGTCAGCTCGTGCGGCAGTGCGCGCTCCAAGTCGAGCAGGCCTTCGGCGCCTGGGGCGGCCGAGAGAAGGACCACGCCAAGACTGGGCTCGGCGTGGCCTGCCACCCACGGGTAACCGGCGAGCTGCATTCCCGATTGCAGCTCCCCCGATGACGGGTAGACATACACATCCAGCGCCGGCAGGCCCGGCGGCAGCAGGTTCCTCTCCAGAGAATCCTGGGCCCGGTGGGCCATGTCGAGCACGGATTGACCGAACCTGGTTTCACCCACGACCCAGTGCGCAGTCACCGTGCCGCTGTGCAGAGACTGCCAGTCGAATCGGTTGTCATTGTAGTCGAACGGAGTCGGGACTGTCGTAGTCGAGCTCGTATCGACGAAGTCAACCTGCCACCAATATGCAACCTGTGAGAAGGGAGGGATCGCAATTTGTCGAAGGTCTTCTTCGACCAAAGCGACCTGCGGTCGGTCGAGGCTGACTGTGGCCTCGGCGATCCGCGTGGTTTCCGAGCCGACGATTCGGTAGAAGACCGTTGCCCGGGCGACGGCCGGATCGGCGTCGATCTCGGCTGTGAACGTCAGCCGACTCCCGTAGTCAAACTCGACGCTCGTGGTCACAAGGGCGTCCTCCTGCAGGGCCTGCGCCTTCTGCGGGACATTGCCGACCACGATGAGCGCAAAGAGGGTAATCAGACGTATCGGGCGGATGTCAGGCTCCCAGAAGAAGCAACAATGGTGTGATCGTGAGAGGGCTGAGCAGCGTGGTTGCAAGCACGGCACCGGTGACGAATTCGGGTTGTGCGTCGAACTCGGTCGCGATGACTGTGGACAAAACTGCAGTCGGTGTGCCGGCTTCGATGATCCCGGCCTGTCGGCCAAGGACGGAAAGCCCCAAGGCGGGCGCCAGAAGCCAGGCTAGAGCGGGCGAGACGATCAGACGAAGGACGGCAGCCAGCGCGAGCGGGCCCTTCTGGGGAGGAAATCCCGCATTGGCGATTTGGATCCCAAGCAGCAGGAGCAGGGCGGGGACTGTCGCCTGGGAGAGCAGCTCGATCGGCCTCGCCAGCAACAAAGGGACCGACCAGTCGACGGCACGAACGATCAGGGCTGCCGGGACAGCATACAGCGAAGGCACACGTATGAGCCCGCGTAGTGCCTGGAGCGGTGGAAGGCGGCCGGCGCTGGCAATGTAGACGCCGAACGAATTCGTCAGGACCGAGCTCGTCAGAAAGAACACAGTGGCTAACGCCAATCCGGCCTCGCCGAAGGCGAACAGGCTCAGTGAAAGGCCGTAGTTCCCGGCGTTCATGAAGGTCGAAGCCAGGATGAAAGCCGAAGCGGTGCGAGGGTCGAGGCGGATCACTCGGGCTATGATCCAGCTCGAGATTCCGATCGCCGCCATGACGATGGCCGCCAGCCCGACCATTCGAATGATCTCTCCCGGGACAATGGTCGTATTGACGAGGAGAGTGAAGACAAGGCACGGGGTAAATCCGTAGAAGATGACCTGTGAGATGGGACGGGGGTCGAGTTTGAGTGAGCGTTGCAGCAGGTAACCCGCGCCGGCGACGATCAGAATGGGCAGCAAGTTGTCGGCGAAGAGTTCGACGAGGCGCGGCAAGGAGGTAGCGCCTCAGTCCGTATCGGAAGCGTCGAGATCGAACATCAGCAAGTCTCGGGTACCATCGACAAAAGCCAGATTGTCGAGTGCGTCTTGCACGATCTGCGTCTCTGCGGTGTCCTCCGATGATTCGAGTAGGTCACCCAGGACTTGGCGGGCCACGTCTCCGCCAAGCTGGCCGAGCGACCATATCGCTGCGCGGCGCACCTCATCGCTAACATCGTCCAGAAGCTCTACAAGATCGGGCACAGTCTCGGTCAGCTCCAATTCGCCGGCGGCCTGAACAGCGGCCAGCCGCAAGGCCGGCGCGGAACTGATGATTTGCGCCTGGACCTCGGGTTGCCACACAGGGTTTGCCGAGCGCCCCATTGCTACGAGCGCCGAACGGATGAAGGGTTCGTCGCTCGAGTCGTAGGCACGCCGGATCATATCCGGCACTTCGTCACGTGACGAGTAGCCCAGAGACTCGAGAGCTGCCCGCCGAACCTCGGGGGTCCCGCCAACTCCTCCGGCTGCGATAAGCCCCTCTTCGATCTCGAGAAGCAACTCGGGGCGGATCTGCTCAACCTCTCCTAGAAGGACGTATTGTCCAAGGGCCGCCGCTGCCGATCGACGGACCGAAGCCGAGACGTCCGAGGTCAGTGCCCGCAGGAACGGGTTGACCAGCGCCGGATCTTCGCACTCCCACAAGTTGTCGATCGCCATCTGGCGCACGACGGGGTCGGGATCACCAAGCGCCAGCCGGCACGCGTGTTCGAAATTGAGCTCGACATGGGCGTAGGCTTCCTCGCCCAGAATCTGAATGAGCGACCTGCGTCGCTCGACTGGGAGACTCTCCCACAGCGCGGAGAACCGTGAGAGCTGATCGGGGTCCAGATCGGACAAGCCGGTGACTCGATCTGGCGGGATCTCTTGATCAACATTGCGGAGGAGGGTGACGATCTCATCGAAGGTCGTACTCATAGGCGAATCCTGCGACTGGCTTCAGGTTCGGTCTGCTCGAATCGACATGGGGGATTCGGCTGCGAGCTATTCTCCCACCAGTTGGACTTCCTCGGAAGTCCCGTTCAGCTTGACCTTGACCGCGGATCACGCCTGGAAAGACTGCCTGAGACGCGGGGCAGGACTACGCCGATCACGCGTCGTTCGAGGGTAGGGCTCTATCTCGGCAAGACGATCGGATTCGCGAAGTCCTGGAAATTCACGTAGACCATGAGGGCCAACAAGATGGCAAACCCGACCGCATGAGCCAGCCCCTCATAGCGCGGGGAAACGCGGCGACCGATCAAGGTCTCAATCGCCACGAACATCAATCGACCACCATCCAGCGCAGGGAAGGGGAGCAGGTTGGCGACGGCCAGGCCGATGCTGATGACGCCGATCAAGTTCAACGTCAGGAATGGGCGTTGGGATGATCGATCGACCTCCCCAGCCCAGCTGAACATGTCGTACATACCCTTCAGGCCGCTGACGCGCGCCTCTTCCGGCGCCACCGCGCCGCTGAGAACGTTCCCGGGAAAATGCACCAACTCGTTGAATTGCATGATCGTCGACTGCAGGCCGATGGTAATAGCCTCCGGCCATGCAACCTGGCGGGTCGGATAGCCGAGCGTGATCCCGACCGGGCCTTCGCCCTCGGGTGGATTCAGGCGAGGCGTCAACTGAACCGTGAGCGGCTTGCCCTCACGGATGACCTCGATCGCCACCGGTTGGCCCAAGCGGGCCGCGATCGCCTGTTGCAGGCTATCGAAGCCGGTGACAACCTGTCCTTCGACGGCGGTGACGATATCCCCGCGCTCCAACCCCGCCGCCTCGCCCGGGGATCCAGCCACAATCCCCGTGATCAATACGCGATCCGGATCAGGAGCGGCGAACTTGAATGCCGCAGCGAAAGCCACGAACGCCAGGAAGACGTTCGCCGCCGGCCCGGCGAGCAGCACAGTCGCCCGAACCGGCTTGCGCGCACTCGCCAACCCCCCGAGGACATCGGGATCATCTTCGCCGGCAGGGCGCACAAATCCGCCGAGTGGGATAGCGTTCAGTGTGAAACGCGTCCGGCCTGCTGTGAATAGTGTCGCCAAACGCGGCGGGAAGCCAAGACCGAATTCATCGACCTCGACCCCTAGCGCCCGCGCCGCGACGAAATGGCCGAACTCATGACCGAATATCAGGCCGCCGATGACAAGGACGAACACGACAATGTCGGTTACCTGCATTCCTTGTCCTTTTCAAAGCCTTCCGACAACAACGCCCAAGCGGTCGAAATGCGGTGAATCCCACACACTCTCTCGTGGGCAATGCGCGCCGATTATATCACCGGACCGTCTGGGGATCATCCAACCGTGGGTACCAGGCGGGCGGCTCCCCCCACGGGAGCCGTCACGACCTGGTGGACGCCGGGCAGATCCATCAGCCGAGCGGAGACCTCCGCCTGATCGCCGGCCGGACAAAGACAGTGCACGTTCGGGCCGGCGTCTACCGTGTAGAAGACCTGCAGCCCTTCGGAACGCCAGTCGACGACGGCGTGCATGAGTCGAAGGGTCTCCGGACTCCAATATGCGAGCGGCGGTGCAGAAGTGATCATGACGCTGTGCATCATGTTGCTGTCGAGTTCAGCGACGTTGGCAAGACCGGCAAAATCCCGGGCGAGCACAGCCTTCCGGCACAGTCGCAGACGTCGCGGCGTGTCGGCGAGGCGACCTGCCTGGAGCGGGCTTGAAGCGGCGCGGATGTGCCCTTCCGTCGAGCCTACCAACTTAGGCTGGTGACTGACGAGCGCGATGACATCGGCAAGTTCCCAATGATCGGATGGCGCAAGGAGCTCGGCGAAGGAAGTGGCATCGTCTTCGCCTGCGTGCCACTCGACGAAACCGCCGTGGATCGATCGGCAAGCCGATCCCGAGCCACGCCGCGCGAGCCGCGACAACTCTTCCAAGGTGAGATCCAGACCCGCCGCAGCGCACGCGGCAACGGTCAGGGCGGCGAAGGCCGAGGCCGATGAGGCGATCCCGGCGCCGGAGGGGAAATTGCTCCGACTGTCGACGCGAGCGGGTGACGTCAAACCGGCCCGAGATCTTATCCAATCGAGGTGGCCCTGTACGCGACGTAGCACCCCCGCCGGAGCCGTTTCCCCGTTGAGCAGCAACTCATCGGCCTTCAAAGCCGGGTCGTAGCTGACGGTTGTGCGCGTTTCCAGGGCATCCAGGGTCATCGAGATCGAACCGTTCGCCGGGAGACGAAGATCGTCGTCGCGATTTCCCCAGTACTTGATCAACGCGATATTGGGATGAGCTAGAGCGCTGGCGGTGCGGCTGGAGGGCATTTCACGCGGGAAAGGAAAGTTGAATGGGACGACTGTCCCTTTGGAGTTCTGAGGATCATCGCCAGAGGACCATCAAGAATGCCCCTTGGCAGCCCAGCGTTCGACGACCTCGACAAGTTCGGCCTGCTCCTCGGGCGCATTCGGTAGGTAGATAGCGGTCGGCTCCTCGGTCTCGACTTCGCCAACCTTGGCCTGAATCTCGCGCCGTTTGATGCCGATCGGCATCAGCGGCAGCCGGACCGCTTGCATGACCTCCACCGCGACCCTGTGGTGCGTCAATCGCGGGTCGAAGTAGGTGACCAGGATCCCAAGGGTCTCCAGGTCGGGATTGAGCTCACGACGGATCTGCTCCAGGGTTCCCAGGAAGAGCCACAGGTTCCGTAGCGCATCGACCTGGGGGAACGTCGGAATGATCACCCCGTTGGCCGCGGTGAGGGCATTGACGGTCAGAAGGCCGAGGTTGGAGGGGCAATCGATTATGGCCAGATCGAACCCGCGGGCGATTCCGGCCAGAAGCCTGCGCAGGACGAACTCACGGCCCATTCTGCCTCCGAGCCCGAGTTCAGTCGCAGCCAGGGCCAGATCGGCCGGCGCCAGGAACAGGTAGAGCCCGGGAAGGATCTCACGCAGGATATCCCAGGGTGAGATCTTGCCCGGGAGCCCGCCGCCAATGACTTCGGCAATGCTCGCCCCGGCGGCGTCCTCGACGCCGCAAAAGGCGGTCAGGTTCGCCTGAGGGTCGAAGTCGATCAGGAGGATACGCTGGCCGTTCTGGGCCAGGGCAGTACCCAATGCATGTGTCGTGGAAGTCTTTCCCACACCGGCTTTGTGGTTTGCAATCGCGAGTGTACGCACGTTCACCAGCCTATCCCAGAAAGGTGAGGTCGGTCAAGTCCTGCTACGATCCTACCCCGGATCTGGCGGCGGTTGCGGCAGCCCCGGGCAACCCTCGTATGCAGGGCAGCCTACGTCCGGGCAAGTGGATCGTGGATCCTTGAGTACGCTATCGCACGTCTCCCGTCTTACTCAAAACGCCGGGATCATGTCTTCCGGGATCCGCGCCAATTCGCGGTGGGCCCGATCGAGAGTCGCGGTGATTTGGTTCAAGATATGGATGAGTTCGCGGTCCTCGGTCATAGTTCGGGCAGCGCGTACCAGGTCTTGGGCGGCGTCGACGTCGAGCATGATCGACCACCTACGGGTGGACAGCTCTTCCCGCAGCGCCCTGAGCATCACGACCTGGCTGTCGGAGAACTCCCTCCATAGCTCCTGGCGGAGCCGGACGCTCTCCTCTTCAGGCGCGCCCATCTTTCACCTCCCACGGCCTGGCGCCCCTCTCCATTCGCTCCGTCCCGTACAAAGGATAGTAGCACTATGCGGGGGTCGATTCCAACGTGCTGTTGGTCACATACGTTCGAGGAGATTCTGCGGCAGAGCCGATTGCACCGGGATGGCGGCGAGCGGGGATTTCTACTCCGCCCGGGCGGCTGGAGCGGCTCCCTTAAGGACGAGAATGGCCAAGACTCCCGCTGTGAGGATGCCCAGGGCAAGACCACAGGCAGGGAAGACCTCCCGCTCGCTGAGGAGGACAGCCGGACGACCCCATCGCCAGACTGTCCCGTCTTCAAGCAAGATGTATTGCCGGAGGATGAGCTCAGGGTCCTTGTCGGGAATGGGCGGCAAATAACGGGCGCAATCGATGGTTGCGCCAGGGTATTCCGGGAGGAAGGGGAAGGCACTCGGAAGGCAGGTCTGTTGGAGCCAACCACCGCATGGAACGCAGGCGGCCTCAGAGCGGGCCCACTTCTCGGTCTCCGGTGAGGATGGCCGATAGAACCAGTGCCCGCCTGAACTTCCTTCAACGTAAACGGTGGGAGGCTCCAAGGGTGAGTCCTCCGGGAATGCAATGCCTACAATCCGAGATGC
>MGOM01000080.1:24394-32612 GCA_001797105.1 Chloroflexi bacterium RBG_19FT_COMBO_62_14
CGAGCCGAGAGGAGTCCATTCGGGCCGCCTTGCCCCCCAGACGAATCCGCCGAGCCCCCATCCGAGCAAACAACCGACGATCGGGCTGAGGAGCGCTGCCCCGACGATGAGGTAAAGCCACTCAGGCTTCGGCCGAGTCATTCTTCCCTCCCACCTGTCACGTCGACCTGGATTTGCCGGGGGCGCGATCAGGCGCAAACCACGGTACTGGCACGGGGATCACCGAGCCGAGCGTCCCATGTTCGAAGGCGTGAGCGCCGGACGGACCAACCTTCACTCCAGTGGAGCTTGTAGCCTCAACTCTGTGCCAGCCGTCCGGCGGCGCGGCAGGGATAGGCTACACCTCATCTCCATTCCCGTGACGGGCTCTCGACGTCGGACAAAGCAAGCCTGAGTGGATCCCCGACTATCGTGAACCGAAGGTTGTTCATCGGTTCGCCAGTGAACGTCTCGTTCGATTACATCAGGGAAGTGGCAAGGCCGGTGTGAGCTACGCCTCTCGAATCCACTACCCCGCCCGAAAGGGCGAACAAGATACGAGTTTGCTCCTGTCCGCGATTGTCGCGGGCCGCGATGCCCACCAACACTTAGCTTGAACCATACCCGGGGGTCGGATCGAATCGACTTCCGTTGCGGATCACGTCATCGCCGGCGATGACCGGTTCCGTGACGAGGAGGGTCATATCGCCGATCGTGACTTTTGTACGGCGAGGAGCAGGTTTGAACGAATCGACCCGAGGGCCGGGTCGGTCGGGTGAGGTAGAACCTCGGCAGGCTGTCCCTGAATAGGAGGGGCGGTCGCAGAGGCTGGTACACCGGGTCCTTTGCCGGCTCCCGGCCGTCCGACCTGCGGGCCAAATCTGCCACTTGCAAGCGCCGGCAAGAGAGACAGAGGGGCGACATACACAATCGGTCGTGAGGCGCCATCCCGGCGAGTCATTGGCTACTTCACGTGATCCGTGCAATCAGAGGCCTTGCACTTTCGGTGGTGAGACGCACTCGACCAATCACCTGGGGTCATGGCCAGGTTAAATGATGCCGCCGCCTCAAGCACCCGAGGGGGGCGGGCACAGGAAGCGGCGGCAACAATGCCCAATGCTACTCGATCGCTCACGTCCGCACAAGGCCCTGAGTCAAGCCTCGTTGTCCGCCCGAGGGGTGGCTGACGGGGCTCGAACCCGCAACCCCTTGATCCACAGTCAAGTGCTCTGCCATTGAGCTACAGCCACCGCGCACGTACCGGGAAATTATAGCACGAGGGAGCGCAGATGGACGGTGGACGAAGCGCGGTGGACGACGGACGACGCCCAGCGGGAGACAAGGGAGGGCAGGGATGAAGCGCGGGACGAAGGTCGCAAAACGTAAAACGTGAAACGAAAGACACAAGACACAAGACACAAGACACAAGACACAAGGCACAAGACACAAGACACAAGACACAAGACACAACGAAGTTAGCGATGGGGCATGGAATCAGGCGGTCGAGGTCAAGGGACGCAGGGAAGAGGGGCAGGGAGGATGGAGCTCACAGCTTACACCTTGCAGCTGTTATGATGCCAACGCCCGGCAGACTCGAGGGCCGTTAGGGACACACAGCAGGCGGGTCAGATAGCTCGATGTAAGGGCGCTCTCCGCCCATGATCTGAACTTCACCTGTCGCTTGCACGCAAGCGCCGGGTTTTACAACAGACGGCGATTCGAGCGCGTCGACGAAGATGAACGTGGCGGGCTCCTCGCTGAAGATGACCACCATGGCGAAATCCTGGGTGGCGAACCAGCGCTTCACCGCCCCCTGCACGCAAAGGTCCTTACCGGCGTCGGCCGCCGTGACCTGATCCCAGTTGATGCAATCTAGCGGAAGGACTATCGGGGTGGTGGTAGGCGAAGTCGTATCCTTGATCAAGGGACGTATGGACGTCGACATGGCCGTAGCCGACGCTACTGCTGGCGGAGTGGGCGACTCATTTGCAGCCGGGGGTGCAAGGAGGAACGCCAGGGTGTCCTTCCCTGGACCGAGGAAGTAGATCAGGGCAACCGAAATAAGTGCCATCGCCACAACGACGAACGCACCCGGATGTAGACGCTTAGGTTCTGGCGTGACAACGGGCGCAGGCCTCTCACCCCTCGCGGCTGAGTCGAGGGCGTTCAAGCGTTCAGTGATCGCCGACCGCCGGAGCCCCGATTGCGAGATGTAGTCGACGGTGTGGCCGCCTGGTCGGGAGCTTGAAGCAACCTGGCTCCGCCTCCAGGCGCCTGAGTCGGAGCTGGAGGCAGGTTCTTGTTCCCGCCTCCAGCTACCCGAGCTCAAGTTGGAGGCAGGCTCTTGGCGGCGCCGCCAGGCGCCCGAATCCAAGTTGGAGGCAGGCTCCTGTTTGGGGGGAATCGGTTCTGCCTCTTCCTCCGCCGGTACTTCCAACTCGGCGCTCCAATCACCTGATTCGGAGAAGGTGTAAGCCGCGTCTTCGGGGTCCCAACCGGCCTCTTCGAGACCCGACTCGGGAGGAGAGACTGAGAAAGGAGGCGTCTTGTGGCTCGCCCGGTCGGTCTCGATCGGCTCCAATGGCAGGACGGGCGCCACCGGTTCTTCCGGCTGGGGAGCTTGTTCGTGAATTCGCTTGGCATCCATCGAGCTGAGGATGTCTTTCAGGCGGGTTGGCTGAGAGGGCGGTGGGGGAGGTGGTGGCGGCTCGGCTTGGGCTGGCTCAAACTCGGGTTCTGAAGTTGGTTCGAAGAAGCCGACACCGGGGGCTAGTGAGATCTCCCGCTGACAATGGATGCAAGTTGTGACGGAAGTAGTGAGCCACTCGGCGCAATACGGGCACCTGCGCCTACCTGCGGACGCTCTGAAAGGAGGGAGGTCGCTGTGGCAGTACCGGCAGACGACAGCCTCGTCCTGGATCTCTCCGGCGCAGTACGGGCAGACCTTCACATCGGCTTCCTAGTCGACAGGACCTTCTCCAGGGATTGTATGTTCCCTCGAATCCGGGGGCAATGGGACCTCCGGACGGCGCAAGGACACGAGATTCTTTTCGGAGCGGGCAGTCTTAGTACTTCTTGCCACCCCAGACCGTGTCTGATTTCTCTTCAGCAGGCGTCCGCAGAGGCTCCGAATTCGTGCCTTCGCTACGGCCCCGTCGGTTGTTAGCCAGCTCCGGAGGCGATTTCGACGAGGCGGGGTCCGGCCTGAGAGCGGGGGACATTCTCCTGGGCACCTGTCCTCAGATCCTTGATTGTCACGGAAGACGAGCTAATCTCATCCGGACCGATGATCGCCGCCAGGGGGATCCCGTGCCGGTCGGCGTACTTGAGTTGCGCAGAGAGCCTGACGGCAGTTGGATACCACTCCGTCCGCAGCCCGCAGGCCCGCAGCTCGGCCGAGAGGCTGATCGCCTCGGTCATGCTTTCCACGTCGAAACTCGGGACGAGCACCTGGGTCGGCTTCGACCGGATGGTCGGACTGACCCCTGTCTTATCCATGAGCAGGTGGATCACCATATCACCCATGGCGAAGCCCGTGGCGGGGATGGGCTCGCCTCCGACGTCTGAGACGAGATTGTCATAGCGACCGCCACCGAGTATCGCCCGAAACTCACCGCTGGTGTCGCGTGCCTCAAAGACGATCCCAGTATAGTAGTCCAGCCCGCGGACGATACTCGGGTCGTAGAGCACCGACTCGGCAACACCCAGGGCCTCCGTCGCGGCGAAGAAGGCCGTCAGCTCAGCCGAGTCCTTCCAGGCCTGGCGATCATTGAGTGTTGAGTCGAGTTCTTTCACAGTCTGTGCCCCGAGCCCGAGCTCGGCGGCTTGTCGATCCCACGCCGGCTTGGACATCCGGTCGCGAGCATCGATGAGGTGAAAAACCCCCGTCCGTTTCTCCGGGTCTATCCCCATCTGAGATAGCTGGCGCTCCGCCAGCCGTCGGTCGTTGACGAGGATTTGGACCTTGTCTGGGCCCAGGCCGACAGCCTGGAAGAGGGCTCCGGCGATGGCGGCGATCTCCGCATCGGCTTCAGGTGAATCCACGCCGAGCAGATCGATATTCCATTGGAAGAACTCCCTCGCACGACCTTGCTGGGGACGTTCGTAGCGCCAGAACGGCCCAAACGACCACCATCGCAGGGGCCGTGGAAGGCTCTGGCTGCGCATAGCCACCATGCGTGCCAGGCTGGGCGTCAGCTCGGGGCGAAGGGCGATCATCTCGCCGCCTCGATCGGGAAAAACAAATGACTGCTTACGGACCAACTCTTCCCCGGACCTGGCTGCATACAGGTCTAGCCGTTCGAGAAATGGGCCGTCATACTCTTCGTACCCGTAACCTTCCGAGACCTCGCGGATGCGCTCGTAGAGCCAACGCCTGAAGGCCAGGTCCTCAGGGTAGAAATCGCGGGTACCCTTGACCGCCTGGATCGTCCCCATCGTATCTCCCTCCGAATTCGACGCGGAAGACGGCGAGCGGGAGCCTCGCCGTCTTCCGAGAAGATGCCCCTGCAAGACATCCGGTCCGGGCTATCCGCGCATCCTTGAGCTGCGAGAAGCGTGCTTCACAGGCCAGTCTCGACAAGAGGCGAGGCCTCGTAACGTCTTCCTCATGCGATCCATTCTAGCACGCGGCCCGGCAGGGAACAATCAACCCGGCTCTCAGGCAGGTTGTCCGACGCCCTCAAACAGCTCACCGGTGGCTACCAGGGACGCCACGACCTCGACTTCTTCAGACATAGCATGGTCCTCGAGGACCAGGGGCACGGCCTGGCGGATTCTGGCGTGAACGGTCGACGTCCCCGAACCCAGGCGGGCTTCAGGGGAGGCAACTCGCCGCAGGTCCAACGCCCGCGCGGCCGTCAATAATTCAATTGCCACGATCCGTCTCAGGTTAGCTGAGACCTGAAGCAGGCTGCGGGCAGCGGTCGCAGCATTGGCATTGAAGTCCTCTTGATCGGCGGAAGTCGGCAGGGAGTGGATCGAGTTCGGTGTTGCCAGTGCTTGGCTCTCTAGCACGAGCGAAGCGGCGGTGTATTGCAGCATCATCAGACCGGACTGCAGTCCGGCTGACTGCGGGTCGGAGACCAGCATCGGCGGAAGCCCGCTGCTGGTGTGCCCGGACACGAGGCGGAAGATACGTCTCTCTCCGATCCCGGCTGCCGCGTTCAGAGCGATCTTGAGATAGTCACAGGCCATTCCGATCGGTTCACCGTGGAAGTTGCCGCCGGATACGGCCCGGTCGCCGATCAGGAGCGGGTTGTCGGTGGCGGAATTGATTTCGATCGTCGCCACGCGGCGGGCGAAGTCAAGCGTTTCCCAGACCGGCCCGAGAACTTGAGGAATACAGCGAAGGCTGTACGCGTCCTGTACCTTGGCTTCCGAATCGGTCAGAGTGCTCCCCGAAAGCAAAGCCCTGAGCCGCTCAGCGACCGCCGACTGACCCGGATGCGGGCGTGCCTGATGCAGCCGGGGATCGAGCGCGGCCGTCACCCCTAGCAGCGCCTCAAATGACATCGCCGCGGCTGCCTCAGCGCATGATAGGATCCGCTCGACGTCGACACACGACAACGCCAGCATGCCCGCGCTGAAAGTCGCCCCATTGGTCAGGGCCAGTCCGTCCTTGGGACCGAGGGCTACTCTGGGTATCCCCGCTCGTCGCATTGCTCTTTCGCCGGAAACCACCTCTCCCTCGTACCAGGCTTGACCCGAATCTAGATCGGACGACTCGCTCGGGCCCCGTGTGAGCACGAGTGCCAGATGAGCCAGCGGCCCCAGGTCCCCCGACGACCCCAAGGAGCCTTGAGAGGGGATGATCGGAACAACCCCCTGATTGAGCATCTGCAACAATGTGTCAATGAGGTGAGGGCGTACGCCTGAAAGACCATGGGCGAGTGCATTTGCCCGAATGAGCATCGAGGCTCGCGTGACGTCCAGCGAGAAAGGCTCGCCCACGCAGACGGCGTGGCTCAGGACAAGATTACGCGAGAGTGAGGCTGCCTGTTCGGCGTCGATCCTGCGGTCGCTGAAAATCCCATATCCGGTGTTGACCCCGTAGATCGGTGTCGGCCCTTCGGCCAACCGGCGGAGCCTCTCGGCGGACTCTTCGACCCGACGGCGGGCGGCATCCCCCATGGCGACACGGACGGAGCGGCGAGCGACCGCTTCTACGTCGTCCAGGCTCAAGCTGCGCCCGTCAATGATGATCTCGCGTTCGTGCATGCGTGAACCTAGGGGGCGCCGGGAAGGAATTCGAATCGAAACGAGAGGTCGAGCGTGCTGGCAGTCTGCACGAGTGATCCAACGGCTGTCTGCACCTTCAACGTGATGAGCTCGTTTGTCAGCGGCTGGATTTCCTCGAGTGAATCGGCCGCGGCGATCCTCTCCGCCAGATCGCGCCCTTGCTCGGCCGTGGCAGATACTTCACTCGCCTGAAGGATCACCTGATCGGCCAACTGCCGGGCCTCTTCCGTCGCGTCGCTCGAGGCTTTGACTGAGCTTGCGTAGTCATCAAGGATCGATAGATACCCCAGAAGCCCCACGTCATCACCGGGGTTTTGTGTCAACCCGTCAGCGTTCCAATCCCCATACGCGCTGTCCAGTCTCCCGGCCGCGATGTTGACAACGTGCTCGGCGTGGACCTTGGCGGCCCCCAGATTGGCGGTGGCGGCTCCGTCGACCGAGTACCCCAGGTGCACGTCGTATTGGCCGGCTTGTGCGTCTAGCCGATCCAGGAGAGTCGCCGAGGGGGTTGCACCGCGCGTCACATCGTCGAAAAGCTGCACACGGGCCATCGTGTCGGGCTCAATGGCAACATGCCAGACGATTTGTGGAGAAATCCCGGGGTCGGGGTCATCGAGCGGTTCCACCGAGACAACGAAACCCGAGATGTGAGCGAGGAGATTCGTTTCTTGTGATTGGCTTGAGAACGCCAGAGAACCCGGAGACTGTTCGACGGGATCCACCTTGATCGGGTCGCTCCCTGCGCGTGTCAGCCAGCCTTGGAAGACAGATCCTTCCGGTGGGGAGCCGATCCCAGGGATCGAGGCTCGGAATGTGGAGTCCTTGAAGAACGCCTCGCCGATCGGTCCTGTCGGCACAGGGGAGGCGGCCTCCGGCGGCGGAGTTGGTGTGGCCCCGGCAGAGGCGGGCCCGGTCTCCTGAGAGCCGGCCGGCGCGGTCTCCAACAACACAGCCACGGTCGTCGGCTCCGGGGTCGCCGCCCCGCGTCCTACAAGAAAGATCAATCCGCCAATGGTTACAGCTCCGAGGAGGATGACGCCGATGACGCCCGCGCCCCCGATCAGGAGCCATTTGGGGCTGACGGGACGTCGCCCGGCCGTCGCCACAGACGACGGGATCGGCCCGGTACCAGGCCTAACCGAGGCCGTCGTCTCGCCGGCCGGGTATCCTGTCGCCGTCTCAAGCTCGCGGGCAAGATCGCCTGCCCGCTGGTAGCGCTGCTCGCGGTCCTTCATCAGGGCGCGGCCGACCACTTGCTGGACGGGTTGGGTCGTATTGGGGAGCGGGGCCGGCGTCTCGTGAACCTGCTTGTAGAGCAGGGAAGCCGGTGTGTCCGAGTCGGAGACAAACGGCAGCTCGCCGGAGAGCATCTCATACAGCATGATCCCGAGCGAGTAGATGTCGGTGCGGGCGTCGACGCCTTCGCCGCGGATCTGCTCAGGGCTCATGTAGGCCGGCGTACCGAGCACGGTCCCGGTGACTGTACGCGTGCTGGCATCTGCGATGTGGGCGACACCGAAGTCGGTCAGAACCGGCTCGACATCGGAAGGGAGGGGGAGATCCGGTCGGACACCGCTGGCTCCGGCTCGCAAGATCACATTGGCCGGTTTGACGTCACGGTGCACAATGCCGCGTGTGTGGGCATAGTCGAGCGCTGAAGCGAGAGACTTCATCAGCCGTGCGACTGTCTGCAGAGGCAAGACATGGCCGATCTTGTGAAGTCGGCGCAGGTAGTCGTCGAGCGTCAGGCCTTGGAGCAGTTCCATGACGATGTACGGCCGTTCGTCCGTCACGTCGAAGTCAAAGACCTGGACGATGTTTGGGTGGCGCATGGCGGCCACTGCCTGGGCCTCGGAGACAAAACGCTTGAATAGCGCGTCGTCGGCCGTCAGATGGGCCAGCAGCAGCTTGACAGCCACCGGTCGGTTGAGGGTCGTGTGCAGGCCAAGGTAGACCTCAGCCATTCCGCCTTGACCGATCCGGCGCTCGAGCCTGACCT
>MGOM01000080.1:32747-34842 GCA_001797105.1 Chloroflexi bacterium RBG_19FT_COMBO_62_14
CCCGGATGGTCCCGCTTGTGATTACGCGTGCCACAAGCCCGCGCTCCCCGGCGATCCTCTCTTGCAGGCCGGGCCGCAGGGTGTCCATGAAAGAGCACGGCGTGCAGTCCCCCGTGACCTCCAGAACCGTCTGACCGAGGCGCAGGCGCGTCCCCGCCGGCACACCGCTCAACCTGATCCCGCTTGTAGTGATGTTCTCACGAACCGAACCGGGAAGGAGAGCGTGTCGGCCGAGCACTTCAGATTCAACCATCAGGACCTGGCGCTTCGAGCTGCCGAACGACGCATCCCCTGTCAGCCCTCTTCCTTCGACAGCGCTGACGTCGGCGACAGGCAGCATGGGTTGTTTTCGTGCGGGCTTGATAAACAGATTGACGACATTGCCCATCATGCTGACCCTTTGGCGTAGGTGGCATGCCTGCACAAGTATAGCATGAGGCCCCTGTCCGCTCTTGGACGGACGGCCATGGTATGCTAATCTCCAATTGTCGCCGATCATATTCTGGAGAGGTGGGGTTGGCTGCAATCCCCAGCATCATACTCTTTGTCGGGGCGCTACTTCTCTGGGCTCTGCGCCGTCGACGGGAGGCGCCACTCTGGGCGGCATCGTCGGCCCTGGGGGCGGTCACGTGGCTCGTTTGCCTCGTCCTCTCGACCTCGCTCGGGTCGTCGACCAGTCTCTCGGTCTGGAGGCCGGAAGCCCTCTTCGCCTCGCGCCTTGTCCTGGATCTCGATCCCACGGGCTGGCAAATGGCTTATGCCGCCGTCACGGTGTTCTTGTCCCTTGCGCTGACGCAAGCCGCGCGCCCCGGGGCGACCACAATCGGGACACGCGTGATGCTCCCGATCTATGTTGGGCTGAGTCTGGCGGCTATGCTTGCAGGGAACTTGCTCACGGTCGCCATTACCTGGGCCTTGCTCGATCTCCTGACATTCGTGTTTCTCATGTCGGTGACCACGGATGAAGATGCGATTCCGGGGATCATCACCCGGCTTGCCGTGGATGGATTATCAGTGGTCATCGTCCTGGGTGCGGCGGTGGCCGGCCGAGCCTCTGGTCAACCCGACACTTCCTTCGGCGATATCTCCACGCCGTTCTCGGCCGGCCTGATTGCAACGGCCGGCCTGATCCGCTTGGGGATGTTCCCTCTACACTTCAGCCTCCCCAAGCTGCCTCGCGCCAGGCGCGGACTCGGCACGCTAATCCGTCTGCTCCCGCCGGCGGTAGTTCTGGCGGTCTTGGCGAGACAATTCGACAGCGGTTTCCCCGCCGGCCTGGTGCCGTGGCTAAGGCTCGCCGGCGGCGTGGGAGTCATTGTGGGTGGTTTTCGCTGGTCCCTCGCCGAGGACCCAATCCAGGGCAGGCCCTTTTTCGTACTGGCGGTCGCAGGGATGGGGGTCCTGGCAGCGAGTCTCGATCCGGAGGAGACCGGAGTCATCTTGGCCAATACCGGGATCCTCATCCTGCTCGCCGGGGACGCATTCTCCCTGGCGGAGATCCACGCTCCAACCCATCGGGTGTGGCCGATCGCTGCCGCCGTGATCGCGGTCGGCGCGCCGTTCACACCGGGAGGTGTCCTGGCTGGGGCTTTCTCAAAGGCCATCGTTCAGCCCGCCACAACCTGGCTTGGAGTCTTGGGAACGATTGGGCTTGGCGCGATCGGCATAGGCATGATCTCTGCCGCGTTTTCGCCCACGAGCAAATGGCCGGTTGGCGAGAGTCTGGTGCGTGTCGTCTACGGCCTCGGGATTGGGTTGCCGGTCCTTGTTGCGGTGGGGATGGGCGCCCAGACACCTGAGGCTACCAGTCTCGGCGGGACGCTGGTCTTCCTGTCGGCTGGATTGGCCGCCCTTGCCGGCCGCTACGCCTTTGGTCGGCTCCCGCATTCAACGAGGGAGATCGGCAAGCGAGTGGCCGGCCGCCTGGATCCTAACCCGGTGTACAACGCGGCCTGGCAGATCTACATGGGAGTGCTACGGATTGTCCGCACACTCGCCAGCCCGCTTGAAGGCGAGGGAGCCATGCTCTGGATGCTCGTGGTCGTAATCCTTGTGCTGCTTGGGATTGGAGTCCCGCCTTCGTGACCCTATCACC
>MGOM01000080.1:34901-42861 GCA_001797105.1 Chloroflexi bacterium RBG_19FT_COMBO_62_14
ACGACAATCGTCGCCTCCGGCTGGCCTTGTTGGCCGTGCAGTACGCTGCGGCCACCGCACTCACCTCGCTTTCTATCCCGATTGCCGTCGCCGCCGTCAAGCTGGTCGGGGGACTGATTGCATGTTCGATCCTCGGGATCACACTGACCCGGCTTCCCGATAGGCCGGGACCCCGCCCCGGCGGCAGCATCCCATCCGGACGTCTCTTCCGCGTGACTGCTGTTCTGCTCGTCAGTGTCGCAGGCTGGGGCCTATCACGCGAGACATGGATGGGGACTCTGTCACTGATCGGTCCTGCATCGCTGGGATCGGCACTTCTGATGACGCTCGGCTTGCTCCAGCTCGGGATAAGCGACACACCGTTCAGTGTCGGTCTGGGGATACTCACCACTCTGGCTGGGTTTGAGATCGCTTACGCCTCGGTCGAACCATCTCTGGCTGTGCTCGCCCTGCTTGCGATGGTGCACATTGGGATCGCACTCATCGTCAGTTACCTGATTCTGGTGGTCGGTAAGGCCCAAAAGATCTCGAAGCCGCTGCCATGAGTGCACCCTTCCTGCTCTTCTCCAGTTCGGCCTTGCTGACGCTCGTCACGGGCCTCCTGCGGCGCAGACTGATTGCGGCGGCGATCGTGTCGGCTACGGGTGCTGCCGTGATCGCCCTATTCGTTCTGGGCGCGCCGATCGAGTCGCCTTTGTCCATCATGGGCCTCAATCTGAAGCTCAGCGCCACCTGGTCGGTGCTCGGTAGATCGTTCACCCTTGATCAAGGTGCGAGGCCGGCCGTCGGCTTCTTGTACCTGAGCGGTGCGTTTCTCTTCGGCGGAGGCTGGGCCGTCAACCCCAATCGTTACTTCTTTCCAGCCGGCGTCCTTTCATTGGCTCTAGTGGCCGGATCCCTCCTTATTCAGCCGTTCGTCTTCGCCGCCGTGTTCCTTGAGTTGACTGCGATGGCTGCAGTCTTGATCTTGGCGACAGTGGAGTATCCCGCGCAACGAGGCGGTTTGCGTCTGCTCTCCCTTTATACACTGGCGATGATGGCCATCTTGCTCAGCGGCTGGATGCTCTCGATCGCCGGCGTGACAACTGCCACACCTGAGCTGGCGCGTCAGATCAGCCTGCTCTTGGTGCTGGGCTTCGCGGTGTTGATGGCCGTACCTCCATTCCACCTCTGGCTGCCGGCTGCAGCAGAAGAGGCCAACCCTTATGCGCTTTCGTTCGTCACGGTGATCCTTCAGAGTGCCGGCCTGTTCTTCCTCTTGCGTTTTCTCGACACATATCCTTGGCTACGCCAGACCCCGGGTCTCTTCGGCGGCCTGCGCGTGGCCGGTATGGCCATGGTAGGGTTCGGTGGGTTCGCGGCCTTGTCTCAGCGGTCTTTCTCCAAGCTCATGGCGTATGCACTGGTGGCCGACTTCGGGGTTACGCTCCTGGCAGTCGGAGCTGGCACCCCCGCTGGATACCAGCTGGCGCTGGGACTATCGGCTGTTCGGGTCATCGGTTTGGGTGTCTGGTCGCTCGGCTTGGCCGTCATACGCGGCCAGGCCGGTCGCGATGATCAGGAGGCGCTGGCGGGGGCAGGATACCGGTTCCCGCTGGCAGCCGCGGCCTCGATTGTTGGGGTGCTCTCCATCGCCGGTCTGCCCCTCACCGCTGGGTTCCCCGCTCGATGGGCGCTTCTGTCGGCGATCGCGCCCAATCACACGATCGCGGCCGCCACCGTCGTGGCTTCGATCTTGATCTCGAGTTCGGGCGCAATTCGTTGGATCGGAGTCCTGTTTCGCACCGTGCCCTTCAAAGCCGGAGAATCACCCGGCCGTTCGGTGCGCCTGATCCTAGGGTCCGGTATCGGGCTGTGCATTTTGTTCGGCGTGTTCCCGCAATTGCTGTTCCCGTGGGTTGTCCTGGCGGCCTCAGGGCTGGCCAACCTAATGAATTGACGAGGGCCGAGCGATGGTAAAGAAAAAGAGCGAGCCTGCACCCTGGGATGCCTCCATGAAACCGGAGCAGTTGGAGAAGCGCCTGGCCTGGTTGGATGAGAACCGACGCAAGGAGGCAGAGGCGGTTGCCCGGTTGAGTGAGCGGGTTGAGGCAATGGAGGAGACCCGGGCCAAAGGTGCCAGCCAGATCAAAGGAGTCATGAGCGAAATCACCCGTCTCGGTGCGATTGCCGTGCGCATTACTCAATTCGACGAGGCCCTGGCAAAGCACCGGCTGGAGGTTTCCAGGCAGATCGAGCAGGCTGAGAAGCGTCGCACCGACAAGGAAGCCCGCCAAGAGGACTTGCGCAAGCGGGATCAGTCGGCCGTGGCCAATGAGCTCTCCGCATTGCGCGCCGGCTTGTCCAGACTTGACGAAATCGAGAGGAGCCTAGAGAACAGACGCGAGGAGGAGATACGCCTCACGCGGACACTGAGGGAGCTTGGCGAGGAACTGGATGGCGTTCGGGCGAAGGAGGACGATCAGGCGCGCGGGCTAGCCTCTCTCGAGGAGGGCCGCAGGCAGGAGACGCGCAGGATGGTGGAAGTCCAGTCGGAGCTTGCCGAGCTAGGGACGCGGGTCGATGGCTTGCACGGCGAAGTGGATGCGGCCGGCGACCGGACGCGACGCCTGGAGATCCAGCTGAGTGAGCTGACGTCGGCCGAGAATGAGCGCTCCGAGGGTCAGGCCGTGTTTCTCGAGCAGCAAGGCATCAAAATGGCCGAGTTCGAGAGGAAGATGAAGGAATGGCACCAGACCTTCGAGGCCATCGAAGCGCGCTCAATCAGGTTGGACGATCAAGTCCGGATCTTCGAAGAGACTCTGCGCTCCTTGAAGCAAGCCCGATCCGACCTGGACGTGGTCCTGGAGCGGCTCGAGCGCCGGATCTCCGAGATCAGCGAAATCCAACGCCTGGCAGACGACAGATTCCGCCAGGAATGGGCGAGTTTCCAGGCCGACGATCAGAAGCGCTGGAACGCCTACAAACTCACGTTTGATGAACACTGGCGCGAGCATGATCGGCTTCATGATCGGCTGGCAAAGACGGTTCAGTCGCTTGGCGAGGACATGGGGGAAGCAGTGAGCGCGCTTGCCGAGCTGGGTACAACGGATCGTCAACGCCTGATGGACCTTCTGTCATTGATACGCGAGTGGGCGGCCGAGCGTGAACGTCGTGGGGAAGAAGTAAGTTGAAGCAATGATGAAGGCCATCCGTTCTGCTCGACCGGGGGCCGGTGCCTGAGGCAGTCGAATGCACGTCATTGGTACGGCAGGCCATGTGGATCACGGAAAATCGGCGCTGGTGCTGGCGTTGACCGGCATGGATCCCGACCGGCTGCGGGAGGAACAAGAGCGGCAGATGACCATCGATCTTGGCTTCGCCTGGCTGACCCTGCCGGGCGGGGAAGAGATCGGGATCATCGATGTCCCCGGACACCGCGACTTCATCGAGAATATGCTCGCCGGAGTGGGTGCCATTGAGGCCGCCCTCCTCGTCGTGGCTGCCGATGAAGGTGTCATGCCTCAGACCTCCGAGCATCTGGCAATCCTCGATCTCCTGGAAGTATCCCGAGGTGTCGTGGCCTTGACCAAGATCGATCTGGTCGACGACCCTTCTTGGTTGGATCTTGTCCGGGAGGACGTCGAGCGAATGTTGGCGCCTACCCCCCTGGCAAGAGCCCCCATCATCCCAGTTTCATCTTTAACCGGTACGGGGATCGACGCCCTGGTGGCTGCTCTGGGATTGGTGCTGGGTGAGGTCCCTCCAAGGCGCGACATCGGACGGCCGCGCCTCTCCCTAGATCGCGCTTTCACGATTGCAGGCTTCGGGACGGTCGTGACCGGCACACTGATCGACGGCGCATTCGAGGTTGGTCAGGAGGTCGAGCTGCTCCCGTCGCGGGTGAAGGGCCGGATCCGCGGATTGCAGACGCACAGGACGACGGTTGAACATGCCGATCCGGGGAGACGCCTAGCGATCAATCTCTCCGGCGTCGAAGTCGGCGACCTCGTCCGTGGCGATGTGGTCAGCCTGCCCGGCGCCTACCAACCCACGCGTACAATCGACGTCCGTTTCCGACTCCTGGCGGAGGCGGACGCCCCGCTCAAACACGATCAACGGGTGAAGCTCTTCCTCGGGGCGGCACAACGAATAGCCCGGGTGAGGCTCCTAGGGAGCGACAAGCTCTCTCCAGGAGAGACGGGTTGGCTGCAGCTCGTCCTCGACCGGCCTGTGGCAGCCGAACGTCACGATCGATTCATTCTTCGCCGGCCGTCCCCTTCAGCCACGCTAGGAGGGGGGCAGGTGGCCGACCCCCACCCGCAGCAGAGCCACCGGCGTAACGATCTGAAGATCGTTGAGAGGCTGGAGTCACTTGTGCGGGGTACTCCCGGCGACGTCCTCGTTCAGGCCCTTTCCGGCGGACCGATACCAATCAGAGTAGCCCTCCGACAGGCAAACCTCCCGGCCGAAGAGGCCAGTTCGGCCCTGGCCGAGCTCCTGGGCAAGCACCGGATCCTGTCGCTCAGTGAAGGCATCCCGGATCCGTGGTCGGAAACCCTCGTCGTGGAGACCGGAGCCTGGCATGCCTTGACGACCCGTTTGCGAACTGAACTCGAGAAGTATCACGCCGCGAACCCGTTGCGGTCTGGCATGCCTCGTGAGGAACTCAAGAGCAAGATGGGCCTGGATGGACGCACATACGCCGCCGTCCTGGGGAAAGCTATTGCGCTTGGCGTCGTACGGGATCAGGCCGCACGACTTGCTCTCCCCAGATTCACAGTGGAGCTTTCGCCTGCGCAATCGGAGGGGTCAGCCGAATTGCTGAAGCAGTTCGCGGCAGAACCCACTTCACCACCCAGCGTCAAGCAGGCTATCGACGCAGTTGGAGGGGAGCTGCTGGCTCACCTCCTCGAGGAAGGCATGCTGGTCCAGCTCTCGAGCGATGTCTTGTTGGAGGGAACCGCGTATCGAGACATGACCGAAGAGGTCAAGAAGGCGATCTCCGCCGGGGGGAGAATCACGGTGGCGGAGGTCAGGGACATGTTCGGCACCTCTCGGAAGTATGCCCTGGCCTTGATGGAGCATCTGGATGCGATCGGCGTGACGGTACGAGAGGGCGATGAAAGGCGGCTGGCGTAAGGTAGGGCCATTCATCCGTCCGGAAGGGGAATTCCCGGAAGGACCACTCAGAACGTGCGGTGCCGCCACAGCCCGTCGACCATCGTCCCGACCGGTGCAACGTCTACCAGCGCCTCAGACGGGAGAGCATACGGGTCGACGTCAAGCACGAGAAGGTCGGCCAGGAACCCAGCCTTGAGTTTTCCCTGAACCGATTCGAGGCCCCCTGCAAAGACTGGTCCGGACGTGTAGGCGCGCAGCGCCTCATCCAGGCTAAGCCTCTGCTCCGGGTGCCAACCTTCAGGGCCGGGCGATCCGTCTCGCCGGCGCCGTGTGACCGCGGCATGAAGGCCCACGAATGGGTTGGGTGATTCAACGGGGGCATCCGAGCCGAATGCCAGAATCGCCCCGGCGTCGAGCAGGCTGCGCCACGCGTACGCGTAGCGCGATCGGCTCCCCCAATAACGATCCGCCATGAGCATGTCCGAAGTGGCATGGATCGGTTGCATGGAGGCGATGACGCCGAGGGCCGCCGGGCGCGGGATGTCATCCGGATGCATCAACTGCAAGTGCTCGATCCGATGTCGGGCGCGAGACATGTGCGCGCCGGTCGGCTGTTGGCGCAGGGATTCAAATGCCTGGAGGACGACGTGATTGGCTCGGTCACCGATCGCGTGCACACTGGTGGCGATTCCCGCCGAAGCGGCGCGCAGCGCAATCTCGAGCAGCTCCTCAGCGTCGAGCAAGAGGAGCCCGACATTGTCCGGTTCTCCCGCGTACGCGGAAAGCATGGCCGCTGTCCGCGGGCCGAGGGCGCCGTCCGAGAAGACCTTGACATTCCCCAACCGGAGCGTCGCATCCCCGAATCCCGTATGCAGGCCGATGTCGATCGCTTGTTGGAGGAATTCGACCGGTATGTTCTTGACCACGCGCAGCCCCAAGAGTTCTGCTTCGCGCATCCGTTGCAGGGCATCAAGACAACGCGGCCCGTCATAGTCATGTACGCCCGTGATGCCGTACCTCCACAGATTAGACTGCGCGCGGGTGAGCTTCCGTACCAGCGCCTCGGTGGACTCGCCGGGGATGATTGATTGCACCATCGACATCGCGGCTTCGAGCAGTACGCCGCCGGGCTCCCCTGACGGCTCACGACCGATGGCACCTCCAGATGGGTTGGGTGTCGTCGGGCCTATTCTCGCCCGGCCCAGCGCTTCGCTATTGACCCAGGCGGCGTGTAACGACTTGGCGGTCAGGAAGACCGGATGATGCGGGGAGACCCGATCAAGATCGGCGCACGTCCCGAAGCGCCCCCAGTCATTCTGATTCCAACCATGGCCAAGTATCCACTCGCCCGGCGGCGTCTGTTCCGCCCGCTCCCGCACACGCTCGAGGCAGATCTGGAGATCTGGAACCTCGCAATCCAGCTGATCCAGGCTCTGGGCGTACTGCTCCAAGTGGATATGGGCGTCGATCAATCCCGGGAAAACACACCGCTCCTCAAGATCCACCACCTCAGCCGACCGACCTGCCATTGGTTCGATTTCCGCATCGCGACCCACCGCGATCACCGTGCCGCGCTGGATCGCCAGCGCCTGCACAATCGGTTGCTCGGGATCCAGCGTGTGGATCCGCCCATGGAGCATGACCGTCGAAGGGGCTGAAGAGGCGATCAACTCGTTCGCTACCTCGTCCCAAGATGGGGTACGGCATTCAATCGATGCAGCCGCCAATTCCCCTCGTCTTCGTCATAACTGAGTTCGGCGAAGGCTGTATTGGCGAATTCGAAGTATGGCTGGCGTGTCCGGCCGGAAGGCGCGAGAGCCAGCACCGCCCGCAAGAGCGCGTTGAGCAGCGCGCCGTGGGAGACGACGAGATAGCTGCCTGGCTCTCTCTGCAGCAGCCTCTCCAGAGCGTCGCCGGCGCGACGGTACAGGCCCCAGGTACTCTCCCCTGTCTTGAGCATCGGTTCGAAGGCGGACGGGCGCGGCCGCGCGCCGATGATGCCGTCAAACTCGGCGCCACCAAGCCCCTGGCCTTCACCCAGGTGTTGTTCCATTAGACCCGGATCGAACTCGATCATCAGAGACAATTGCGCCGCAATGATCTCTGCCGTCTGTCGCGCCCTCAGGAGCGGACTGGATACAACGAGGTCGAACTGCTCCCCGCGCGTCTGCCAATACTCAGCCAGCATTCGTGCCTGGGTCATTCCCTCTTCCGCCAGCGGGAAGTCGAGCTGACCCTGCACGACATCCGACTTGTTCGCTTGCGAGAGGCCGTGGCGGAGGAGTGTGATCCGAAAGGTCATGGGATATCGAGTGCCTGGGCCAGCAGCTGGAGCGGATGCACCGCCTTGACCCCAGCGTGCTTCTCGATCCACCAGCGGCAAGTCTCGGAGTCACTGAGTATCAGATCCGGGCTCACTTCGCCGGCCTGATCGAACAGGATCCCTCCGACATCTCTCGCAACTTGAGCCTTCTCACTCTTGAGACCGTAGGTCCCAGCAACGCCGCAACATTCGGCTTCCGAGTGAATGAGCTCGAGGTCGGGGATCAACTGGAGCACCTCGATGGCCGGAGTCCCGATCGCGTGACTCTTGAGTTGGCATGGTGGGTGGTAGAGGGCTCGAATCGGAATCGAGGATACGTGCAATCGTTCGAGCTCCTCCATCTTGTAGAGCGTGATGAACTCGAAGACATCGTAGACGGCGGCGGCAACCTCGGACACCGCCACTCCCTCGAGCCCGAGGATCGCTTGATACTCGTGTTTCAGAGCAAGAGTGCACGAGGTCGAGGCACCCACGATCGGCATCCCCGCGGCGACGAACGGGTGGAGCGATTGCACATTCCAGCGGGCATAGCGG
>MGOM01000080.1:43021-43615 GCA_001797105.1 Chloroflexi bacterium RBG_19FT_COMBO_62_14
GACGCGGGCGACGTGCGCCGCCTGACGTCGCCGCAGCGTACTCGTCGAGAAGGCGGGCAGAGGAGCTTCCCGGCTTATCCCCAGGCTTATCTCCAACCCGCGCCGGATGATCGGGTTCACCAGGACCGCGTTAGCTAGCGGCGCAAACCGCACTCCGAACCGGCCGAGAAGCGCCGGGCGGGCGATCAATCGGTCTCGCAGGCTGATGCCTTCCCTTCGAGCCAGGTCGCCCTTCGCCCGGACGTTGATCTCGGTGACGGCGACGCCGTGGGGACAAACACGCGAGCAAACTCCACAACCTGAACACCAGGCGACCGAGTGATCAGGGGCAGGGAGGCGAGGGTGTCGGAATCGCTCTGCCTGCGGTCCGACGGCTTTCGGTCCGGGGAACAAATCCGTGACCGCGGCGACGGGGCAGGCCGATGTACAGATGTTGCACTTCAGACACAGATCCGCCGTCAAACCGGGGCCGACGCTCACGCCGATCCATCTCCGAGTGCACATTCCACAGCTCTGAGGGCGGTCAGGATATCGATCCCTTGTCTTGTTCCCTCGATCGTCCGGTCACTCCCGGCAAGCACGCCCCCGGCGGCG
>MGOM01000080.1:43739-43935 GCA_001797105.1 Chloroflexi bacterium RBG_19FT_COMBO_62_14
CTCCCGGATCGGTTATCGGTAGATCGAAGACGCTCTCCTGGACGCGCCCATTCTGCCGCGCGATCAGGCCACCGTGAAGGACCCCACCTGTAGCGAGGAGGACCGCCGGCGAGGGATAGCTGCGAGGCCCTCCCGCCGAGTGGGCAACGACCCCGGATACTCTTCGTCCACCACGCCGGCCGTCGATGAGGCCAAC
>MGOM01000080.1:44005-45194 GCA_001797105.1 Chloroflexi bacterium RBG_19FT_COMBO_62_14
GGCAATGTGGGTATTTCGAATAGCCTAAGGTCGAGGCGCTCTTCAAGCGAGGCGATGACGTCCGGGTGGTGCCGAAGCCCGAGTACAGCAGGCACGCCCAATCGGCGCACGCCCCCCAGACGGGGCTTCCAGGCGCGCGCCAACTCCGTTCGCCAATCCGGATCATCAAAGCGCAGCGCCAGATCATGCGCGTATAGGTCACGACGCGGTGCCTCGCCGATGAGCGGCAGAGAGACGCTCCGCACGACCCCAATGCCGGCGCGCGCGAGATTCCTCACGGCCAACTCCGCCGAGAAATCGCGGTAGCCTTCTATTTCACCGATTGTCGTCGGCAGCGTGTCTTCGAGGCGACCGCGGGCAAGGCTATCGGGTGCGAGGCACGTAGTATGGATGCCGCCCAAGGCGGTCGTCAGTCTCAGATCGTCACCCAATGCACCGCGGTAGACGAGGCCGGCTTTGGCGGAAATCACATGGAACGCAGCCAGGGCATCTTGAAGGCCAGCCGGGTCGGCGATCCGATAGGGATGATCTGCCGGAAGCGCTCGAAGGTCATTCGGCGACGCGCCACCGCGGCGGACGTCGATGCAACCGTGGGAGAGGCTCAACCCTCCCCGTCCGGCGGCGATCAAAGTCGTGCGCGCCCCGCGTTGGGCGGCCAGGACGGCGGCGAAAAGCCCGGCGAACCCCTGGCCGACGATGAGCAGATCCGTCATGAAGAATCCTCGGGCAGCGTATCGGCGCCCAGGAGCTCGAGAGAGATCCGCCGTCCCAACTCGAACTGACTTAGGGTTTGTCCCCAGGCGAGCGGTCGCACGCCGCGCCAGCGTTCGTTCATAAAGTCCCGGTAACCTCCGTCGACAGGCGATTTGGGATCGAGCGGCGGAGCGAGTGCGGCTGCTCGATAGCCGCAGAACGCAGCCTGGCAAGGCCCCATCCCAAGCCGAACGTCACGTCGACTGTCATCAAGAGCTTGGGCATGGTCGTCAAGGATCGATCGCTCCAGTCCGATTCGTGTGGCGAGCTCACACTCGCACAGAATCGAGAGACTCCCGGTCTGTACCGATTCGTATTCGGAGAGGCGAGTTGGAAGGGCATGATATTGACGCGGTGAGGGGCCCAAAGCATGTTGGGCGGTGCGGCATGTCGCCGTGATCCCAAGCTTGTCGCAGACCAGGTCGATCGTGCCCTC
>MGOM01000081.1:0-1860 GCA_001797105.1 Chloroflexi bacterium RBG_19FT_COMBO_62_14
CACAAGACACAAGACACAAGACACAAGACACAGAAAGAGAGCTTCAAGCGGCAAGCTCTAAGCTTCAGACCGGTAACTCTCCTTCATCGGTCTGGGACTTCATCCTGAACGAGAGCGCCTCGCCAGCAATCCGCCAAGAGTGATTGGCTAATTGCTAATTGCTGATTGCTGCCTGCTGATTCCTGATGGCTGTTCGCTGACCGCTGAGTCTCAAGCCCGCTCTTCCTCCGGTGGTCGACGCCCTCGGAAGGCCCGAAACAGAAGCAGATCATAGACGATCTTCAGCCCGCCTGAAACGAGGAACGGCAATGCGAGTGACGTCGTGATCAGCAAACCACTCAGCGCGGGAGAGATGGCTGCACCCACTGTCCGCGCCGCCATTGTCACCCCGGAGGCGGCCGAGCGTTCGTCCGGGTCGACCACGGCCATCGTGTACGACTGACGTGTCGGAACGTCCATCTGCGATAGGCTGTATCGCAGTAAAAGGAGCGCCACGGCCAAGCCGAGCGTCGGCATGACCGGCACGAGGCAGAGCAGAATGTTCGACGGGAGGTGGGTGAAGACCATCGTATTGACCAGCCCGATCCGGGCCGCCAGGCGCGCCGCCAGGAGTGCTGATGCGCCGGCCAGGAGGTTCGCACCGAAGAAGATGCCACCCAAGACGCCCTCGTGGACACCGAATCGCAAGTGGAACCAATAGGCGACGAAGCTCTGAATGATAAGCCCCCCGGCAAAGGCATCGAGGGCAAATAGCCCGCTCAGTCTGGCTACCGTACCGGTTGATCGGTGAAGCCCAAGGCGTCTTGCGGTTGTCAGGGGGACGGGAGGCGGAACTACCTCGACTTCCCGCGAGAGTGCCAGGAAACACACAAGCAGCACGGCGCCAGCCAGGGCATATCCGGAGAACAGAGCACGGTATGACACCAGTGGGCTGAACCCATGATTCTGCAAGCCGCGCGCTGTGAGACCCCCCACAAGGGCTCCGAGCGCCGAAGCCAGAGAGCCGGCCAGGCTGTACCAGGCGAATGTCGCTGTCCGCCGTCGATCGGGGACTAGTTGGGTCAGGGCGGCTTGTTCCACGGCCAGAAACGGGCCTATCTCGTTGCCGGTCGGGCTGATGACACCCACGATGGCCGCAAGAACGAGGAAGACCGTCTGGCGGGTTACGGCGAACGTGGCGCCTGCCAGCGACATGAGCACCGCGCCGATGACGAGCGTGCGACGGCGCCCGAAGCGATCGGCGCGTGTGCTCAAGAGTAGACTAAGGCAGGCGTCGCCGGCCAGCGTCGCCGTCAAGAGCAGCCCGATCGTGTGTCCGTCGAACCCCAACTCCTCCAGATACAAAGCCAAGATGACGGACAACGAGCCGTAGGCGAAGAGGCGGATGGCGCGTGTCGAGAAGAGCAGGGCGGTGTCAGTCCCTGAACGCGCCATTCGGTCTACCCTGATCGATCATCTCCAGGCAGTAGGCGTACAACGCGTCGTAGACGACCCATTCGGCGGCGTTGATCTCATGATCGTCGGAGAAACCGAGGTGGCGAAAACCTTCGGCGATTGCCTTCAGCCCAGCGCCTTCCGGCTGGTTCCATAGCGTATTTTCCGTGTCGGCGCCGTTGACGATTCTTCCGAGCAGCACAAGCGCCGGGTTAGGTGTGAGATCGTATTCCTTCAAGATGGCTTCGAAGGAACACTCCAGGCCGTGGTGCCCGAGCTCGGCTCCCTCGACATCGAAGGGGAGCGCGCCGAGGCGTTCGGCTTCGGTCAGGACTTCCTCGGCAGGGACGAAGAAGAATTCGGGCACTTCATCGATGAAATGTCTGATCAGCCAGGGACAAGCGACGCGATCAACCTTCACGTTGG
>MGOM01000081.1:2095-3747 GCA_001797105.1 Chloroflexi bacterium RBG_19FT_COMBO_62_14
ATCGGAGATCTGCTCATAGCTGATAGCTGACAGCTGATAGCTAATTGCTGAGGGCTGACCGCTATCCAAGCAGGGAGTCTGCGATGAGCTGGCGCGCCTCCCAGAGACGCGAGCTTTTACGCCGGCGCGCCCCGTGCTCGGCCAGGGTCGTGAGGAGCGAGGCCTGATTAACGATGCGCACGCTCCCGACCTTGAGCATCTTCGGGACGAATGGGTTGGGGAAGATGAGCAACGGCGTGATTAGCGGTTTCTCGCCTATGACCTCGCTGATCCGGTCGCGAAGCCAGGCAGTCTTGTAGGTGCACAGATCAATGATGTGGCCCTCGCTGGGACGGCAGGTCGTCTCCAGGTCATCTTTCTCGACTTGTCCGCTCTCGGACTGTGGCTTGATCTCGATCAGGAAGACCGCCCCGGCGCGCGCGATGACAATGTTGTCGATATTCCCTTCGGGAGAATCGACGTCGTGGATGACGTGATAGGGGTCCCCCAGGCCGTCGAGCAGCAGCCTGATCTCATCTTCCGCACTCGTATGCCCACCGGGTTTAGGGTGATCGTCGCCGTGGCCATGGGTGAGATCTGAAATGAATCCGAAGCTCATCGCGAGGAGGAGCAGCTCGCCGCCGAAATCGAGTGGGCCAGCACTATGCAGTCTGAGCAGCAAGACGATGGCCAGGACAAAGGCGAGAACCCCCATCGTCAGTGGCGAGAGATCCTCGTCGCCGGTCGACCGGAGATTCGTGCCCGCGAGCGATCGCCGAAACGAGTCAACGCCCAAAGCGGCCCTCCCGGTATGGGCAGAGAAGTCTGTCGCAACCATCTTACGGCGGGGAGCCCGTGGTGGGGGGAAATGCAAGGCGCACGCAAGGCGGAGAGAGCTCCTCACATCTGTGCGGGGCGAGAACGCGCCTGCTCTCGAAATAGTGGATCGGGGTATGGATGGTGTCCGAGGAAAGGCGCGTTAGGGGAGTCGGTCGGCCAGCGTGTTGGACCAAAACCGAAACCGAATATGTCTATTCGGGTTCTATTATGGGGCAAACACCGGTTTCCCCGGCCGACACAAGGGAGGCAACTCGATGAACGTTGCACCGGTCAAGAACGCGTCCGTTTGGGGGAGTCTCAGGACCCTCTTCATGGGGTCGATGGTGATCTTCCTGATCAACATCTACTTCGGTTTTGACAACTCGCTGACCATCGGCGAGATCCCGCGCTGGCAGGTGCTGATCCACCTCCACGGAGGGAGCATCGGCTGGATCACCCTGTCGGCCATCGGGATCGCCGTCTGGCTGCTCACCGGCCAGCGGGACGTCACGCCGGCCTACGAAGGTCGTGTGCGCACGCTGACCTGGGCGGCAATCGTCATCTTCGCCGGATACGTCGTTGCGTTCGGGTTGGCGTTTTCACGTCCCAGCGGCTTCCTGGTGACCTTGCATCCGATCTTCGGGGCGGGAGCGGTGCTGGTCCTGTGGTACGCGGCGATCTTCGCCCTCTCTCAGCTCCGCAACCAGCCCGTCACCACCACGGTCCACTTGCTGGCGGCCTCTGCATTGCTGGTTGCCGCCATCGGCGCCACCATCGGGATGCTGCTGGGCCTGGAGAGGGCCATCGGCCGCTTCCTGCCTCTGCCGGAGCTGGACCGGGTCGGGGCGCACGCC
>MGOM01000081.1:3819-4283 GCA_001797105.1 Chloroflexi bacterium RBG_19FT_COMBO_62_14
ATGCGCTGGACAGTCTTCGGGCTGATCCAGGCGGTCGCCTGGGTGATCGCCGCGGCTCTGGTCCCGATCGCCTATTTCCTGAACATGCTCGACCAGATTCTGCCTGTCTTCGGCCTGCTCCTGCTCGTCGCTCTGATCGTGTTCCTGGCGAGGACGGCCTGGCGAACCATCCGCACGGGTCCTGCAGGTAGCCCGGCAAGGAGCTGGACCTTTTTCGGCACACTCTGGTTCCTCGTCTACATCGGGTTCTTCTTCTATGTCATCGGCACTGGAGCGGACTTCACTGCGCTACCAGCCTGGTTCGGAGCTGTGTTCGCCCACACCGCGTTCGTCGGGATGATGACCAATCTGATCCTGGGTGTGCTGTCAACTCGCACGCAAGACGCCCGGAGTGTGGTCGCGTGGGGCGAGACGGCCGCGCTGTGGACAATCAATGGTGGGATGGTCGTCTTCTTCGCACTGAA
>MGOM01000081.1:4394-6480 GCA_001797105.1 Chloroflexi bacterium RBG_19FT_COMBO_62_14
GCGCCGCCCAATACGTAGAAACGGGTGGGCGGCGCGCTTGCGCGCTCATAAAGGTCCTGATCGAGCAATGAAAACAATCCTACGAGACACCAGCGTGCGGGCGGTTGGCGCGCGCCTGATCCTCCTGCTCGTCGGCTGCTTAGGCCTGGCGCTTGGCGCATGCACGACGGGGGCATCTGGAGGAGGCTCTGCCACGGACGACGCCCAGGTCCGCCGGGGACAGGCCTTGTTCAACGCCACGTGTGCGTCGTGTCACGCCACGACTCCCGACACAGTCATCGTCGGTCCGTCTCTGGCCGGGATCGGCGAACGCGCCGGTGGGCGAGTGGCCGGGCTAGACGGGCTGGCGTACATTCATCAGTCGATCCTCGACCCGCAGGCCTACACGGTGGAAGGGTTCCCGGAGAACATCATGCCGTCGACCTACAGCCAAACGTTCACAGCGGAAGACATCGAGGCCATCGTGGCTTATCTGATGACGCTTGGGAAGTAGCGGTCAGCGGCCAGCAATCAGCGATAAGCAATTGGCAATCAGCAATAAGCAATTAGCAATAAGCCTAAAGGAATACGCAATCAGCAAGAGATCAGGATCGAGCCGCATGCCTGAAGCTTGAGGCTTGAGGCTCATCCTGTGTCTTGCGTCATGCGTCCGGTAGCTTGAAGGCTGCACCATCGTTCCCTTCGATCATCGAATTTCGCGGAAGAAGGCCCGGATATCCTCGACGAGAAGCGAAGGCTCTTCAAGCGCAGGAAAATGCCCGCCCGACGGCATGTCCGTCCAGCGCATGACGTTGTAGCACCGCTCGGCCCACTCCCGCGGCACGACCAGGTCCACCTCCCCCGGGAACATGGCAATCCCGGTCGGTGTCTCGATTCTCTCTCCAAGTTTGAGCGGGCGAGGGGAAGGGATATGCCTCGATTCGAAGTACCTTCTCATCGAAGAGTTGATTGTCTCTGACACCCAATAGATCATGATGTTTGTCAATAGCTCGTCCTTGGTGAACCGGCTTTCCAGGTCTCCATGACAATCGCTCCACGCCCAGTACTTCTCAACGATCCACGCCGCTAGCCCGACCGGTGAGTCACTCAGGCCATAGGCCCGGGTCTGGGGTCGGGTGACCTAGATCTTGTGCTCCCAGCGTCTCGCCCGTCCCAAGTAGTCGCGTTCGGCCTCGGTCAGATCCTTGTCCTCGGGAAGAGGTTGTGGCCACTCGAATTGCGCAACACTCTCGAGGGGCTGGGAGCAATGTCTCCCGGAAGAGCACCAGGATCCAGTCCAGTCAAGCTGGATGAACGATCAAGCTCATCGTCCCGACCCAGCGCCCCGTCCGGGCCGCGAGCCCCGGCCCGTCGCATCCTTCGGATGTGCACGCGAGGGCGAGACGGCCTGCGGCTCTGGGCAGGGGTGTCCTTCGGGAGGACGAACGGAGCATCGCGCCCCCAATCGCATCGTTCGATGGACATGGGCGGAAATTGCCTGGGTCGCTCAAAGACGAGTGGTCGTCCCGCCTGCCACGGACGACCACCGGCTTTCAATACTATCCACCCGAGGCGGCGCCTTAGCCCTGCCAGACCCCAAGTGTGCCTCTCGACTCGATGGCGACGACGGTCTAGGGCGCGGCGGATTTGGTGAATTGGAAGTAGCCGAAACCCAAAGCGAGCAACAGATAGAGCGCAACCGAAGACCATCCGAGTGAGTTAACCACGCCACCGAGTTGACCGATGAGGGTGACAACGAAGCCTATGGCGTCTCCGATCAGGAAGGATAGGACGATCGCTCGCCGGGCTTCGGATTCGGCCACATTCCGAGCAGACCACGAAAGCACAGCCAGAGTCACGAGTGCAACCCCGAAGACCTGCCCCGTGTACTTCAAAGCGGCAGTGGCCTCTACACCATATAGCGTGACGGCTTGGCCAGGGACGAGTACGAAAGCAATGCCGAAGACGCCTGTGACCACGGCGTTGACCAACATGAGCGTACTGAGTTTCATTCCCTGCTCCTTTCGCAAGTGCGCGATGATGCCGGCAGGCGGCCGACGGCCACTATCGAAGGGCGGTCCTCTGCCCCATGCGGGGAGAGGCTGGC
>MGOM01000081.1:6500-7035 GCA_001797105.1 Chloroflexi bacterium RBG_19FT_COMBO_62_14
TCTTTCATGCCTATTGTCGCGCCGATAAGCGGGTGGGAAGTATCCCATCGAGCCTCAGAGGCCGGTCATCCCTCGGATGTGCGCGGTTGAAAGCCGGGGCGACAGGGGTCCTTCTCGAATCGTTGCAGAGATGTCTACCGCGTGCCTAAACCTGGAATGTTTCGTCCCGACCCGGCGCTCACGATCGAGTCAGTGCTGATTTGAGACGAGCGTACGAATCGGCGAGCTGCCGAAGCTGGGCAGAAGCAGCCCGCATGGCTCCACTCCAGTCATCATCGAAAACGACGTCCGGGAGTTGGGTTGAAAGCGGCTGGGCCTGCATCCTTTGATCAACGATCTTCTGGAGCTCGGCGATATCTGACTCGGAGAACTTGAGACTCTGTTGAAGCGACCCCAGATTGCTCTCCCACATCTGCGCATAACCCCTCTTCAAGTCCTCGGCAGATAGTTCGGTGGCGGCGGAGCCGGCCGCGGCGAGGACCTCTCGCAAGTGTCGCCAGGCGTCATTCGCGCCTTGCCTTAGCTCGAGCAGGCT
>MGOM01000082.1:0-1866 GCA_001797105.1 Chloroflexi bacterium RBG_19FT_COMBO_62_14
CATCAGCTCCTTCAACTCGATGGACGGACCGTCGGTGACGGTGAACTTGCCGCCCTTGCGCCATCAGCTCCTTCAACTCGATGGACGGACCGTCGGTGACGGTGAACTTGCCGCCCTTGCGCCGGAGTCGCTTGCTCGTGGCTTCCAGTGCGCCCGTCGCCACTATGACTCCGGCCCCGATGGCCTCCTCCGTGAACTTGCCCATCTCCGCCATAAGCTCAGGGGTCGGGGGCGGACCCGGGTTCTTCGGGTCGAAGTTGGGGTCGTACGACAGGAACTGCATGATCGTGCCTCCTTTGGCTGGGAGCTGTGGCGGCGTTCGCCAGGCTCCTCAAGGTGATGGTTGTGCCAGTTAATCGATTGAGCCGGCCCGAAATCGACAGCCCCTGCAAGGATCCCGGGACTTGGAACGACCTCGACGCAGCCCGTCAGGCGAAGCTTCCGCCGGCTTAGACCGTCAGACCGTCAGACCGTCAGCCTGGCCGGCCAACTCCGCCAGACGCCGCTCAAGGAACCTGCGCTCCGGCTCCTGCTGCGCCAGGGCCAGGGCCCGTTCATACGAGGATCGGGCTTCTGCGGTCTTCCCCAACCGCCGGCACAGCTCTGCGCGAGCCGAATACGCCGGGTAGTATTCCTCCAGCTGGCCACGCGCCAGGATGGCGTCAATCAAGTCCAGCCCGGCGGCCGGACCCGCCCGCATCGCCACCGCCACGGCGCGGCTGGTTTCAAACACCGGCGAAGGGGCCACCTGCAGCAGCATATCGTACAAACCCACGACTTGCGGCCAGTCCGTCTCGGCCAGTGTGGTCGCGGCGGCATGCACCGCCGCGATCGCGGCCTGCAGGGTGTACGGGCCGGCCTGGCGCGGAGAGAACGCCCGCTCCACCAGGGCCGTCCCCTCCGCGATCAGGTCCCGGTTCCAAAGGGAGCGATCCTGGTCCTCCAGTAGGATGAGATCCCCCTCCGGCGTGGCCCGCGCCGCCTGGCGGGATTCGTGCAGGAGCATGAGCGCCAGCAGCCCCAACGACTCGGGCTCCGGTAGCAGCTCGGCCAGCAACCGACCCAGACGAAGGGCCTCTCCGGAGAGGTCCGGCCGCGTCAATGCCTCACCGGAAGAGGCCGAATAGCCCTCATTGAACACCAGGTAGATCACCTGCAGCACGGCCTCCAGCCGCTCGGGCAGCTCCTTCCCGGCCGGCACCTGATAGGGAATGGCGGCCTCGCGGATCTTGGCCTTGGCGCGCACGATTCGCTGCGCCAGCGTGGTCGGGCTGGTCAGGAACGCGTGCGCGATCGCCTCGGTGGTGAGACCACACACTTCCCGCAGCGTTAGCGCCACCCGGGCCTCCCGCGGGAGCGCTGGATGACAGCAGGTGAAGATCAGCCGCAGCCGGTCATCCTCGATCTGCTCGACGTCTTGAGCTACGGCGTCCCCGGCCTCCAGGGTGAATAGACCGGCGATCTTGTCCAGCGAGGCTTTGGAGCGCGCCCGTCGGCGCAGGGCGTCGAGCGCCTTGAAGCGGCCGGTTGAAACCAGCCAGGGGCGAGGGTTGGCGGGAACACCCAGGCGTGGCCACTGTTCCATGGCCACTCGGAAAGCGTCCTGCAGTGCGTCCTCGGCCAGGTCGAAGTCGCCCAGCAGACGCACCAGGGTGGCATAGATCCGCCGCGATTCCTCCCGGTAGAGGGTGTCCACCCGCTCGCGCACGACCTGCGCCGCACGATCGCTCAATGGTGCCTCACCACGAATTGCTTGCCTCCCCACGCGCAGCTCGGATCTCGGGCTGTCAGATCTCCGGCTCGGCCAGGAGCGGGGCCTTTGTCGCTGCTGGTCTCTGCACGGGGACCTCCCGCCTCCCTACCTGG
>MGOM01000082.1:1887-2658 GCA_001797105.1 Chloroflexi bacterium RBG_19FT_COMBO_62_14
CGCCGGTAGTGGTCGCCTTGGAGTACGCCAGCCTGTATCGCTTCAGGTCGCTCCCGTCCTTGAAAAGCCGCTTTCCCCTGCCCACGACAACCGGATGGATCATGAGGGTCAACTCGTCCAGCAGGTCGTCTTTGAGCAGGGATCGGACCAGGGTGGGGCTGCCGGCCACTCCTATATTCTTGCCGGGTTGCTTCTTCAGTTGGGCGAGCTCTTTCGCCAGGTTGCCCTTGATCAGTGTTGGTTTGTCCCACTTCCCCCACTCGACCTCGTTCAGGGTGGTGGAGATGACGTACTTGGGCGTCTGGTTGATGTGGCTTCCGTACAGCTGATCGTCGGAGGTCGGCCAGTACGGCGCCCACTCCTGATAAGTCACCCTTCCCAGCAGCACGGTGTCCTCAGACCCAGTCTGTGTGGCCATCCCGGCCATCATGTCGGCGTCGAAGTGATCGAATTGCCATTTGTCGGGCGATTCCACGACGCCGTCGAGTGAGACGAACAGCCCTGCGATTACCTTTCTCATGCTAGTCCTCCTTAGCTCCGATCGTCGGAAACGTAAGCCATGCTATCGATTTCCGCGGGAAGGGCCTGCGCTTCCGTTTGGGCTTCGGGGTGCGGGTTCGCCGACACCTTGCGGAGCAGCACCGCAGCCATGACGGCCGCACTGATCGCCACCGCGGCGCTGATCCCGGCGGCCAGGTTCAGGCCGTGGACGAATGCCCCGCGGGCGAGGTCAAGCAGTGCCAGGCCGACCGGCTCGGGCAGCTGACCGGC
>MGOM01000082.1:2693-2840 GCA_001797105.1 Chloroflexi bacterium RBG_19FT_COMBO_62_14
GTGCCGGCTGGGAGGGCGCTGGCCACCTCACTTCGGTAGAGTGCCGTCCCGAGGCTGCCGAGGATGGCGATCCCCATCGCCCCGCCGAGCTCGGCACCGGTCTCCGAGATCCCGGAGGCTGCCCCGGCCCTCTCCGGCGGGGCGCTT
>MGOM01000082.1:2878-6587 GCA_001797105.1 Chloroflexi bacterium RBG_19FT_COMBO_62_14
TAGCGCCAGCGAGATCACTACGGAGGCGGTCACGACGATCCCCAGGCCGGTCGGACCATCGACCCGGGTGAGCATCCCCAGGGCGAGCGCGGCCAGGGTCAGTGAGGCGGCGAGCACGACCGCCGGGCGTAGCCGATGTACGAATCGGGGAGCCAGGTTGGATCCGGCAATGAAGCCGACCGACGAGGGCAGCGACCACAGTCCCGCTTGCAGCGGTGACAGCCCAACCACCAGTTGCAGATACTGCGCGACGAAGAGGAAATACCCTACGGCGATGAAAACCGACAGCACGTTCGTGGCCAGTGAGACATTGAAAGTGGGTATCCGGAACAGGCGAAGCTCGATCAAGGGATCCGCCAGCCTGGCCTGGCGCCGCAGGAACAGGAAGCCGATGAAAAAGCCCCCCAGGATGGCCGCCGCCGGCTGCAGTCCAAACCCGGACTGCACGGTCTGCTTGAGCCCGAAAATCACGGCCAACACGGCTACCAGCGACATCCCGGCGCTGAGCAGGTCCAGCCGTCCTGCCTGCGGATCGCGGAACTCCGGAAGCACCCGCGGCCCGAGCACGAGCAGCAAGGCCATTACCGGCAAGGCCAGCAAGAAGACCGAGCCCCACCAGAAGTACTCAAGCAGCACCCCGCCGAGCAGCGGGCCGATCACCCCACCGACCGAGAAGCTGGTGATCCATACGCCGATGGCGGCCGACCGCTGCCCCGGGTCGCGGAACATGTTGAAGATCAACGACAACGTGGAGGGGGCCAGGGTCGCGCCGGCCACACCCATCAGGGCGCGGCTGGCAATGAGCATCGAGACGCTGGCGGAGAACGCCGCCAGCAGCGAGACCAGGCCGAAGGCAGAGGCACCAATGAGCAGCAGCCGGCGCCGGCCGATCCGGTCACCGAGCGTGCCCATGGTGATCAACGACCCGGCGACCAGGAATCCGTAGATGTCGATGATCCAAAGCAGTTGTGCGCTGCTGGGCTGTAGGGTTGCGCTCAGGCTAGGCACGGCCAGGTGGAGTACGGTCAGATCCATCGCGTAGAGAACACAGGCGAGGGCCAGTACGGCGAGACCGACCCACTCGCGGCGACCGGCACGTTGCGGGGCTAATTCGTCCATGAGACCTACCTTCTCCACTTCGAATAGTACCAATCGGATCAAGGTTGTCAAGCTTCAGAGCCCACCCCAGTCATGGAGTTGGTAGGTCGGCGGAGCTTGTGGCTACCGCCTTCCGATAACCTGGGTTGCCTGAATCCGGGTTGAGCTGCGCGGGGCAATCACAGACTGGCCGGCGGGATATTGTGGTTGACCCGAAACAGGTTGGTCGGGTCATAGCGGCGCTTTGCCGCTGCCAACCGATCCCAGGTCGACCCCGGATAGGCCGTGCGCACCTGTGCCTCGGAAGCCTCGCCCAGGAAGTTGACGTACACACCCTGGTCGCGCTGTTGCAGCGACGCAGCGAAATCGGACACCCAGGCTTCCCGTTCCACCTGCTCCTCGGGGCTCTCGTAAAACGCGGCCAGGTTAACCATGATCCGGCTGGCCCGATGGGCGAAGGCGGTGGCCGCGGCCGGCACGCGGGCCATGGCTCCACCCAGCGCGCGGAGCTGTGCCACCCGCACCGGTGCGTCGGAGGCTTCCAGGCGGGACACGATCTCCTCCGCCCGACTGCGATCGATCGTGTCGACGAACATCGTGCGGGCCACGGCGGTCGGGTGGTATTCGCCCTCTTCCGGCACGAACACCTCCGGGTAGGTCATCGGGCGCAGCATGTCGACGATCGGAGCGGCCAGTTTGCGGAATGGGGCTAAGGCCCGCTCGCCGGCATCCGCCTGGCCGGCACATACCAGGAGTGCGAACACGACCAGTTGGCCATGCTGCTCGGCCGGGACCATCGGCATGGGCGGCGCGGGCATGATGTTGGCGATGGTCGAGAGCTCCTCCGGGGCGGCTTCCGCCGCAGCGATGAATCCGGCGATGACCGGAGGCGTGGCCGGCAGGATCAACATCCCACCCACGATCGAAGGGACCTCGTGCAACCGGAACTGAAACCGGGTCACCACACCGAAATTCCCGCCGCCACCCCGAATGGCCCAGAACAGTTCCTGGTGCTCGTCCTCGTCGGCCCGCAACAGCTGCCCATCCGCGGTCACTACCTCGGCCGCCAGCAGTTGGTCGATCGTCAGGCCGTACTTGCGGACCAGATAGCCCACCCCTCCGCCTAGCGTCAGACCACCGATGCCCACCGAACCGGTGTCGCCGAATCCGGTCGCCAGCCCAAGCTCGCCGGCCGCCTTGGTGTATGCGCCGGCCGTCAGCCCGCCTCCGGCCCAGGCGGTGCGTCGCCCCGGGTCGAGCTGTAGGTCCCGCAACTCTCGGAGATCGAGCACGATCCCCCCGTCCGACAGACTGTGGCCGGCGAAGCTGTGGCCGCCGCCGCGCACGGCCAGCTCGAGTCCGGTTTGACGCGCCAGCAAGATAACCCGCGCGACGTCGCCTGGGTCCGCGGCCCTGACTATGGCTTGCGGCCGACGATCGATTCCGCCGTAGAAGACTGTGCGGGCCTGCTCGTAGTCCTTGTCCCCTGGGACGATCACCCGACTGTTGAGGGCGCCTCGAAGGTGGGAAACGACCTCGTTTTGGACTGACATACTTACCCTCCTCTCAACAATACTGGCCAATGGCGCGGGCCGGAAATGCGCCCTGCGACCGTCGGCCTTCCGCTACCTCTTTTGGATTCGTCGAATAGAGCAGCGCAGAATCGACACCCCAGTGGCTCGCGTCTAGTGGTGGCGCCTCACCCGGCGCCGCGCGAACCGCCGGTGAGCTGTCTTAGCCGCTGACATCCCGGCCGGGGCTCGCCTCAGGGTCTGCTCTGACAGCGCTTGTGGAGTATAGAACAAATGTTCCGCCTTGTCCAGACCGAAGCTCGCGCTGATTCGCCAAGCTGACGCCCCGGCTGGCGGGCGACTGTCCGGGGTCCGGCAACGGTGCGATCCGCTCGCGGATCCATCCGGATGCTGAGGGTTCAGGCACTGCGCGTCTTGTCTTGAGGCGCTTGGAGAGTGGATGCTTGTTGAGCTTTGCGCTCAGTGTGGAATTCCCAGACCGGGAGTACCTGCGGTCAGCCGGGCCGGCAAGGCGAAGACGTGCCCCATGCGCACGCCCATGAAGACATCGCCTTCGCCGTACTCCCCTTGCCCGGACTTGAAGTACCGCTGGATCTTCTGCAGTTCGACCGGCGAACGGAGAGCTTCTAACCGTTCAACGAACCGGCCCGCGCTGAGATCGGTCACTACCCCGCGTAGGCCTTCTCCAGGCCCGAAACTTCGATCTTGCTCATCTGGAGCATGGCCTGCATGACCCGTCCGGCCTTCTCAGGGTCCGGGTCACTCATCAGCCTGCCAAGCGCCGTCGGAATGATCTGCCACGAGAGGCCGAACTTGTCCTTCAGCCAGCCGCAGGGGTGCTCTTCTCCACCTTCGGTGAGCTTCCCCCAGAGCCGGTCGACTTCGGCCTGGTTCTCGCAGTTCACAAGGAGCGAAACGGCCTCGGTGAATTTGTATAGTGGGCCGCCGTTCAGAGCGAGGAATTCCTGGCGCCCCAACTCGAAATTGACGATCATGGTGGTGCCTGTCGGCCCCGGCCCGACGTCGCCGTAGCGTGTGACATTCACGATCCGGGAGTTGTCGAACAGGGAGGTGTAGAG
>MGOM01000082.1:6595-14679 GCA_001797105.1 Chloroflexi bacterium RBG_19FT_COMBO_62_14
ACCACAGGTACGTCACGATCTTCTGCATGATGCTCTCCTTTGGCGCGGTTTGGTGGATGCCAGCGCCCTCAGCAGCATGATAGTCCGGCAATCGACCCATGTCTTGTATCAAACGGCAATCTCCGCCATCGCTCTCGCACTCAGGATCTGAGCCGGCGTGTGCCCGATCCAGTGCCTCAACGAGCGGGTCAGATGCGGCTGATCGTAATAGCCCGCCTCGTCCACGGTGTCCAGGATCGTGGCCCCTTGCTGCAGGAGTCCGGCCGCCTGCTGGGCGCGTCCGAATTGGCGAATCTGGCCCTGGGTCAGCCCGGTGGCTCGCAAGAAACGGTGCCGGATCGTGCGGACCGACAGCTCCGGCGGCCGGTCCTGCAACACATCGTTCACGAGGGGGTCATGCGCCAGCACCTCCTCAGCCACTAGCCGGTTTACGAAGGTGTCCACGTTCTCGTAGTCGGGGAATTGCCAGGCTGAGCCGTACAGCCAGAAGGAATTGCTGGCGGCGCCAGGCAGGGTTGTTTCAGTGTCCAGCATGTGCCTGGCAGGCAGGTGCGGCATGAAGGCACCCAACTTCAGCTTGATCCACAGGAGCTCGGCCCCCTCGGGCACGGACACCACCCCGGAGCTCGTCAAGGGCCCCGCCAACACTAGCCGGGCCTCTCCGCGGTACCGGGCAAGGACCATGTGCCAGTGGACCTCGGCTGGGCGAATCGTGCTCCCCGTAGAGGCTACCCGCGCCTGTTGAACCCGCTCGACGAGGGGCGAGTCCGACCGTCGCTCCCGATAATCAGAAAAGAGGTCCATGCCTCAGTTCCTAACCTGGCGGTGAAAACCGACTGGGTGGCGATGAACGCCCTCGGCCCCTCAATGCAGCCGTCAACCGTCCTGTGAGACGACGTGACAATCCGCACCATTTTAGTCGTCTTTCGGCCTTCCCATTCTAAACGTCGAATGAGCCGAGCCTAGATCGACATTTGGGGCGCCTACTTATGGGGATGTTCGGCCCCGGCGGCCCTCGGCCATGGGCTCGAGGAGCACCACCGGGATCGACCGGCTGGTCCTCTGCTGGTAGATCTCATAGTCCGGCCAGATGGAGGCCATCAGGCCCCACAGCCGGTATCGCTCTTCCCCAGCGGCTGTGTGAGCCGTCGCCACGAACTTGTCTGCGCCGACCTGCACGTGGACTTCGGGGTGGTCACGCAGATTGAGATACCAGGCCGGGTGCTTGGGGCTGCCGCCTTTGGACCCGACCACGAGGTAGCGGTTGCCGTCCTGGCCATAGATCAACGCGGTCCGGCGCAGCTTGCCCGTCTTGCGACCGACCGTGGAGAGCAGGAGCGTGTTGACACCGGACCACCGGTGCCCCGACTTGCCGTCCGATGCCAGATAACGTCGGACATGCTCGGCCACCCACTTGCTGGGGCTGTCGGTTACGTCCTTTTCCCAGTCGGTCAAGGGTGGGTTCCAGTGGCTCATGCGGCCTCCGGGGCTAAATCCACCGAGGCACGCGCTCCGGGAGAGTCCTGGCGCCCAATTCCTGGCAGATCTGTCTGAGCTCTGGCCGGGCGCCGCGCCACTTCAGGTCGGCCAGGCTCTCCCGGATGGGCACGTCCAGCCGAAGCGTCGCCAGCCGGCGGAACAGCAGCACCTCTTCCTGGTTGGCCTGCAGGTTCTCGGCCAGCCGGAGCGCACGACCGGGAGTCAGTCCCCAGCTCAGGTGATCGGGTGGGATCGACTCGAGGTGCCCATATTGGGAGAGCACTGCCGCCGCCGACTTGGCCCCCCACCCCAAGACCCCCGGGTAGCCGTCAGCCGAGTCGCCTACCAGCGCCAGGTAGTCCGGAATCGAGCGCGGCAGCACCCCATACTTCTCCTGCACGGCCGCCTCATCGTAGACGATCTCCCGCCGGCGGTCCCAGCAGACGATGCGATCGCCCATGACCAGCTGGGCCAGGTCCTTGTCGGGCGAGCACAAGATCACCTGCTCGACCTTGGCGGACTTCTGGAACCGCATCGCGGCGGTCGCCAGCGCATCGTCGGCCTCGAACTCCACCATCGGCCACACCACAACCCCCAGCGCCGCCGCGGCCTGCTCGGCGAGGGAGAACTGGTCCAGCAACTCCTGGTCGACCCCTTCACTGGTCTTGTATCCCGGGTACAGATCGTTGCGGAAGGACTCGATCACGTGATCGAACGCGCAGCCGATGTGGGTAGCATCCGACTTGGTGATGAGTGTGAGAAGCGAGTTCAGCAGCCCGACGGTGGCGCCAACTTGGCGCCCATCCGGGGCCTTCTTCGCAGGTGCGCCGAAGTGGGCGCGGAACAGCTCATAGGTTCCATCGACGAGGTGGATTTTCATGGGTGTGGTCCTGTTGTCTTGTTGCTGAATATTCGGCGAAGGGTGCCCGAACGGTCTCCGGCTGTCTGCCCTGAGTTCTGTACGCGGGGTCCTTGCAGCAAGGGTAAGCTCACCCTACGGATGCGCCCCACCGCTCAGGGGGACCTGCAAAACCACCAGGATCCCGGTAAGAACATCCGGGACGAGCGGCCCTCTGCGCTGCGCTCCATGGGCCCTGGAAAGACACCAGGACAGACAGGCAGGCAAGCAGGCTGGCACGCCGCCGAGCCAAACCGAGCCAAGTATCACACAGATGGAGTCGACGCCGCTTGGCCTCGGCTCAAGGGAATCCCGAGTGGGACCAGACGGGCCCACGACCGGGAGAGGCGGCGGTGCGGTTGGGTCGGCCGGTCCACCCGCTTACACAAGTTCAACGGGCAATCCCAGGAACTCCCCATACTTCTTGGCAGCCAGGGTGATGGCGCGCACTTCAGCCTGCTTCGCCCGAGCGAAGAGACTGGTGTCGAGGATCACTGCGCCCTTTCTGAGTTTGCGCTTCCAGGTGCCCACGACTTGACCGTCGACCACAATGATGTAGCTCAGTGCATTGCCCAATGCACGCAACTTCGCGCCGACTTCAGCTTCACCAATGGCACTTCGATCCCGGTAGCCCGACACGTACTCGTCATAGATCGACAACAAGTATGCCGTCGGAGATGGAACTCCGGCCTGGGTTGTGGATGTCGAGAACCAGTAGTCTTGACCGTCTACCACCTCGTGTCGCAGCCGCGCCTTGACGGCTTCCAGGCCACCCCTGGCGTCGGTGATTGTCAACCCGGACCACTTCGCGAAATCCTGGATCGTGGCTGGGCCGCGGCTCACAAAGTAACGAATGGCAAGTGCAGCCAAGGCCTCTTCGCGTTCCAGGGTCTTGGTGTCTGGGGCCCGTTCGTCCAACAACGCATAAGTGAATTGCTTCCCGCGCCGTGCGCCGCTGCAGATCACCCCCTCCAACTCCGCAAACATCATGATGTAGGCTAATCGGAGTCCACCGTCGGAGGCAATGCCTGCTTCTCGAAGCACGTCCCGCAATTCGTCGCGGGTGAGTTGTTTCCCGCCTCGTAGCGCTCTGGCCAGCTCGGCGTTGCTCCGCCTGAGGAGCGTGCTCTCCAATTCCAGGCTGCGGTACATATAGGCATTGGCGGCATGGACGCGCGGCGCCGTGAGCGACAGCATCCAGCGGATATCGACAGGTGTGACGAAATGCCAGGTGGGCCGCATCAAGTGCGTGCGAAGGATGACCCCATCCGAGAAGGCCTGATCGATCTCGCCGTCGGTAGAAGCCTGCAAGCGCAGCCCGAGGGCCCATTTCGCGCCGGCGTAGTCCTGCGCCTGGACGGCACCCAGCCATCCCACCACTTCGCCGGGGTTTTCGAGGTGCGCTCCACTGATGCGCTGGCTGTGGAGCCGACGCAGTGCGATGTCCAAATGGGCCATTTTTCCTGGCGTGTCAGAGCTTGTAGCCGTGTGAGTGTCTACTTATCCCCGCCCGGCGGCCTGGTGCCGGCTGACCTCGTGATCCTCATCGGCTGCGATGACAGGCTGCCTGGCTTCCAGGCAGGTCAGGTGCCTGGTGGAATCAAACCGGCCGACCGGTCCACGGCCCGACCCCATCGATCCTCTCGACGCGAATGCGTGTGACGTATCCGGAGGGAGGATTCTCCATGGGCGGGAATTTTACGCCAGGACCCATGTAGGTTATCGCAAGCCTCTGGAGGAGCTCAGCGCCGCCGCCTTCTTGAATGTGGGCAAGGCCATAGACAATCACGTATTCGGTCAGGCCCATGGCGCTCTTCGAGTCGGTATGTATGGAGATGGCGACGCGAGGGTCGCGGCGGATGTTCTTGACCTTTTGGTTCTCGGGGATGTGGCCGGCGACGATCTCATCGCCGTCCAGCCCGATCCAAACGACGGTGACTTGCGGACTCCCGTCGGGGTTGAGTGTGACCAGGTGAGCCGGAGGTCCGGCCTCGATCAGGGTTCTGACTTCCTTAGGGATCTGCATCGAACGACCTCATATATGCAAGTGGGTGACGACGACGCCTAGGCTCGCCAGGCCATTGTGGCCTGGTCAAGCGCCTCGATCTCCGCACGCGTGAGTCTAAACGAAAGTGCGCCGGCATTCTCGGCGGCCTGTTTGCCGTTCTTGGCTCCCGGGATGGGAAGAGACTCCCCGTCGACGCCCGCCGGCAGGCAGCGAAGGCTGTCCGGCTATTCGCGGGTGGGCGCGGAACCACTCCTCCAGAACCCCGCCGCGAATTCACCGATCTCGTACAATAATGACGATCGGCAACAAGGCATAGGCCGGAACTTCCTCCATCGGACTGGCCAGCAATATGCCGCTGGAGGGGCCGCCATCCAGATTGATCGCGATGTCCAAATCAAGATCCGACGCAACAAGATAGGCGCTCAGTCTGTGCAGGGTGAAGTTGCCTGCTGAAGCGACCATGAAGAGCGCTCGCCCGCTTCTATCCATCGCTGTAACGGTTCTTCGGGCCGCTCGATTATCTTCGTCTTGCTCTGGGAAGCCCATTTCCCCGCCGGGTTTAACCAGCACGGGGAACGATTGAAGAGCGGCAAGCAGCGGCTCATTGGGGTTATAAGGTACTTGTGCCAACCAGCGCAACTCCGGCCCGTCTCTTGTGACCGCAAACATGCCGGCGAATTCACCGTACGTACTTCCAATCACCTCACCACCCACCACAGTCAACCCATTGGGAATATCGGCCCCGCTTTCTTGCCGAAAGTAGCCGCCATTCAAAACGATGAGGGCGTTGGTCTCTGATTGCCACGCTCGTAGAGTCTGTGGTTCTGGATGGTAGGCGACGTCAAACTGAAAGTAATTCGGCTCGAGGCGCAACAGATATAGATGTTCAAACGGTCCGCCGGTGTCTCCGAGCAAGTTGATGATCCGTCGTTCTAAGCCGGGGCGCAGTCGTTCCCATCCCGTGTCGGGAACAACCAGTGTGGGAACGGCCGTAGAGGTGAGGGCGGGCGCCGGCGATTGAATCTGAGATGGCGTGAATGACGACGTGGGGGCAAGGTCAGGTGCGGGTGTCGCCGAAGGTGTAGTGATCGCACCGACCCGGCCACAACCTGCACCGACCAGACCGCCCAAAAGTAAGTGAACGGCAAGCAGAAGAGTGGACATACCAGTCATGATCATCCGAGGTGAGATTTTCTCTCCGGACGGGGGCGCCCTTTCCTTATCGCAGTCGCCCAGGAACCGCATGCTCGGTCACGGCCTCGTTTAGCAATTCGCCCCCCCGCACGCCTTTAGCGGGGGCCATCCTGTACGCACATATCGGGAGCGACCGCTAAACCGGACTGGATCCCCGAAACGGATCGATGTGGGGTTCCTCAAAGTTAGCAAGCATCCCCAACCGCGACTTGAAGATCGTTCTAACCGCCTGGATTACTGAACATTACCCGAGCTGATCGCACAGATAGGATTCTGGCCGCATAGGCCGAGATTCGCGAGGATCCACGCCGCGGCCGCCACCAGGATGAGCCAAACGATCACACGGCTAAGCAGGGAAATAGCTGACGGCCAGGCGATGGGCACCGGCTCAGCTAGCTGAGACAGCGGAAACGACGGCGAAATGCGAACGAAAAATCGTCGGGCAAACGAGAAATGGGGTGACATCCGGAACAGCATCATGAGAGTGGCATGGATTACAAGGAAGAATGAAAGCCCAAGCAGCACGAGCGCGGCCAAGTCGATAAGGGCGATGCTGCCCGCGAATCTCCAGAACCAGCGAGAACGGAACGTTACAACGAATGAATTGAGAACCTCTCTAATCGCTTGCACGTTTTCCCTGTTGTCTGCAACGACCAGTCTGGCAGGAAGCGCATTGCTGGAAAAGGCCGCCTGACGGCTCCGAGAGCTCGCAGATCCAATTGACTTTGTGGGGCGCAGATCGCGTGTTCTGCAAAGGGCGAAATCCCACGACCCTCGTGGGTAGTCGCCCGACGAATTCCACTTCCGGCCGAGATTGCCAAGCTGGCCGGCTGGAGGATCATCAGGTGTTCTCCTCGTACGCTTGGTGAAGCCAACCGAGCACCTCAGAATCCACCTGTTCAGGAGACGTCAAGCTTGTCTGAAGTTGCATTGTCTCGTGGATTTTGGATGGCTGCAGGCGTCCGCCGACCCTCCTCCCCTCCAGTCGTAGTCCTAGATCAACCCGAGACTTCGTGGTAGGTTGAATGCGGGCGAACGTCCTCTTCGGAGTGACGAGAGAGACGCATGTCTTGCGTGTCTGGACGACGAACTGACCGAGCCCGGCTGCCGCGTCGATGATGGCGTCGAAGATCGGTCGAAGATGCAGCCGATCAGCGTACTGCCCGTCGACGAGCTCATCAGAAGAGGCAAGGAGGAATTCGGGGTAGCCAAATCGTTCCATCACGAGGAGGGACTGGGCATAGCCGGTCACGCCTTCCTTCGTTAGCCACGCGCTAGCTCTCTTCACTGTCGAGGCCCTGTCCGTTGATGCGGCGTTTCCACGTGGCCACGTCGTCCCGCGTGCGCTCCTTGAGCAAGAGGGCAGACATGGTCCTCATTCCCTGCCAACTACAAATTTGCGCCATTCGCATCCTCCAGCCAAGGGCCACCCAAAGGCAGGCAAGCAGGCGGCCTGCCTATGTCCTTCTCAAAGGTGAAGCGAAGTGTCACCGTCGGTGGCGGCGGATTCAGGCGGCCACAGTGCTTCTGGGTAGGGTGCCGTTTTGCTGCCGGCAACCACGTAGTAAGTAGCCAGTCCTTTACCTTTGCTGGGATCCAGGAGGCCCATGGATGCGCCGGCAAGAACGAGCTTCACGCCGGCAAAGGCCGCAATGAACTTGTAGTATGGCCGGGAGAAGGCCGCGCAGAGCTCGTAGAACTTGGGGGCGAGGCGCCTGGTCATTTCAACACATTCGAACATGGGCTGCTTGATCGCCGCCAGGTTGTCCCAGGGGCCGGGCAACTCATGTCCGTCGCTGAGGACAACTCTCATCATGAACTCGAAAACCTCATTCTGACGCGAATGGACGTCCGACAAGATGACTATTCCGGGTTCCGTCCCCGGGAGGTCAGGGACAGTCTCTTGCAGGATCATGAGGCCGGAAAGACTGCAAGCGGCGGCGATGTCGGTCTGGATGTGCCCTTCGGGCGTAGACGTGAACTGGGGACCGAGACATTCACGCAGGAATTGATTGGCTACACTTTTCATATGAAGATAGTTGGCGGCGATATCGACTTCTGGCATGGGAATGCCTCTAAGGCATCAAATGGTGCTCAACGGCTGCGCCTGTCTGCCTGCACCCGGAGCGAAGCGCAGGCGTGTCCCGGAGTTCTTCGGGGTCCAGGTGTTCGTCCAGGGCCCTCGAGGCGAAGCCGAGGAGGGTGCCGGTGTTCTTGCAGGGCCCCCGAAGCGCGGCGGAGGGGGTCCCGGGGCCCCACGTTGTCGGTGGCGAGGTGTCGGAGATCCCGCGTTCTGTGGGGGGAATTGCCCGGCCAGCCCAACGCGATTATCGCGCGCAAGTGCCGACGCCGGGCTGGCCGGGTCGGTCGAAGACAGTTCGTCCCGGATGTTTTTACCGGGATCCTGGTGTTCTTCCAGGGCTCTATCGAGTTGCTGAGTGGCGGGAAACCATCTCCTTGCGCCCTGGCATGAGTGGCTCAGGTAGGGATGACGTGTTCTTGATG
>MGOM01000082.1:14742-35822 GCA_001797105.1 Chloroflexi bacterium RBG_19FT_COMBO_62_14
ATCGCTTTCCCGACGCCCCAGGAGCGAGCCGAAGGGCGTCCTTGTGGTGCTCAAGGGCGTCCAGATCAGGGAGCAGCCCGGTGAAGCCAGGCACGACACACGCATGGCTGTCACTGCAGATTGCCAGATGCTCAATCTCGTGGCCGCAGACTGGTAAGGAAGTGAAAAGCGGGAGCGTGTTTGAGGTGATGATAGCCCAAGGACCAGACGAGTTGAGCAGGTTGAACTGGCTGAAGCGGCACCCTGCACCTATGCCGCCCGATTGGGGGGGACTGGAGGTGGTAGGCGAAAAGCTGTGGAATCGCTCTGCCTCACCATCATGATCCTCGGGGATTTAGCCGGTTGCGCTGCTTATCGAGGGGCACCACCGCCGTGCCGACGGCGGAACAGACCAGGACGGGTTCGGCGAGCACCTCGGCAGCCGAGTCGTTGACGTGGTAGGCTGGCTGAATAACCTTGCAGGCCGTGCAGCGGACTTTTCTCGACGTGCGTCCCACCTCCAGCAGTTCAGCCCGCACTTCGAGGTAGTCGCCCGCGTAGACGGGAGCCAGGAATTCGATGCTCTCGTACGCCCGGAACAAGCCCTCATCACCGTCGTGGCGGATCATCAGCTCGGTGACGGCGTCGCCAAAGAGGGCCAGCACGCGCGCCCCGTCCACCAGGCCGCCACCGTAGTGGGCGTCGTGCTCCGAGATGCGTATGCGCAACATGCTTTCAATCACTGGTTCGGACATTGGCCCGCCCTCCGCACTGGTCTTGTAGCACTTTCTTGGCGATCTTTCCAATCCCGGTCTTGGGCAGCACGTCCAGGAAGACCACGCTGCGCGGCCGTTTGTAGCCGGCCAGGCGCTCGGCGCAAAAGCCCAGCAGTTCCTGCTCGGTCAGGCGAGCGCCAGGCTTGAGCGCGACCACGGCACGCACGCTTTCGCCGAAGTCCGGATCCGGGATGCCGATGACGGCGACCTCGGAAACGGCTGAGTGTTCGTAGATCACGCCCTCGACTTCGGCGGCGGGGATGCCCATTCCGCCGCTCTTGATGATGTCCTTCTTGCGCCCCACCAGCGTCAGGTAGCCATCCCCGTCAAACCGACCCAAATCGCCGGTCAGAATCCAGCCGTCTGGCACAGCGAGGGCCGTGGCCTGCGGGTCGTCCCAGAAGCCGCGCATGCCGCACGGGCTCCGGGCGATTACCTCGCCAATCTCGCCGGTGGGCACATCATCGCCCTTCTCGTCCACCAATCGCACGTCAGTTCCCACGTGTGGCCGCCCGACCGTACCCAGCTTGCCCAGTTGCGCCCAGGGTTGCTGCGCCGTAATGCACAGGAACTCGATCATGCCGTAGAACTGGACGGCCTGGCAGTGCGGCAGGCTTTCCAGCCAACGGGTGATGGTGGCCGGGGGCATCGGCTCGGAGGCGTATGTGACCAGGCGCAGGCTGCTCAGGTCGCGGCGCTCCATGCTCGGCTCCTGCAGCAGCAGCCGCATCGTGGTCGGGACGGCATCGAAGTGGGTGACGCGCTCACGCTCGACGGTTTCCCAGACCAACGCGGCGTCGAACCTGGGCAGAATAACGTGCGAGGTCCCCGCGTAGGCCAGCGGCAGCAGGTGCTCCAGGTTGGACGAGAACAAGGGCAGAAAGTGGAGCGTGATGTCGCTTTCGCGCACTCCGTATTCCAGGGCCATGGCGTTGGCCGTATGGAGCAGGGCCTGGTGTGTGTAGACCGCGCCTTTAGCCTGGCCGGTGCTGCCGCTGGTGAAGAGGATTAAGGTGTCGTCGCCGGGGCTTGGGCGGGGTTCGGGTTCGGAGTCATCTCCGCCATTCAGCATGCCGTCGTAAGCCAGCAGAGCTGGGGGCGGGACGCCATCGTAGACGATGAAGTGTCGCACATACTTCACATCGGGACGGATGGTCTCCAGTGTCTCCAGGTAAGCACCCGACACGATGAGGACGCGGGCCGAGCAGTGGTTGAGCATGTACACGAGTTCGGACGATGAGGCCCAGAAGCTCAGCGGCGCGAAGATCGCGCCGATTTTGGGAAGCGCGAAGTAGATTTCCACGAAGCGGTAGTCGTTGCGCGCCAGCAGCGCCACGCGGTCACCGGGCCGCACGCCCAGCCCTCGTAGCGCGTGGGCCAGCCGGTTGGCGCGTGTGTTGAGATCGGCGTGGGTGAGACGCACATCCCCCTGCACCACGGCTTCCCGCTTTGGAAAGTGCCGCGCGTTGCGTAGTACCACGTCACCCAGGGTTTGCACGGCCTTGTGCATCGTTCTCTGCCTCTGCTTACATTAACCTGCTTTTTCGCGGGCGGCGGCCCACTCGCGGATGTAGCCCACGATGTCTTGGGTATGCGCGCCGGCGCCGAACACCTCGGCCACGCCATAACCCTTCAGCCGATTGACATCTTGCCTGGACACCGTTCCGCCTAGCAGGAACAACACATCGCCCAGGCCGTTCTCGCGTAGCATCCCGCCGATTTCCTTTGCGTAGTGTTCATACGTGCCGGACAGAATACTGACACCCAACACGTCAGCGTCCTCCTGCAGGACGGTCTCAACGATGGATTCGGAGGTCTGGAAGATGCCGGTGTAGATCACTTCCATCCCGGCATCGCGCAGGGCGCGGGCGATGATCTTGGCCCCCCGATCGTGCCCGTCCATGCCGGGCTTGGCAATCACGACGCGTATCCTGTCAGACATGCTGGCTGCCTCGAAATGGGGCGTTAGTATACAATCGGTGGGCGATACTCGCCGAAAACCTCGCGGAAGACATCACAGATTTCTCCGATGGAGGCGTAGGCCCTCACGGCCTCGGCGATATGAGGCATGGTGTTGGTCTTGCCGAGGGCGGCCTGGCGCAGCCCCGAGAGCGCACGGGTGACGGCGCGGTTGTCGCGTTCGGCGCGCACCTGGTTCAGCCGGGCGATCTGTCGCTCGGCGGCCTCCGGATCGACCTGGAAGAACAGATCGGGCGACAATTCACCCGCCTCGTCTTCCATGTATTCGTTGACGCCGACGATGGTCCGCTCGCCCGATTCGACCTGGCGCTGGAAGGTATACGAGCTGTCGGCGATCTGCTGCTGGATGAAGCCGGTTTCGACGGCGCGGATCATGCCACCCACGTCTTCGATCTGCTTCAGAATGTCCCAGGCTTCCTCCTCGACGCGCTTGGTCAGGGTTTCGACGTAGTACGAACCGGCCAGCGGGTCGACCACGTCGGCGATGCCTGACTCGGCCGCCAGAATCTGTTGGGTGCGGACAGCAATCTTGATGGCCTTCTCCGATGGGATCTGGTAGGCCTCGTCCATCGAGTTGGTGTGCATCGATTGCGTTCCGCCCAGCACCCCGGCCATCGCTTCGACGGCCGTCCGCACAATGTTGTTTTCGATTTGCTGCGCCGTCAACGAGACGCCCGCCGTCTGGCAGTGGGTTCGCAGCGTCCACGAGTGGGGGTCGCGTGCGCCGAGTTTTTCGCGCATCAGGTGCGCCCACATGCGGCGCGCGGCGCGCAGCTTGGCGATTTCCTCGAAGAAGTCGATGTGGAGGTCGAAGAAGAAGGACAGGCGGGGAGCGACGAAGTCGATGTCCAGGCCGCGTTCGACCGCTTTGTGTGCGTAGGTGAAACCGGCAGCCAGCGTGAAGGCGAGTTCCTGGGCGGCCGTCGCCCCGGCCTCGCGGATGTGGTACCCGCTGACGCTGACCGGGTTAAATCTCGGCATCGTCCGGGCACAGTACTCCATCGTATCGACCACCAACTGGACGGCCGGTTCAGGCGGGAAGATGTACTCATTCTGGGCGGTGTATTCCTTCAGAATGTCGTTCTGGGCCGTGCCCATGACTTGCTCGCCACCGAGGCCATGCTGGTGGGCCACAGCCTCGTACATGGCGATGAGCACCGAGGCGGGTGCGGTGATGGTCATGGAGGTGCTGACCTGGTCGAGGGAGATGCCCTCCCACAGCAGTTCCGCATCGCGCAAGGTGTCGATGGCAACGCCGATCTTGCCGACCTCGGCGCGGGCGAAGGGATGGTCTGAGTCTCGCCCCAGCAGGGTGGGCAGGTCAAAGTCGGTCGACAGGCCGGTCTCCCCGTGCGCCAGCAGGTATTTGTAGCGCCGGTTGGTGTCTTCGGCGGTGCCAAAGCCGGCCACCTGGCGGATGGTCCACAGACGGCCTCGATACATACTGGCATGGACACCGCGCGTAAATGGATAATCGCCGGGGTAGCCAATGTCCCGCTCAAACTCGATGTCGGCAATGTCGTCCGGCGTGTACAGGTCGCCAATGGGGATGCCGGAGATGGTCCGGAAGGCTTCTTTCCGGTGTGGGAAACGGCTAAGGCTCTCGGCCAGCGGACCATCCTGCCAGCGCTGGCGGCTGTCCTTTGCGGCTGTCTCCGCGCTCGTTTGCGCCCTGGTCGCGTCTGCCATGCGACAACACTCCTTTAGAGCCCTCGCTCAGTCTGTTTCAGCGGGCTGTGCCTGTACGCCGGCTCGCGACCTTCGCCCTTTACCTCTGCGCGACCGCCGCGCGAGCCGGACGAGACCGTCGACCGCGCTGTGCGGGTCAAGGCGGCGGGCTAACACCTCATCAATTGTGCGCTCGATCTCTTGTGGGCCAAGGCTGTCTGCTAGCTCGGCCAGCAGCGCCTCGCGCAGAAGAGTCTCCAGCTCGGAAGCCACGCGCGCGCGCGCGAGGGCGGCCAGCCTGCCACCCTCGACCAGATATGCTCGGTGCGCCTGGACGGCGTCGAGCAGCGCCTCGACCCCCTGCCCCTCGCTGGCGATGGTCTTAAGGATGGGTATCTTCCAGCCCTTGTCAGATAGCTTCTCTACCCCCTTGCCGTCGTCCTCCCCCGCCAGCATGGCACGCGGGGCGTGGTGGCCTGCAGCGCCGGAGTGCGGCGCGCCCACGTCAAGCATAGCTCGCAGCGCGCGAAAGGTATTTTCGGCCTGGGGCTGGTCGGCCTTGTTGACGACCAGTACGTCGGCGACTTCGAGAATGCCGGCCTTGATGGCCTGTATGTCGTCGCCCAGGCCGGGCACCTCGATGACGATGGTGGTGTGCACCGTTTGGGCGATGCCCACCTCCGACTGGCCCGCGCCCACCGTTTCGACGATAACCACATCGAAGCCCGCCGCGTCCAGCACCTCAATCACACCAGACGTGGCCCGCGCCAACCCGCCCAGGCTCCCACGCGTCGCCATGCTGCGGATGAAAATGCCTGGATCCCCGACCAAGTCGCCCATGCGGATGCGGTCGCCCAAGATTGCGCCGCCCGTGAATGGGCTGGTCGGATCGACCGCCACGATGCCCAGCTTCAGGCCACGTTGGCGCATCGTCCGTGCGAGCGCGTTGACGAGTGTGCTCTTGCCGCAGCCCGGCGGGCCGGTCACGCCCACCCGATGCGCGTTCCCGGTGTGAGGGTAGAGCGCGGCCAGAATCTCCGCATCGCGTGCGCGCCCGTCCTCCACCAGGCTTATAGCCCTTGCCAATGCGCGCCGCTCACCTTCAAGCACGCGCTGCGCCAGTGAAGCAACCTCCACCAGCCTATCTCCCTGCACGCGCCGGCGCGGGGCGGAAACTCCCTTTGCGCCTCATGTTTCTCGCACCCCCGCCTGCTGCACTTCCACCGCGCCTATCATGTGTAGTACCAGGCGCGTATAGGCCGTGGCGATGTCAGTTTTGGACATAGGCCCATCGGGCCGATACCAGACGGCCACCGAGGTGCACATCGTCAGGATGGCGAGGCCGGTCAGCTTGATGTCCGCCTCGGCAAACACGCCCTTCTGCACGCCTTGATGAAGCAGGTCGCGCAGGATTTCTTCGTACGAGTCGCGAAGCGCCACCACCGAAACCCGCTTGTCCGCGCTCAGGGCCCGCAGTTCGTTGTCGGCGACCGCCGCCTCTTGCGCGTGTTCGATGTGGAAGCGGATATGCTCCATGACAAAAGCAGCAATGCGCTCAGTCGGGTCGTCTGGGGTAGCCGCGAGGGTCGTATCGATCTGTTGGCGCAGCTTGGACAGGGTTTCCATCATCACGTGGTGCAACAGGGCTTCTTTCGTGGGAAAGTAGTTGTAAATGCTGGCCGCGCGGATGCCGACCACCTCGGCGATGTCGCGCAGCGTAGCTCCATGATAGCCGCGCTGATAAAACACCCCGATCGCGGCAGCGCAGATTTGGCCCATCGTGTCCAGGCCCCAGAATCCGGTTGGCCTCTTTTCTGCGCTGCCCGCCCACTGCGATACCAGCGTCGAGGTCCCTTCAGCTCTGACCTGGGCCAGCATTTCGTGCAGGTGCGCCTCCGATTCCAGGTTGAAGGCGCGCCTGATCTCCACTGGCTCGAAGCCAACCTCTAGCAGTCGCAGCATCTCCAGCTTGAGAATCAGCGGGTCGTCCGCGTTCAAATACAGCAGACTGGTCGGGTCGCTTCTCAACCCTTCCAGGCTGAGCGGTCCCGAGTTCTCAGCTTGCGTTCCGCGCTTTTGCACGAGGTTGTTTCCTGTCCCGTTATCAGATGAGACCAAGTCGGCTGCATCGCGCGTCGAACCAATCTCATGATAACCTAACGAACGCTAGTTTGTCAACTATCCGTTAGTCAGACAACTCGAATTGAGGTGATGCTGATGGGCCTGGTAATAATCGTCGCCGGCACGGCGACTCCGCCTTGCCTTTGAGTTCGTCGAGGGCGAGTGCTCATCCCCCCGAGAGAGAACCGAGGCTCCACCCAGAGCCCTACGGGCACGGTTGGGATCGGGAGAAGACAGTTGCCACAATCAGAAACACGATCGGTGCCAGTCCGGCATAGCCAAGGACACCGATCAGCCTGAGCTGCATGTCTTCGAGGGGGACTCCGATGAGACCGGCGAGGCTGGGCGCGCCGCTCGCGATCGTCAGGACGCGGACGGCCTTCTCAAGGCGAGCTCCATCGAAGACAGGCGTCTCGCCCACCAACCCGACGTCCGCCATGGCCCAACCGGTGGTGGTGTCGAACATCTGGATGTGGCTGAGGGCCAGCGGGCCGCAGGTCATGATCGGCGTAGGGACCGAGGACGGCACTGCGGGTGCTGGAGTTGATACTTGGATGATGGCCGAGCCAGCCGTCGCTTGGGGGGCCGGTGCCTCCGTCGGGAGCGCGGTGTTTGTCGGCGCAATCGTCGGGGCGTGAGTCAGCGCAGCCGTGGGAACCGGAGCGCACGCGACCAGCGTCAGCAAAGCCGGGGGTGTTGGGATCCAACGCGCAACGGGCATGCTCTTCACGAGGCCGTACGTGCCGGACACTCCAGGGCTTTGCCTCTGGCGCTCATGGCGCCGGGGCGACCGGGATCCACGTGTGACCGCCGTCGTGGGTGGCGAACATCGGCTGCGCGCAGCCGGAATCCTCGTCGCAGATCTGGCCCAGTCCCCACCCCTCCACGACGGAGGCGAACTGAACCTCGAGCAGCTTGGCGCCGCCCAACCCGGCGGACGGGAAGACCTCCCATGTCTGGCCGCGGTCGCGGGTGAGGTACTGCGTGGCGTCACTGAGGGCGACGAACCAGGTCGATTCGTCGATGGCGGACCAGGGGATCGGGCTGCCACGGCCGAAGGTGTTCAGATCTTGTTCTTGAAGCGTGGCGGTGAGCGACCAGGCGCCTCCGGCGTTGTGTGTGGTGTAGAAACCCATGAGCTGGTTGTTGTCTTCATCTCGGTAGAATCTCACCGGGAGTACTCCGATCTCATGCGACAGGAACGCGGGCTCCTGGAGGTAGTAGCCTGTCTCTATGTACGACTCCGGGAAGTCGAGACTCACGGGCTGCCAACTGCTGCCCCCGTTCTGGGTGCGCAGCAATTGATCGGAAGTCCAGCGGCTCTCCCCGCCAACTGCCCAGCCGGTCGAGCCGTCGATGAAGGTGACCTGGCCGCTCAAGGGCATCTTGAGCGCGGTCCACGTCTGACCGCCGTCCATGGTGCGGTACAGGTAGGTGACATCGGAGCTCATGCCCAGCGGGGCGTATGCCGCCAGCCAGCCGTTCTGCGGATCGGGGAACTCGAGATCGGCCCCGCTGATACACGCGTTCCCTGGACAGATCAGAGAGTCGGCGAAATCAGCGATATGCCACAGGCCCCAGCTCCTGCCGCCGTTTTCGGTGTGCATGAAAGACAGCGTGGTTGGGGGCGCGCACTCCTGTCCCCGGATTACGGCAATCCGCACGTGAGAGCTGTCGAGGAACACAGGCGGGGAGACGATGGAACAGATGTCGGGCTCGGGGCAGTTCGAGAGCCCCGCCGGGGTGATGTCGGACCAGCTTGAGCCCGCGTCGTCTGTCCACAGCAGGCGCCCGTCTGAGTAGACCCAGCCTTGGGTGAGCGAGAGGCGGCCCATCCAAATCACGCTGGGGAACGAGGACAGGTCAACCGGTGTGGGGCTGGCCGGCTCGGGCGTGGGAGCGGGCGTCTCCGGCGTCGCGATCGTGGCAGTTGGAACGACCGTCGTCGGCAGGTGAGCCGGTGCGGTCGAGGGTGGGCTCGTGGCGAGGGGATTTCCGACGGGCGCCGATGAAAGATTGCAGGCTGAGAGCGCGGTCAGAACCAGCAAGGCCAGTGGCAAGCCGATGGGATGCGGTCTCACCCGAGTCCCTCCGAAGTCATTGTGATTATCACGATGAGGCGGCTTTGTGAACACATGGCCAGATCGGCAGTCACGGACTGACCTGCGACTCAAGGATCTGCCAGGTCTGGCCGCCGTCGGTGGTCTTGATCAGTGCCTGCTCGGCCTCGCGCTGATAGCAGTAGCCATCGGTGCAGGCCACCGCCCACCCCGTCTGTGCGTCCACGAAGCTCAAACGGGCGTCCGTCCACCCGGTGCGCTTGAGCAGCGTCCAGCTCTGCCCGCCATCGGTCGTCTGGTACAGGTGGCCTTCGGGGCTTTCGTATGGATCCCCGATAAGCAACCACCCGATTGAGGCGCTGATGAATTGGATATCTGCACCCAGCCCCGCCGGCATATCGCTGATGATCCAAGTCTTGCCTTGATTGGCGGAAGTGTACATCCAGCTGTGGCGTTCGCAGGTGAGCGCCAGTTTCCAGATGGCGGTTGACGAGTACACGGGCGATATGAAATCGCAATTGCCGGAGCCGCCCAGGTAGGCCCCCTCGTAGGGTCTTTCCACACGAAAGGCCTCCGGTGGAAGCGGCATCTCTCGGGTGATCCACGAGACGCCGCCATCGAATGTCGTCTGAATGTGGAATGGGATTCCCAGGTTGGGCACGCCCTCGATGGTCTTGGCAAAGCCGGCGCGGAGAGCCCAGGCCATCTGCGCGCTCGGATAAGCCATGAACGCAACCCCCCTATCCGGCGGGGGATTGATCTCTTGCCAGGTCATCCCGCCGTCCTGCGTGGTGGAGAAGGAGACGATGTCGAACTGGACGAAGCTCAGCCCCCAGGACTCGGCATCCAGTTTCCACCCGTGCTGGCTGTCGACGAACCCCAGGTCAGGCTGCCCGCCGAAATCCCCGACGGGCGCCCAACTCTGGCCGCCGTCCTGGGTGCGCCAGGCCGGGCCGCCATCCCAGGCCCAGGTCCAGGCCGTCCGGGCATCCAGGAAGAATGATCCAATGAAGTCATTGTCGACCGGGCTCACTTCGTGCCAGGTCACCCCGCCATCGGCGGTGCGCAAGACATGCGTCTCGTCCTCCGACCCGACATCCGCCACAGCCCAACCGGTTTCCAGGTCCATCATTTGGATGGATCTAAAGGTCACCGGAACAAAGGGAGTGGAGGTCGGGGTGGCGCTCGGGAAGAGGGCCGCCGTCGGCACCAGGGGTGACGGGGTGGCCGTAACGGCCGGCGTGGGCGTAGGGGTGGGATTGTTGACCGGAGGCCTGGTGTGGATCGGCGCAGTGCTTGGGGAGGGAGTGAGCCGTGGCGTGGGGGCCGGGACGCAGGCCACCTGCGCCGCCACGAGCACGGTCCAGAGCGCCGTGCGGGTTCCTTTCGACAAGTCGTTCATGGGACGTCTCCTAGGCACTGTCAACGTGGTTTCGTCCCACATTGTGGCAGGCCCAGCTAACCGCAATTTCCAGTCAGAGTTACCGGTTGCTTACCGCAAGTTGCTTCCGCCGCCCAACGGACTCAAGCTGCCTGCCTGGGTGTCCTGCCTGCGCCTGCCCGCCCTGGCGGTCGGGCCAGGGTGCCGCAGGCACAGGTGGTGCTCTCCCAGGGCCCCTGGACCGGAGCGAGAGGGCTCCCAGGAGCGCCCTTGAGAGTACCAAGGACCCCCTACGGTTCCCTCCGGGGGCGGGCAAGATGCGGATGAGGCTCCATCACGTTGGTGGGCAGCCCCTCTCACAACAAATCCGGTAGCCAAGTCGAGCATGGGACCTCTAGCCAGCGCGACCTAGATCGGCGATTCAGCCAGCGCGGCCTGGAGGCGATGAAGGGTGTGGATCAGTTGGTGCTGCTCTTCCTCGGACAGGGTCGACATCCACTCCTTCTGATGCCGATGAACAACCAGCCGAAACTCGTGGGCGATCTGCCGGCCGACGTCGGTGAGCTCGATGAGAAGCATCCGCCGGTCGGTTGGGTGAGGCCGTCTCCGAACATATCCCCGCCGTTCCAGTGAGTCGAGCAGACTCGTCACCGACGCCCGACTGAGAATGAGCCGCTCCGCAATCTCGTTTGGCGGCAGCTCCGACTCGGAGTCAGCCAGGATGCCCAAGACCAAGCCCGAGGACGGAGTCAGATCGAAGGGTTGAACGAGGTCGGCGATGCGCCTGACCAGCAAGTCGCCGGTGCGGGCTAGATTCATCACGGTTTCGGTGGCGCCGGCGCTGGCGCCTGGATATCGCGTGTTGAAATCCGAGGGAAGGTGGATGATGTTGTTGTTCGCCATCTTATTATTTGCCTCTTGACAAAGTAGTTCGTGTGCTTATAATAAGCATTATAGCATATTTGGGCCAAGAAGGGTGGGACAAAGACATCATGCACCAGATCGGCGCAGTACTCTATGTGGGCTGGGGGCTGTTCCACCTTCTGGCGGCTTATCAGGTCTACAAACTTGGCTCCGGCATGCCGGCGGGAATGGTCCAGGGCCGGCTATTCCAGAGCGCATGGAACCTGGCGTATTTCGCCCTCTTTGTCTCGGTGGTGGCGGTCGTCTACAACTGGCACAACAGCTCCCTCGGGTATTGGCTCAACCTGGCGGCGGCCAGCGTAACGGACATCGGGTTCATTATCTTCATCCTGGCGCCTGGTCATGCGCCGGCAAGGCTTGGAAGCGTGGGGCCTACACTGTGGTTACTGGCGACGTCATTCAGCACGTTGGGGGTACTGGCTATCGCCGCTTGAACGAAAGAGCATCAGGTCGAACCGAACGTAAGAACCAAAGGAGATGAGCGATGATCAAAGAGTACGTAGTCTTGGCGGAAGGTGAGGGATTGCGGCTTCAATCGGGGCCGGGTCGCGATCTGGTTTTCAAGGTCACGGGCGACGACACCGGCGGTGCGTTCGACTATTTCGTCGTCGAGGTGGCGCCGCGCGGCGGACCCCCGCTGCACGTGCACCATCGGCAGGAGGAGACGATCCACGTGTTGAAGGGCCGATACAAGATCCGCATCGGCGACTCGATCTTCCACTGCGATCCGGGCGGCTTTGCGTATCTGCCGTCCAAGGTGCCGCACGCCTTCCTGAATCTCACGGATGAGCCGGGTGAGATCATTGTGGTTTACACACCGGGTGGAGGGCACAAGTTTTACGAGGAGTTCGGGCCGATCAGCCGAAGCGGACCGCCAGACCCCAAGCGGTTGGCGCCGCTGTTTGAGAAGTACGGGATGAGCCTGTTGGGACCGCCGCTGTCCGCTGAAGACTAGAAGGCGTTTTGTGATCCGGCCGAGCCTGCCTGTCCCGGGAGAGTACCGGGACCCCTTCCGCTTCGCTCCCAGGGCAGGCAGATGGCCCGGCCACGTCACTTTCGCATGATCGCGCCGAGCGGAGGCATGCTTCAAATGCACTAAGGACGCTTGGGCAGGCGAGGTCTTAGGCGTACGCCAGGCTGTCCCGGACGCTGATGCGGGTTGCGCCTCGCGCCGGCAGGATCGAAGCCAAGGCCGAGATGACCAGGATGACGGCCAGCCAGACCCCGACGGCGGGCCAGCCGTAGCGGTAGTCGAGCGTCGCCCCAAACATGGCTTCCCCCAATGACCCCGCCACCAGTCGGCTGGCCAGCACGGAGATCGGCACGGAGACAAACCAGCTCAAGACCCCCTGAAGGAGCCCCTCCATCACGAAGATGCCCAAGATGGTGCGCGAGCGCGCCCCGATGGCGCGCAGCACCCCGATCTCCTTGGTGCGCTCGACCACGGCGATCGACAGCGCCCCCATCAGCGCGATCCCCCCGACGACGGCCACGACAACCGACAGGCCCATCAGCATCGAGGTGACGGTGCTGAATTGGAAGGCGTACTGCGAACGCAACTCCGATTCGGTCTGGCTCGCATCGACCTTCAGATTGTGGCTTTCGAACAGGTGCTTGAGTTGGTCCGTCACGGCGGCCTGGTACTCGGCCGTATGCGAGGCGGTGCGCACGTAGAGGACCGATCCCAGGTTGGATCTCCTGATCGCCTTGAACAACGAATCCGACGGGGCATAGATCGTCTCGGAGACGAAGCCGCTGGCAAACACTGGCTCGTAGACTCCGACCACCTGCCATTCCCCCTCGCCGAGCTCGCCCAGATCGAGCGTCACCCGGTCGCCGATCTGGATACCTTCCCTCTCCGCGGTCTGCCGGGTGATTACGACCGCCCGGCCATCGCCCGTCTCGATCCAGCGCCCCTTGACCATCAGAGGCCTGAAGAAGGTGCTATCGGCCGGGATCCCCATGATGTTGCTTCCGATGCCGCCCTCTTTGATCAATTGCCCGGAGAGGTACATGCTGGCCGGCTGCACCAGGCGGAGCTCGATCTGCTCCACGCCGTCCACGGAACGGGAGAGAGTATCCAGTCGCGCCCGCTGCTGGTTCTGGGAAAATTGCAGCATCGTGTCGTAGCGCTGACGGGCAAAGATGTTGTCCAAGGTAAACGAGATCGAAGACATCAGGCTCATCACTATCAGGAACGCGCTGCCGGCCGCGATCAGGACCAGCTGGGTCAGGAACAGTCGCCCCTTGTGCCGGAACAGATTGCCCAAGGCGGTCGCATAGTGCGACGGCAGCCAGCGCTGACCGATGCCTTCAACCAGTCGATCCAGCCGATTCGAACCGAAGTTGCCGCCCAGCCCGTAGCTGGCGATCGCCTGGCGAACGGTGATCCGGGCGCCCTGCAGCACCGGGGGCAGAGCTGCCAGGAGTGGGGCCGCCAACGCGGACAGCACCTGAAGGACGATCGCCTGGCTCGAGACCTCGAACTGGCTGTAGTCGATGTTGAACAGGTTCAGGAATCCCTTGGTCATGGCGAAGGCGACGAGGGATCCCAGGGGCAACGCCAGGGCCAGTGCCAGGATGCCGTAGACCAGGGCGCTGGCCAGGTACATGTGAGTAATGGTGCGGATCCTGCCACCGACCGCCTTGAGGATCCCGATCTGATTGCGCTGCTGGGTGATCAGGTTGGCGAGGGTGTTGTAGACGAGCACGGCGCCGACCATCACCGAGATCAGCGCCAGCAGCCTCAGGATCAGCGTGATCCCATCAAAGAAGGTGCGGCCCCAATGCCTATCGGGATCCTGATACACAAAGGCCGCCACGCGGATATTCTGCGCCGCCAGCCTGCTCTTGATCCCTGTGGCAACTTCTTTCACATAGTCCGTACTGTAGGGGGTGACGCGCACGTAGAAGGCGCTGAATTTCCCTGGCGGGATGCCCAGGCGCTCCAGGCCGCGCTCATCCATGAAGTACACCGCCAGATCCATGAACTGCGGCGGCGGGACGAAGGGATGGCGGATCAGCCCCGTGATCGGGAGAGTCCTCTCCCGGTCACCCGTCTTGATCGTGATCTCGTCGCCGATCCCGACGCCGAGAAACTGGGCCGCCATCCGCTCCACGCCGAGCTCATTCCTCTCCGGCCAGTCCCCGGCGCGAAGCTGGACCAGTTCGTATTTCTGGGCGTCGAAGTCGTCCCGCATGAACACCAAACCCTGACGCCATTCGCTTTGCGGCTTCAGCCGGTACAGGATGCTGAGCGAGTTGTAGGGATCGACATCCTCGACGCCGGGCACATGTCGCAGTTCGAGCAGGGTGTCGAGATCGACCGGCTCGCCCAGGATCACGTTCAGGTGCGGGGGCATCACCTCCTGATGGGATTCATCGAGGTTGGTGATCAACAGATCGCTCATGCCGAACATCACGCCGATGGCGAACACGCCGGCGGCGATGCTCAGGACCGCCAGGAGAGTGCGGGTCTTGCTGTTCCAGAGGTCAGACCAGACCTTGTACCAGAGCACGCCCATTCAGCTGCTCACTCGTTTACATCGCGCCATTCGACATTCTCCTGCTCATGCCGAGCGGCGGCCTGCAGCAGCGCCTCGCGCGTCGTTTCCGACTCGCCCAGGAGCGCAGCCAGAGTCTCGTAGTCCATGGTCAACACTTCAACCGGACCGCCCCGGGAGGCCCGAATGGAGGCCCTGTTTCGGCGCTCGTGGAAGAACTCCATCTCACCAAAGTACTTCCCCGGGCCGAGTTCCAGGACGGCGACATAGGACTGATTGGGCCGCGGGAGCACGACTTCCACCGTCCCTTTGGAGACAACATAGAACGCGTCGCTGTTCTTTCCTTCCACCAGGATCATGGCGCCCGGCTCGAATTGACGCGGCTGGACCTTGTGGGTTGCGGCCAGCAGTTGATCGGGATTAAGCGCGGGCAACGCCTTAGCGACGTACTCGTTGACGATCTCCCCGTCGGTGATGAGCGCCGTTCGAGTCGCACGCCGGGCCAGGCTGCTGTCATGGGTGACGATGATGATGGTCTTGCCCTGCTGGGACAGATCATTGAAGAGGCCGAAGACCGTTTCGGCCGTCCTGGAGTCGAGATTGCCGGTCGGCTCGTCGGCGATGACGATGGTGGGATCGTTGGCGATGGCCCGGGCCATGGCGGCCCGTTGTTGCTGTCCCCCGGAAACCATGCTGGGCAGCTTGTTCCCGTGTTCGACCAGTCCGACCAGGTCCAGCAGATGCTCGGCCCGCTCGCGGCGCTCACGGCGAGTGTATTTGCCGGCCAGGTCCATCGGAAGGATCACGTTCTGCAGCAGGCTGAGCGCGGGCAGGAGCTGGAAGAACTGGAAGATGATGCCCATGTTGCCGCCGCGCCAGACCGCCAGCTCGTTCTCGTCAAGCTCGTGCAGGGCGGTGCCGTTGACCCAGACCTCGCCCACCGTCGGGCGGTCGATGCCGGTGATCATGTTGAGCAAGGTAGACTTGCCGCTGCCCGACTTGCCGATCACGCTGACAAACTCTCCGGCATAGATCTCCAGGTCGATCTGCTTCAGCGCCAGGAAATCGCCGGCCGCGGTCCAGTAGGACTTGCTCACGTCCTTCAACTCGATCATGGGTGGGTAGCCGTTCCCATTGCTCTTGTCCGTGACCATGGATCGCCCCTCTATCGCCTGCTGAAACCGGGGGTGGACGCGGCTCAATAGCCGCAGCCCGCCAAAGAATCCTCACTCAGTGTAGAAACGGTCGAGGAACCCTCCAAGTGGAAAGGGTCACGATTCCGGGATTACGTTCTGGGGTCGACCTTGGCGGCAGGATAGAGCACCGTCGTTCTGCTGGCGCCAGAATCATGAGGAAGCCGAGCGTCCTGGGCGACCTTGAAACCATGGAGACGAGGGCTGCGTGCGCCATCGCTCCGTCCCGTTGCAGGAGAAGATTGCGGCCCCGGGCGCCTCCGGATGAAGTGCATGAGGTTGCCCGCCGTCAGGGCAGCCGTGCCGGTTCCTTGTTGAAGTCCTTCAATTGCACGCGCTCGGCCTTGGTAATGGCGACCAGCGGAGCAACCTGGTTCGCGGCCTGCTTGGGTCGCGGAGCTTGGAGCTGCACGATCTCAGCCATCCAGCCTGCCATGACGCCGGCGACAGCGAACCACTTGTCGACACGTCACCACTTGTTGATGCGGACGCCGATCAGGAAGACGACGAATGGCTCGCGGGTCTTTGCGGTGTGGCGCCCTTTGAAGATCCTTGTCATCGGATTTGCCCTCTCCTCAAAGTTGGCCGTCGACAACCGCACGGCACCACGCCAGGGTCTGGCGAAGCGACTCACGAAGCGGGGTCGCCTTCCAGGCGAAGGCCCTCTCGGCCTTGCCTGTATCCACTACATAGGGATTCGTCCACAAGAAAAGCATCTCGACCGATGCGGCCAAATCGCGGTTAAACAGGCCTGCCATGCGCAGAATCATCGCCCCGGCGACCCTCTTTCTGACGGACCGCCCAAGTTCCGCTTCCAGCAAGTCGACAAACTCGGCTTGAGTGACGGGCGCGTTGCTCGGGGCAAACCACACCTGACCCAGAGCCTCTTCGCGCGTACCCAGCTCAGCCAGCAGCCTGCCGAAATCGGCCACGTAGGTGTAGGTGTGAGGCAGATCGGTTTGGCCCAACAGGTTGACCGGCCTGCCCTGGGTGGCGGGCAGGATGGCGTAGCGGGTCAGGCCGCGATCGTCGGGTCCGAAGAAGTCGGAAGCGCGTCCGATGGCGGCGCGCACCTTGCCGGAGGCGTGGGCCTCAAGCACAGCCTGCGCCATTTCGGCGCGGAGCCTGCCCTTTGTGGAATTGGGGGCAAGGGGGGAGTCCTCGCGCAGAATGCCGCTTGGCCGCCCGTACATATACAGATTGTCTCCCACGATCAGCTTGGCGCTGTTGGCGGCGGCGGCTTCCAGGATGGCCGTCTGCAAAGGAGGGAACTTCTCGACCCACTCGGAGTAGCGAGGCCGGGCACACTGGTAGATGACCTCGGCGCCTCGAGTGAGCTCGATATTCCTGTGAAGGTCATAGGCGTCGCTAGCGACGACTTCCACCGAGGCGGGCAGGCCGCTGGCCTTGCCGGAACGATTGACCATGCGGACCGACTTGCCCATGTTGACCAGCGCCCGGGCAGTCCATTTGCCGAGCGGGCCGGCGCCGAAGACGACATGCAGTTCTGGCATCCCTGTCTCTACCTTCCTGCGCGCACTGGTTCGTAGGGTCGGTTCTTGATCTGGCGCTGCACGCCGTATCGTTTGGCCTGCTGCCTCCAGCCGTAAGCACCGAAAAGGAGGTAGAGCCAGCTGGGGACGGCCGGTCGGGCGAGAAGGTCGCCCGCCGCACCTGGGATAGATTCTCCGTTGGCGAGGGCCGCAGCCGCCATTTTAAGGGATTTCTTGATCGGGAGGGCACGCCCATCCAACGCATCGAGCGGCATGCCGTGAACGATGCCTTGACCGCCACCCAACGCCAGGCCCCCGGCCCAGGTGAAACCGCTCTGCCGGGCGAACTCGGAACAGATCGCCAGGGCTGGCGCATTGTGCGAGGCTTCCGGGAAGCCGCAATTAGCAATGGCGGCGAAGCGCTGTTCTGAAGATCTCCCGGCGCGATACTCGGCGATCTTTTCGAGGGCGGCGATGAGCGGGGCAGGAAGGCTGTCCACGTAGAGCGGAAAGGCCAACACCACCAGGTCGGCGGCATCCGACTTTTCGAGGGACCGGGCTGTCCTTTCCGGGGAGCTGAAGGCTGGATAGACTTGCAGGGTCTCGGTTTGGACGCCCCTGAGAGCCAGATGCTCGAACAAGAAGCCGCCGAGCGAAGCCGAGGTGCTCGCCTTTGTGCGCGGGCTGCCCACCAGGAGTAGCGCGCGGCGAGGTGGGATGCCAGCCGCGGGGGCCTCGGCCATGCGCGGCAGGGAAGGCGCCTGCAAGTCCGAAAAGCGTTCCAGCGCTTCGAGCCCGAGGCCGATCTGCGCCGCCAGGTCTGCCTCATCTGGGGTGCCGACCAACACGCCGCAACCGGAACTTCGCGCGTGCATGTTGATGGCGTTGCGCCAGACGAGGTGTCGGAAGATCGCCTCGCTCTGGGCGTCCGGGTCCGGCATCCATCCCAGGGCCAGGAGATCGGGGTATCGGTGGTAGCGCGGTTTGTGGTGGATCTCGCCATGGATCGTGGTGAAGAACGGCAAGACGTTCTGGATCTGGTGGTCGACGATGCGCTTGAGGCAGGAGCTGTAACCGCCAAACCGCACCGGAGTCAGGTAGACGAGCAGGTCGCTCTGCATAACCCGGGCTGCGAGTAGAGGGTTATCATCATCTGTTTTGCACACACCTGGGCTGCGCACCCAGCAGAGGAAATCGCCGGCGCAGTTGCCGATTCTCTGCTCACGCAGGATGACCGTTTCGGCATCCGGGAGGCGAGCCAACAGGGCTGTCCTGATTCTTGTGGCCTGCAGGTCGCCGGCAGGTGAACCGTCGAAAATGAGGGTCTTCATGGTTGGTCCTCGATGAATTGCTGCTGGATCAATTCCATCTCGAATCGGTAGAGCGCGTCCCCATCGGGCCCGAAGGGCGGGATCTTGCCGCTGATCTCGAGCGACACCAGGCCGTGCACACGGGCCCAGATCAGAACAGCCACCGAAAGCGACACGGGGCTCGCTTGACTGCCGTCGGTTGGCCACTCCTCGAAGCTCGACCTGTATTCGGCCTTCACTGGCGGGAGGTCGGCGACCCGGAGCTGCCCTGACAGCCGTAACCCTTCGATCACGCTTATCAGGGCGCTCAGGGAGCGCGCACCTGAGGGGTGAACCTGCTCTTCAGGGGTTTCATAGCCGGGGAGCGGGGTGCCGAAGATAAGGTGATAACGCTGGGGATAGGTGACCGCCCATTGGCGGTAAGCCAGGCCGGTCGCCAACAGACGCCCGAGGAGGTCATCTTCCGGGACAGCGTCGCGGGCGGCCAGCTGAGAATCTCCGAGGGAGGTAAAGGCGTCGATGATCAGGGCCGTGACGAGGTCGTCCCGGCGTGGGAAGTAGTTGTAGATCGCCGGGGCGGTGATGCCCATTTCCCGGGCGATAGTGCGGAGCGACAGGGCAGGGGCACCGAACTCGGCGATCTGCCGCCAGGCGGTCTCCTTGATCGCCGCTTGCATAGAGGCCTGATGTGGGGTGGGCGTATGGCGGGGCATGGACTTCTCGTGTATACACGGCGTATATTTACGAAGCTAATATACGGCGTTTACGCCTTATTGTCAAGAGTGAGAATCTGGGGCGCGGGCAACCCTGAGCCCGGATGAGGCGTGCGAGGAGTCCCCGATGCGCGTCCCATTTCACCAGTCGCGCGCGATTGAGCCCCCCAGAGTCCGGGTGAGGCGCGGCGTTAGCGCCGCAATGGGGATTCCCCGCCGGCTTTGCCGGCTCGGAATGACATAGACGAAGAGCTCCAGATCGGAGCTCACCCCAGCGCGGAGTAGCCAGTCAGGTCGATCCCGGCCGATTCGAAGAGGTTTCGGATCTGATCGAATTCGAGCTCCGACGGAGGGGTTCCGATCCCCGTCCCGCCTAGGCCGACGTAATCGGCGCGTCCCGGGTTGTCCGTAATCGTCCAAATGGAAAACTGCTGCAACCGGAACTCCGCCTTTTGAAACTCCGGCGCTTGCAGCAGCCGGAGGAGATCATCGGGAGGCGGCTCTTCACCGATCGTGTACCCTTCGCCCCCGGCCGGGCCGGTGAGGTGCATGTCGGCGCAGGCGACTTCTAGCTCCAGCTCGAGGGACAGGTTCGGCTCAACCACGACGGTCTGTCCGGTGCGAACCACCATGTCCTGGAGACCTTCGACCTGGGGCTTGAACAAGGTTCCGACTTCGATGTCCACTTCGAGGCTGAGCTCGAGCTGCGGGCGGATCTCCAGCCCAATCGTCTCCAGGCTCTGGCCTGTGACGGCCACCTCGATCATCCCGCCCGTCACGGCCTCGGTCAACGAGACCTTCTCGGCCAGGTAGAAGTCATCAAGGGCGACCTCCGTGCGGTCGAGGCCCCGCGGCTCCCGGAGGATCAACGTGAGTTGATCGAGTGCCCCCGGATCCACTAGCACTACATACGTCAGCCGGCCCTCACGCGGGGTTCCCTGATAGATGACGCCGGCGAACGGAAACTTCCCCAGGTATCGAGTTTCAGGGAGGTACGTCCCGCCGTCGGCGTCGCGCAAGACGAATTGATCCCATTTAACCGTCGCGCCGGTGTCCGTTCGATTGGCCAATCCGACATCGAGATAGATCAGGAACGATGTCGCCTCCGGGGAGTCCGTGCCCCGGCTCGCCGCGCTGGCAGAAGGGGCGGGTCGTTGGACGCCATAGGCATGGTTAACAACGATCCGCCAGGTCTCTCCTTCGACATCGGTCCCCATCCCACCAGAGGCTCGCGGAGTAGATGTGGGACGAGGGCTCGACCGTTCCTCGTCTCCCTGCCTAAGATTGATGATGAGTGGGATCAGGCAGAACCCAACGAACAGAATGGCAGCCACCCCCACGACAAGCTTCCTCCACCCGTGCATGGTCGATCCCTCCAGGTTCGATGACGATGAACGAGCGATAACCGGGCGCGTTCGTCGGCGGGCAACTTGATCATACAACGATCCCTCGGCCCGTATTCGCCCTGACGGCGGGTGCCCGCTAGGCAATCACAGGTTGGTCGAGGGCGATCGGGCGCCTTGTGCCCCGCCCAGAGAACGTCACTTGACAGGTGACCAAATGGTCACCTATAATGTCGGGCATGGATACGGTGTTCAAGGCGCTTGCCGATCCCACCCGCCGGGGCCTGCTCGACCAGCTCTTCAAGAAAGACGGGCAGACGCTCAGCGACCTCGTGCGGCGTTCGAGCATGACCCGCTTCGGCGTCATGAAGCACCTGCGAGTGCTCGAGGAGGCGGGACTGGTGACCACCCAACGGCGCGGTCGCGAGAAGCTGCACTTCCTGAACCCGGTGCCGATTCGGCTGATCCACGACCGATGGATCGACAAGTACACCGAGCCCTGGGCGGCGACCCTCACCGGGCTCAAGAAGGAACTGGAGGAAACCATGGAGAAGGTATTCGAGATCTACATCAAGACGACCCCGGAGCGCCTGTAGATCTCGAATACCTTCTCCATGGTTTCCTCCAGTTCCTTCT
>MGOM01000082.1:35893-40379 GCA_001797105.1 Chloroflexi bacterium RBG_19FT_COMBO_62_14
ATCGCCGAGGGCGAGAACCTGGAGGTCGATCCGCCGCGCCGGCTCGTCCAGAGCTACCGAGCCGTTTGGAGCGACGACGTGAAGAGTGAGGGTACCTCGAGGGTCATATGGGAGATCGAGCCGGTCGGAGATTCATGCCGCCTCACCGTGACCCACGACCAGCTGCGGGAGGGGGCCAACGCCGAGCTCTTCGGCGGCTGGCCGATGGTCCTGTCCGGCTTGAAGACCCTGCTGGAGACCGGCGAGCTGCTCACGACGCCGGGCTCGCTGCGTTACCTGCAATCCCAGGAGCCGGCAGACATGTCGCCGGCGATCAAGAGTCACTACGACAATCTGCCCGGGCCGCCCGACACCACGGACACTTGAGCGCGGCCGCGCGGCATTCTAGCGGTTGAATTGATGGAAGACGAGCGCCCGTTACCGGGACGGTAAAGGAGTAGGGACATGCAGAGATTGGTCGTTTTCAATTCAGTTTCGGTCGATGGTTACTTTGTGGACATGAACGGCGACATGAGCTGGGCCAAGAACTCCACCCCGGATGCAGAGTGGATTGCCTTTGGCGCAGAGAACGCCAAGGGTGGAGGCACGCTGTTGTTCGGCCGGATTACTTACCAGATTATGGCAAGCTTCTGGCCGACCCCGCTTGCGGCCCAGATGGATCCTGTTGTGGCCGGGCAGATGAATCGTCTGCCGAAGGTCGTGTTTTCAAGGACGCTGGACCAGGCATCGTGGAGCAATACGACGCCGGTGAAGGGCGACATGGCGGCGGAAGTACGAAAGATGAAGGGAGAGCCAGGCCAGGGCATGGCGGTCCTGGGAAGCGGGAGCATTGTTTCGCAATTGGCGCAGGAGGGGCTGATCGATGAGTACCAGATCGTGGTGAATCCCGTCGTCCTTGGCGCGGGGCGGACGATGTTCGACGGCGTCACAGAGAAGCTGGCCCTGAAGTTGATCAAGACGCGGGCTTTCGGCAATGGGAATGTCCTGCTGTGCTACGAGCCGGAGAAGTGAAGGGGGAGCACTCTACAGCAGCGTGGGCGATCGGTCGAGCGGCGCATGGACGCGGTGAGCATCATCTTGGCTCAGGTCCGGACGGGTCGATGAGAAGGACGCAATGCGCACTTTGGTTCTTCTTCTGTCAGGAAACTGGACGCGGCCGGACCAACCCATTCGTCATTGGCTTGGACAATCTGTCCTCAATACCTGGATTCCTGACAATCTGACATCTCGCTTCGGCGGCGCGAGGAACGCAAGCATCAGATCGCAAGCTGCCTAATGGTTGGGGTTAGTGGCAGTGGGGCGGACGTCGACGATACTTGACTGCTCGAAGCCAGAATGCCGGGAAATGGGCAGACTTCCCACCGTCCACGGCACGCTGTGTTGGGCGTTTCATGCCTTGACCCCGACTCCCCTTTCATCAATACCTAGTTCCCCTCGGCCCTGTCGGCAAAGACGATTTCCTGTGCTTTCTCATCAACCACCAATAACCAGTCGGTGGCGCGTGTGCTCCAGATCAGGATATCCTCCGGTACCTGTTGAGAATTAAGCTTGGTGCGCAGTTCCTCAGCCCGCAGCGGTCCAAGCAATACCTCATCCTGCATGTACACACACCAATCAGCGACGCCCTCTGGCTGAGGCAGCTTCTTCACCCCACCCAGGCTGCCAATGGTTAGCATGATCGCTTCGCCCATCCCGCAACCCGCAAAGACCCACTCGTCGTGAAGCCTGTCATACCACATCCATTGCCTGAGATTCGGATGCAGAAAGGCTTTGCGCTCTCCCAGTTGAATGATCCAGTCTTCGAATGTCCCGAAGGCTTGTTGAAGGCTTAACGTACCGCCATCGACCTGAGCCCAGCACTCCCCCATTTCCTGTTCCAAATCTGCCTGAGATCTTGGCTGCATGGAAGCTCCCCTCAATGGACTGATATTCTTTCCGTAAACTCATCGCCCATGTAATCCTGCCACGGCTTCTTGGCTTCCTTCCATGGCCGCAGGATCGGTGGTTGCTTACCCGTGTTATGTTGGTGAAAATCCACCGCCCACTCACTGCCATCCGGCAGAATGACTTTGATCAGGTTGTGATTGTCAGGATTCCAGCTATCCAACCAGTCCATGACACCTTGGGGGGTCCGGGTTGATTTTTCCTCAAAGACGACACCTTGTACCTGTGCGCCGGGTCCATACTGCTCGCCAACGATTCTCTTTACCTTTCCAAGCGTCTCATCAACATAATCGCCACAAGTCAATCCGTTCGATTTCGTCACCCAACCTGCGGTGTTATCCCATACCCAGCCGCCCGCTTTCGTCAGACCGTCGAATACCAGCGTCGGATCTCCTTGAAGCGGATTCCTCACATAGACATTTCGGTTTAGCAGCTCCTGATTGATTTCGTCCAGGCTGATACTCAGACCAGTCAGGCGGACACTCGCCTCAACCGGTTCGACGATCAGCTTATCCGCGCCCGCGGCAAGGCTCTCTCCCAGCTCGGTCGCGCCCGCCGACGAAAGGCCGGACAAGATCGTAGACAACGCCGCGCCCGCAAACGCTCCCGCAATCGGGATCCCCAGGCTGCCAAGGACGACAGCCCATGGAACTCCCAATAGCCCACCTGGATTGGCTGGAACGCTTTGGTCCGTTGCCGCTTCCGATTGGCCCGGGACACCTTCGGAAGGAAGAGTCGGCGCTATTTCTTCTGGCATTGGTTCGTAGAGACCATTCTCGATGGCGGCCTGGTGGAGTGCTTCGGCCAGGAGAAGCGGTCTCGTTGCGTCACGCCAATCGCCGCAGGAGGCCTCGGTTTCGGCGTCATATCCAGCGCAGGTTGGCTCCAAACCCGAACCCACTGCGAGAAACAGCGGATAGCCGTTTCGTTGGGGTCCACCTGGTGGCTGCCAATCCAGGCCGATTGGATACCCCTCATTCAGGTAGTGCGGTTTCCGCGAGAGGCAGGCCGGCATACCATGGAAGATCCACGGGACGACGTAGCCAACTCCGCAGTTGACGCCGTAATCTCGGTACTCACCGAAACCGATGATCAGACTTTCTTGGAGGAAGACCGGCGAGCCGTCCGGCGACATGCCGATTTCTTTGAGAGCTGTTCGCATCACATAAGTGCCGGAATCAGTCTCCCAGGCGAACTCCCCTCCCAGAGTGCGATTGGCCTCTTCGAGCGTTGCCCAGATGCGGTCTTCGATCGAGAAGTTGGGTCGAGCTGCCTGAACGCTCTCCCTCGCCGGCAGGCCACTCCCCAGGGCGAGCGAGGCCATGGCGAGCATGAGCAAAGCGAATCGGTTGGGTGATTTCATCTCCCCAATCCTAGTGGGCGGAAAATTCCATCGCGGCATGGTTCTCCCTACCTGCCTGAGCCGACGAGCCATTTCCTCAGAAGCCTCGTGCTCAAGAAGGAAAGACCGAATGTGACCAGGAACAAGCTGCAGAAGCCCGGGAGAGCCAGCCAGCTCGCCGCTTCGCCGATAACTGCGTAGAGCAGGTTGCCCAACTGCCCGATCGCGATGCCAACGACGGACGAGAACATGCATGCACCCAGCGGGAGGACGAGCAACATCAGGGGACGCTTATTTGTTGTCCGGGAGTCAAGTCTGGAGCTGTTCTGTGCACTGGTCACATGGATTCCTCAGGAGGATCCCAAGAGGGTATCAACGTGGCGGACCGGTCGAATTGACCCATGATACTCAGAACGTACCGCCCAATGGCCTCGGGCCGAACTCTCCGGCGCAGGCGTCGGCCGATTCACTCTACGGCAGCTATGCGGGCAGGACAATGGTCCCTTGGGGGCAAGCAGGCCGGCTGGACGAAGGTTCCAAGTCCCTTCAGGATGCCCGCGGATCGAAGGGGCGCTACCAATCGGAGTCCGGTCGATGGATTGTCAGGGTCATCTGCTCGGCGCCGCCAATCCCGAGGGTCTTGACTGTGGAAGCAGCGGGGTCGGCGTAGATGATCGCCGGGCCATCGGGGGCGCTTCGGTCTGTCCGGTGGACGAGGCCTGAGGCGTCCCGGCAAGTGGCGGCGCAATGTCGGCATCGGCAGGACGCGCGGTGAAGACGGGGGGAAGCCATGCTTGAGCGGCCTCGATGGGAGGATGAGGCAGGGTTCAGGGCTGTAGAAAGGGAATTACCAGTGGGGTTTGGGTGATGACACCCCAGAGGAGGACTCCCGCGGCGCACGCGCCGATGATGACGACCAGTCCGAGCAAACCGATGCCCACCCAAAGGAGGTGCGATGGGCGTCTCTTTGGCGGCCCCGGTTTCGGGGCGGATTGGTCGACAGAAGGTATCCGGGGAGGCCATGATCCCGGCACGTATGGCCGGGGTGTAAGCGGAGGCTTGGCAGCAAGGCTTGCTTCCCGCGGCTTCAATTGGGCCAGACCCCATTTTGCCCGCTGGCTGTTTGGATTGTGTTTCAGACACTGTTCCAGAGCCGCGATGCGCTGGGCGGGAGTCGACAAAGACTGAACGAGCCACAAC
>MGOM01000082.1:40439-42189 GCA_001797105.1 Chloroflexi bacterium RBG_19FT_COMBO_62_14
GATCAGAGCTATAGCCTGGTTGAAACGTTCTTCGGTCACGCGGACCTTCTCTGTGGGGCGGATGGTCGGCCAGGCACCATCAGTCGGTGCGTGAGGCGAGGCACGGTTACCCTGAGGGTCTGCTTTGGATGACGTCCCAGCCCCGGTTCAGCGGGTGCAATGGTCTTCATAGGGGAATGCCGTGGGTCCTGACCGGCGTCTGAGGCGCGCAGACTCGAGCTGCTTGGGCGTGGATCTCTGAGGGGGACGTCCCGGCCGAGCCCCCCTCAGATTATCGCGCCGCCCCGGCCGGGTCCGCCTGCCTGTCCAGGTGCAGTTCCAGGGTCCCAGCACCGAAGGAGACGGGGCTCCGGCGAGTGGTTAGCTTGCCGCAAGTCCTGTGCTCGAAACAAATCCGCGAAATCTCAACCGGACGAACATCCTTCCCGTGAAGTAGGCCAAGGCACCTACCAGCGACCAGACCGGGATCGCGGTGAGAAGTCGGGTCAGAGGCTCGCGTGGGGCGCCTATCGACGACGCAACCAGCCATGGGAGAATATGGCCAAGATCACGACAACGACGCAGAACCAGCGCATCGGTGCGGTTTCGAGTCGATAGCTCAATACCCAGGAATTGGAAGTTGCGCCTTGGATTTTGAGTTCCCCCCGGGATACCCCTTGGATGGCATAACCTCGTGTTACCGTCTTGATCAACGGAACCTTGAACTGGAGAGTGTCGGGGGCGGGGATGCTCTCGTCGATACCGAGGAGCCTGCAAATGCCCCGGCAGAATTCCTGCATTAGATGGGGGCTGCCAATGGCCTCTTCCGCAAAGGTGGTTCCGACCGACGCAGGAAGCTCGCAGTTCAAGAGGCGGAACCCAGTATGCGAGATGAAGCGGAGCTCGTCTAGAGACCAGACTGGAATATCGATGGGACCAATCCGCCCGGTCATCTCCTTTTCGACTTTGAGGGCATCGTATCGGCGGTGAGGAATGGCGATGATCACGACCGGGAGGCCATCGAATATGAGAGGCTTGAGGGCTCGAACAATCGTTCCCTGGATCTCTGGCGGGATGTACATGGAAGTCATCGACTACGAGGGGGAGACCTTCATCTCTGAGCCCATTCAGCGCCGCGACGCGGGAGGAGACAGTGCGAGATGCAGTTTCTGCCTCCTTCCGCGCTAATGAGGCCTGTCCAGCGAGCTCCGCAGACGCCTTAGCGACAATTATCGACGCATCGCCAGCAATTCCGGCGCTCAAGCCCTTGGATGTCTCGTTGGAAATCGTCTCTTGGGTGGCCTGGAAGAGGCCAAGCTGACTTGCGGCAACTTGCCAGAAGTCCACCTCGTCGGACACAGTCCCACCGTCTATCCATACTGCCTCTTCAGGCTGGAAGATGCGCCTGGTAAGGAGGTCTTTCCGGACTTCGTCTACCCCGTTACGGTGACGAGTTTGCAGAGGTTCTGCTTGGTTTCGGTGAGCCTCTGCTCGAGCTTGAGCTCCACTCGAGGATTGTAGATGTGGCGAGGAAAACCGCCTGGAACGAAGAACTCTGTGAATTTCAGGGACACTTCCCCCTCCAATTAGGCGGGCTAACTAGTGAACTTGCGGAATGAATTCTCCATGGTCCGCCATTTGACCATGCGTTGCCGAAGACCTATCACTCGTAGGGAGATGAGGGAACGCGCGCCGCTGCGTCCAGGTCTCCCCCAAGCGCAACGATGGACTCATTATAGGGTGCGCGGGAGAAGCGCGCCAATGGGTCTGC
>MGOM01000082.1:42296-42473 GCA_001797105.1 Chloroflexi bacterium RBG_19FT_COMBO_62_14
GTCCGCCCCGCCATCGTCCACCGTCCAGAGTCCGCCGCCCGTCCCCCGTCTCCGGTCTTCCGTCTGCCCCCCCGGTCCCCGGTCTGGCCTGCTATCGTCCATCGTCCACCGTCCCGAGTCCTCCGCCCGTCCCCGGTCTCCCGTCCTCGGTCCGCTCTTTCTTGCGTGAAAATTTCC
>MGOM01000082.1:42554-44737 GCA_001797105.1 Chloroflexi bacterium RBG_19FT_COMBO_62_14
AACGGGAACGATAACAGGTACCAACCCCGTGCATCATCGCTCCGCCAGACCGACCATCAAAGAGGTCGCCTCCGCCGCCGGAGTCTCCACCCAGACCGTCTCCCGGGTGATCAACGAGCGCCCGGACGTTTCCCCCGAAACCCGTAAACGCGTTCAGGACATCATCGACGAGCTCGGCTACCAGCCCAGCGCTCTGGCGCGCAGCCTGATCCGCCAACGCTCCTACACCCTGGGCGTGGTCACCTCCGGGCTACGCTTCATCGGCCCCAGCCGCACCCTGGGCGGGATCACCAGCACCGCCGATGAGCTCGGCTACTCTCTGCTCCTCAAAGAACAGCCGCGCTTCGACGCCAACGACGTCACCCCTACCTTCCAGAAACTGCTCGCCCGCCACGTCGACGGCATCATTTGGGCCGTCCCCGAGGTCGGCGAAAACCGAAGTTGGGTCGACCATCTGCCCCTCGACCTCGAGGTCCCGGTGGTCTACCTCACCATGCATCCCAGCAAGACGGTCAGCGTCGTCTCGATCGACAACTGCAAGGGCGCCCGACTGGCGGTCGCTCACCTGCTTGAGCAGGGTTATCGCCACATCGGCCATATCTCCGGCCCGCTGGATTGGTGGGAAGCGCGCGAACGCCTGGCCGGCTGGAAGGACACGCTCGGCGAAGCCGGCTACAAAGTGCGCGACACACACTGGGTCGAAGGCAACTGGGGGTCGGCCAGCGGCGCGCAGGCGATCCGCACTCTGCACGATCAATACCCCGAGATGGATGCCGTCTTCGTCGGCAATGATCAGATGGCCCTGAGCGTGCTGCAATTCGCCTGCCGCACCGGGCTGCGCGTCCCGGAAGACCTGGGCATTGTCGGTTTCGACAACATCCCCGAAGCGGCCTTCTTCTGGCCGCCACTGACGACCGTGAACCAAGATCAATACGCCGTCGGGAAAATGGCCGTCGAACAGATCATCCGGATCATCGAGACGGCCTGGCAGGGAGAAGAACCGACCAAACCCGAAACCACCCTGCTCGCGCCGGCCCTCGTTATCCGTCAGAGTTCATTGCTCCCGAGGGAACTGGGGGAGAAGGAGGTGAGTCTGAAAGGTGACTAGCGGAGTTCGAAGAGAGAAGCGCTCGCCCGGGGATTGAGGTCGCCAGGCAAGCGCTTCAGGCGCGAGGGCCCGATCCCCGAGAGGATCAGGTACCCCCGCAAAGTTCTATTATAGACCAACAGTTCTCCTCGAGGAGAACAAACGACACCCTAGGGATTGGAGAGAAGATCATGTTTCGCTTCAAGACACTTGTTTTCGTGTTGATCGTTGCGGCGCTGGTCCTGGCGGCATGCGCACCGACAGCTCCGGCCGCAACTGAACCGCCAGCCGCCCCTGCCGCAACGGAGCCGCCTGCCGCACCGACCGTCGCGCCCCCGGCTGCTCCGGCCGCCGGCCTGGCCTGCTCGCCCAACTGCCAATACTCAGACCTGGTCGTCGGCTTCCTCCAGACCGGTTCCGAGGGTGGCTGGCGCGCCGCCAACACCGCTTCGTTCAAGGAAACCGCGGATCAGCTGGGCCTCAAGCTCAAGTTCTATGACTCACAGAACGACCTGGCCAACCAGGTTGCCGGCTTCCACCAGTTCAACCAGGATCCGGAAGTGAACGTCATCATCCTGGCCGCGCTCGAGACGACGGGCTGGGAAGACGTGTTGAAGGAAGCTCAGGCGGCCGGCAAAGTGGTCGTTATAGAAGACCGCCGGATCGATGCTCCGGAAGATCTGTACGCCACCTACATCGGCTCCGACTTTGCCGAGGAAGGGCGCAAGTCGGCCGATGAGATGTGCAAGCTGCTCGAGGGCAGCGAGAAGAAGATCGTCTGGGAGCTGGTGGGCAACGTAGGCTCGTCCGCCGCCAAGGACCGCGGCCAGGGCTTCCGCGAGAGAATGGGTGAGTGCGGGATCGAGATCACCAACAGCCAGACCGGTAACTGGAGCATCACCGAAGGCAAGGCTGTTGTAGAAACCTGGCTGAAGACGAGCAAGGACGTCCAGGGCATCTTCGCCCAGAACGACGAGATGGGGCTGGGCGCCATCGAGGCGCTCAAGGAAGCCGGTTTGGTTCCCGGCACCGATGTCCAGGTCCTCTCGGTCGATGCCACGGCGGGCGCCTTCAAGGCCATGCTGGCCGGTGAGCT
>MGOM01000082.1:44743-51555 GCA_001797105.1 Chloroflexi bacterium RBG_19FT_COMBO_62_14
GACCGTGGAATGCAACCCGCTGCTCGCCCCGCAGGTGTACGAGGCCGCTCTCAAGGCCGCCAATGGCGAAGAGCTTCCCAAGTGGGTTCCATCCCAGGAAGGCGTCTTCCGCGCCTCAGACCCGAATTTGCAGTCGATTGCCGACGGCCGCAAGTACTAGGAACTGCAAGGGACTGCAATGACAGTCTGGCAGATTCTCCGGGGAGTTTCCCCCCAAAGACTGTGACAAGACTCGTGAGGAGCGGCGTAAAACGCCGCTCCTCGAATCTCTAAACCTGGACGGTCGGGATGTCGGAACAGAACAACAGCGTTCTTCTGGTATCGATGCGGGGCATCAACAAGACCTTCCCCGGAGTCCAGGCCCTGGCAAACGTGGATTTCGACCTGAGACACGGCGAAATCCACGCCCTGATGGGTGGCAATGGTGCGGGAAAATCAACCCTGATCAAGGTGCTGACCGGTGTCGAACGACCCGATAGCGGCACGATTCTCCTGGCGGGGAAGGAAGTCTCGGTGAGATCCCCCAAGCATGCTCAATCATTGGGCATCAGCACGGTCTACCAGGAGATCAATCTGTGTCCCAACCTGACCGTCGCCGAGAATATCCTGATTGGCCGCGAGCCGATGAAGTTCGGAAGGATCGACTGGGGCGGGTTGAACGCCCAGGCCAGGGAAATCCTCCTGCGCGTACTGGGAATCGATATCGACGTGACCCGGACGCTCGGCTCGTACTCGGTCGCCATCCAACAAATGGTAGCCATCGCCCGGGCGCTCGAGATTGAATCCGCCAAGATCTTGATCCTCGACGAGCCCACCTCCAGTCTGTCGACCCACGAAACCGAGCAGCTCTTCACCGTCATGCGCAAGCTCAAGACCGAGGGCGTGGGGATCATCTTCATCACTCACTTCGTCGACCAGGTCTATGAGATTTCCGACCGCATCACGGTCATTCGAAACGGCGCCCTGGTCGGCACGTACGAGACTCAGGCCCTGCCGCGGATGGAATTGATCGTCAAGATGATCGGCCGAAGCATCACCGAGCTCGATGAGATGTCGAAGACCAAAGCCGAAGCTCGCAAACACATCAGCGGGGAATCCGTTCTCCAGGCGAGAGAATTCGGCCAGACCGGAGAGGTCGAACCTCTCGACCTGGACCTGCACGCCGGGGAAGTGCTTGGCCTGGCCGGACTGGTGGGGTCAGGACGAACCGAAACGGCGGGCCTGTTGTTCGGACTCGAAGCACCGGATAGCGGCACGTTGACCATGGCCGGTAAAAAGGTCGACAAGTTCTCCCCCTACGCCTCGATAACCCGGGGACTCGTCCTTTCCCCTGAAGACCGAAAAGCCGCAGGTATCGTGGACGACCTGACGGTGCGAGAAAACATCGTCCTGGCCCTGCAGGTCGGCCAGGGCTGGTTCAATCACCTGAGCACCCAAAAGCAAAGCGAGATCGCCGAGAGATACGTTGAACTGCTCGATATCGCCACGCCGTCTCTCGATCAGCCGGTCAAGAACTTGAGCGGAGGCAATCAGCAAAAGGTGATCCTGGCGCGCTGGTTGGCCACCAATCCGCAGGTGCTGATTCTGGACGAGCCTACCCGCGGGATCGATGTGGGAACGAAGGCCGAGATTCAGAAGCTCGTGCTTACCCTGGCGGAAGAGGGCAAGGCCTGCGTCTTCATCTCCTCGGAATTGGAGGAGGTCATGCGCTGCAGCCACCGGATTGCGGTTCTGTACGAGCGACGGAAGGTGGCCGAGTTCACCGGTGACGTCGATGAGCATGTCCTCATGCGCTCCATGGCGGGGGGTGGCTGATGAAACAGCCCGGATCGTCTCTCAGCTGGAGAAAGGTCACAGAGAGCAAGCTCTTCTTCCCGATCGTGGCGCTGGCATTGATCCTGCTCTTTGATCTGATCTCCAACCCCGGCTTCTTTGCGATTCAATCCAGAGAAGGCAATCTGTATGGAAGCCTGATCGACATCTTTCGAAACGCCTCGACGGTGATGCTGCTAGCCATCGGCATGACGCTGGTCATCGCCACCGGGGGCGTGGACCTCTCGGTGGGCGCCATCATGGCGATCGCCGCCTCAGTCGCCGCCCTGATGATGAATCCTTACGTCATGGCCAAGGAACTCCCGCCAAACCTGATGAAGCTGATCAACGATCCGCAGTTCACCTTCCAACCGCTTTGGGTCGTGCTCGCGGTGACGCTGGTCGTGGCCACCATCTGCGGACTGTGGAACGGACTGCTGGTCGCCTACGTGAAGATCCAACCGATGGTGGCCACGCTGATTCTGATGATCGCCGGCCGCGGGATTGCCCAGCTGATCACGAATGGCGTCAGAATCCAGATTTTCTACGGACCGTATGCCTTCATCGGACAAGGATGGCTCGTCCTGCCTTTTTCCCTCTATCTCGTGGCCGTCGTGTACCTCGTCGCCTGGATTCTTACCCGCAAGACGGCGATCGGGATGTTCATCGAATCGGTGGGGATCAACTCCCGCTCCAGCTTTTTCAGCGGGATCGACGAGAAGAAGATCAAGCTACTGGCTTATGCCTTCTGCGGGATTTGCGCCGGGATTGCCGGGTTGGTGGCCAGTTCGAACATCAAAACGTCGGATGCCAACAATATCGGGCTGACACTTGAACTGGACGCCATCCTGGCGGTCGTCATCGGCGGCACCTTGTTGGGCGCCGGGGGTCGGTTCTCGCTATTGGCCAGCCTGGTCGGGGCAGTGGTCATTCAGGCCGTCACCACCTCCATGTATGCCCTCGGCGTTCCGGCATTTGCCCTTCAGGCCATCAAGGGAGTGGTGGTCATCCTTGTGATCCTGCTGTATTCGGAACAAGCCAGAAGCCTCATTCGGGGAATTGCGGCGCAGCGAGAAACTTAGCCATGATGCAAAGAGTGGGCGCTTTTGTTTCCCGCAATCAGAAGTTCATACCCCTGACGGCGACGGCCGTGCTGGCTCTGGCGGCATATGGGTTCGGAGCCGTGCTCTATCCGGGGATGCGCGATCCGCAGGTCTTCCTGAATATCCTGCGGAACAACACCTTTCTCTTGATCAGCGCCGTCGGGATGACGTTCGTCATCATCTCGGGCGGGATCGATCTGTCGGTGAGCGGCGTGGTGGCGCTGACGACGGTCGCCTCGGCCGCGCTGCTTCGCGCCGGCTGGAACTCCTGGCTCGTCATCCTCGTGATGCTGGTCATGGGGATGGCCTTGGGCGCCGTCATGGGAGGCTTCATCGCCTACTTGAAGGTCCAGCCGTTTATCGCCACCCTGGCCGGAATGTGGTTTGCGCGTGGGATGAGCTTCTTCATCAGCGATGATGCGATCGCCATCCATGACCGGACCTTTCACATTCTTGGGCAGACGCGGATCTTGATACCGGGATTGAGCGATCCGGTCGCCCAGCAAGGGGATTTCGTTTCCATATTCGTCATCGTATCGTTCATCATCCTGGCAGCGGCGATGTACACGGCCCACCTAACGCGCTTTGGCCGCGCCATGTACGCCGTTGGAGGCAATGAACAGTCTGCTCGATTGATGGGTTTGCCGGTCGACACGACCAAAGTCCTGGTATACACGATAAGCGGGTTTTGCTCGGGGCTTGCCGGGGTCTCCTGGGCGATCTTCGTGGCTTCCGGTCACGGCCTGTATGCGACCGGCTTCGAGTTGAACGTCATCGCCTCGGTAGTGATGGGCGGAACGATGCTCACCGGCGGCGTGGGGTATGTGTTCGGTACGCTGTTCGGCGTGCTGATTCTCGGCATCACCCAGACCCTGATCCAGTTCAACGGGGCGCTGAGTTCCTGGTGGACGAGAATCGTCATCGGCCTGCTCACCTTCATGTTCATCGGCGTGCAGAGCATTCTGGCGGCGCGGAAGGTCGGCCGTCGACGGGCGCTGGAGGCCGGTGCGTCGAGATGGGCCGCCGCACGGCGCCGAAGGCGAGCGCTGACCTTTGGCGCCGGTGCAGTCGTTGTCATCGCTGTCATGGCCGCGGTGGTTATCAACTCCGCTCCCGCAGCCGGTGGGCCAGCAGCTACGGCGGATGCCGAGCAGTGCCAACTCAAGCCGTTCCGGCAAGAGCAGGCTGTGAGTTTCATGGAACAGGGAGCGGTGATTACCTACGAGCGCAACGGCGGGCCGAGTTGCATCGATGAGGTCTATGCCATCTTCCCTGATGGGCGAATCGTCGGAGACGATGGTGTGAGCCAGATCGAGAAACAGGCAACACCGGCCGAGGTGGGAGAATTGCTCACCGGCATTCGTGACTATGGGTGGTTCACAGATGAGATGTACAACACCTGGCATACGCCATGCGGGCAATGCTATGGGTACTATCTCACGGTAGCGGATGACGGCCAGGAAAAGACCGTGAAGGGCGTCGATGGTGGAACGGATGCTCCGGCTGATTATTGGCAGGTCGTCTCCCTGGTCAAGGGAATTGTCCCGAAATTCGTCGTGACGCCTTAGCCGGACCGAGGGCTGTAACGCTCCCCGTCAGCAGGCTTTAGCAGGACTTTGCCGGCTCCTCCAACTTTCACCGGCTCACGCGTATCGGAGAAAGGGTTGGCAAGTGGGTCAGCCGCCGGCGGTCTCCATGAAGATGAGGACAAATGAGATGGACAGAAGGAAGTCGTTTGTTGCATTCCTCCTGGCATCCGCGATTGTCATCCCTGCCTGCGCCTATATCGTATTGCCCGAGGACCTGGACACCCAGGGATCGACCGGATCCGAAGGCTGGAGCGCGGTCGCCACGCGTGTGGGGAAGTCCGATACAGGGGATTTGCACATCGAGCTAGCCCTGCGCAATGACACCGGCGACTGGAGCGCCATGAAAGCCGCCGAAGGTGAGCCGGCCGTGCTGACATCCGGCGGAGAGTCGGTCGACTGCGACACGGTGTTTGTCAATAGCGGCGGACACCGCCTGGCTCCCGGCTTCCAGATCCGGGGCTACATTGCAGGAACGAAAGCCGAGCCCAAGACCCAGTTCGTCTTTGTGGAATGCAAGAGCGCTGAGGCTGCTCCCGGGTCGAAACTTGCCATCAACTACAGCTACGTCACCGGGCAGTACAATTACTACGAACAGGACAAAGGCCGAGTCGACACCACGTTGGAAGTCGAGCTTGACCAGGTGACCCAGGATCTGACCTATCCGATCGGCCAGGAATTGTCCGGATTGATCCAGGACCCTACGGCCCCGATCCTCGCGATCAACAAGGTCACCCTAAGCCTCGTCGATATCCAGCGCACCGATACTGGCCTACAATTCACCTGGCAAACTTCCAACCCCGGTGAGTACCCTACCTACGTTCACATCGGCAGCCCACCGGTTGCCGGGGAAGACGGCATCCTCTACGGTTACTATGAGACCCCGGACATCGTATCCGTGCCGATCACGCCGGCCGGAGACATGGCAGAATGGACGACGGAAGTTGCCGTCCCTCAAGACGTCAAGGGTTTCTACATCATGCTCAGTGTTGAGACAGGAAAGGCACGTCTTTTCTCGTACTACGCAGTCGATGTTGCCGATAAGTAGCCCTCATGGGGAATGGTCGAGGATTGAAGCCCGTATGCCGGCAGTAGTCTTGGAACCCGGCCGGAGGAGATCATGAAAGACAAACTTAGCCCGGTCACTCTGGGCGTTGTAGTCGGAAACCGGGGGTTCTTCCCGTCCCATCTATGCGACAGCGGCCGTAAGACGATCCTCAAGGTTCTCGAGCGGGAAGGGATCCGGACTGTCTGTCTGACGCCGGAAGAGACGCAGTTCGGGGCGGTCTTCAGCCTGGAGGATTCGCGCAGCTGCGCCAACCTCTTCAAGGCTCATCGGGACGAGATCGACGGCATCCTGGTCACCCTGCCCAACTTCGGCGAAGAGACAGCCATCGCCAACGCCCTGCGCTGGGCCGATCTACACGTGCCGGTGCTGATCCAGGCCTTCCCGGACGATCCCGGAATGATGACCTCGGCCAACCGGCGCGACGCATTCTGCGGCAAGATGTCGGCCTGCAACAACCTGACCCAGTACGGCATCCCATACTCGTTGACGGCACTGCACACCGTCGACCCCGAGAGCCAGGTGTTCGCTACCGATTTGAAGAACTTCGCCGGGATGTGCCGGATGGTGCGCGGGCTGAAGTCGGCCCGGCTGGGAGCGATCGGGGCGCGGCCGGCGGCATTCAAGACGGTGCGCTACAGCGAGAAGATCCTCGAGCGGGCGGGTATCTCGGTCGAGACGATCGATCTCTCCGAGATCTTCGGCCGGGCGAGGAAGATCCAAAACGGCGACGGCCTGGTCAAGGCCAAACTGGAAGAAATCCAGACCTATATTCCGACGAAGGGCATCCCGTCCGACTCTCTGACCAAGATGGCCCGGCTGAGCGTGGTGATCGAAGGCTGGATGGCCGACAACGCCATCGACGCCACGGCGGTGCAGTGCTGGACGGCGATGGAGGAGTTCTACGGCGTGGTCCCATGCACGTTGATGAGCATGATGAGCAACGGCCTGATGCCGTCGGCCTGCGAGACGGACGTCGCCGGTGTGGTCGGCATGTACGCCATGGTCCTGGCCAGCGGAAAACCGAGTGCTCTCGTGGACTGGAACAACAACTACGGCGACGATCCCGACAAGGCCGTCGTCTTCCACTGCTCGAATTTGCCCAAGGACATCTTCGTCGAAGAGTCGATCGCCGTTGACGACATCCCCACGATGGACTACCAGGCGATCATCGCCGGCACCGTGGGCAAAGAGAACACCTTTGGGACGATCGTCGGCCGCGTCCGCGCCACACCCTTCACCTAC